>JAILMH010000053.1 GCA_024692715.1 Lachnospiraceae bacterium
TTTGGCAGTTTGTAAAAGCAGACCGAGTCAGTCACGCCGATATGAAGAGCGTTGCTGAGCTCAGAATCGTCGTGTAGAGCGAGATTTGCCTCGTTAATATCTGAAAGAATTTTATGAGCATAGATTAAAAATCTTTCTCCGGGAGGTGTGAGGAGAGTTTTTTTGCCGATACGGTCGAAGAGCTTTGTTCCGAGCTCTTTTTCAAGCTGCTGTATCTGTATTGTAAGTGCACTTTGAGAATAGCCGAGATTTTCGGCTGCCTTAGAAAAGCTGTGAAGCTGAGCAATTTTCATGAAGCTCGATATCTGTCTTAATTCCATGATTTCCCCCAAGAACTATTAAAAAAATTAATTGATATCATAAAAACAATGAATTTGATTAATTGTATCTCGGAGTATACAATGAATGCATAAGATAAGTCAAGTTAACGGCCAAATACTTGAACAAAAAAGGAAGGACGAAAGTTGTATTTCGGGGGTATTTATCTATGGAAAAGAAAAAGTTGGGACTTGTTCCAAGGCTGATAATTGCAATTGTTGTCGGTATTCTTATAGGGCAGTTTATGCCGGAGGGTGTCTGCAGACTGGTGGTCACACTGTCGGGAATATTCAGCAGTTACCTTAAATTTGTAATACCGTTAATGATCCTTGCCTATGTAACAATGGGAATCGCTGATCTGTCTCAGGGAGCAGGAAAGCTCCTTTTGATAACAGTAGCGCTTGCATACGGCTCAACATTGATTTTTGGTTCAGCATCCTACTTTGTATCAAGCACACTTTTTCCAAGCTTCATGAGTCCTGAAGCTATGGATCAGATAGCAGCCACAGCAGATAATTCTGTCAGTGCCTATCTTACTATCAGTATCCCGGCACTTATGGATACTATGTCAGCGGTTGTTTTTGCCTTTATGCTTGGTCTTTCGCTTTCAATCCTTAGAGGTAGGACAGTCGGAAATACGCTTTATAATGGAATGCATGATTTTTCAGCAATAATCGATGCTGTACTCCACAATACGATAATACCGGGACTTCCGCTTTATATCTGCGGAACTTTTGTAGATATGACACGTTCAGGAAAGACCTTTGCAATTCTCAGTATTCTTTGGAAGGTTTTCCTAGTTGTAATAATCATGCATTGGTTAACTATCCTTATACAGTTTACAGTATCAGGTGCAGTTTCAAAACAGAATCCGTTTAAGCTCATTAAATACCAGCTTGCCGGATATGCAACAGCTCTTGGAACTCAATCATCAGCTGCAACGATCCCGGTAAATCTTCAGTGCGCTGAGAAGGAAGGCGTAAGCGAGCAGATAAGAAACTTTGTAGTTCCGCTTTGTGCAAATATTCATATGTGCGGCTCTATGATCACTATCGTTTCATGTGCCACAGCAGTCTGTCTTATGAATGATCTCCCTATAAGTATTGCAACGGTGGTTCCGTTCATTGCGACTCTTGGTGTTGCAATGGTGGCAAGCCCCGGTGCACCGGGCGGTTCGATCATGACAGCACTTCCTTTCCTTTATATGATCTTCGGTGCTGAAGCAGGTGACCCTGATGGCCCGATATGTGCGATCATGGTTGCACTCTACATTACACAGGATTCCTTTGGAACAGCATGTAATGTTTCAGGAGATAATGCGATTGGACTTTTAGTTGAAAATATTTACAGAAAACATATTTACAAAACGCCGAAAGAAGATAATAATAGCTTGAAAGCTGAAATTATATAATTAGTGAGCAATGGGGTCTGACGAATTAAACAGTCAGACCTCTTTCAAATTAGAATGTTGGAATAGATTAGGAGGAAATATGGCTTCAATCAGTGTATTTGATGTTTTAGGTCCAAATATGATAGGACCGTCAAGCTCCCATACAGCAGGTGCGAGCTCTATTGCATATCTTGCACAGAAAATGGCTGGAGGAAGTATAAAAAAAGTTGTGTTTACATTATATGGATCTTTTGCAAAGACTTATCACGGACATGGTACAGATAAGGCTCTGCTCGGAGGTATCCTTGGATTCAAGACGGATGATAAGAGGATCAGAGATTCTTTTAGGATTGCGGAGGACAGAAAGGTCGATTTTAAGTTTTTGACAAATGAGGTCGAGACAGATGTGCATCCTAATACAGTGGATATTCATATAGAAACCGAAGACGCAAGGGTACTTGATGTAAGAGGTGAGTCGATCGGCGGAGGAAAGTGCCGTATAGTTAGAATAGATAATGTTCCGGTAGATTTTTCCGGAGAATACAGCGCGGCGATCATTGTTCAGAAGGACATGCCGGGAGTGATCAAGCATATTGCAGGTGCGCTCAGTGATAGAAATATCAACATTGCGTTTATGAGACTTTTCCGTGAAGGTAAGCATGAGAGAGCATATACGATAGTTGAGACAGACAGTTCACTTCCTGAAGAACTTAAGGATGCGATCATGCAGAATAAATATGTTGAAGATGTAATGTTGGTGCAGATATAAAAGGTATTTGACAGAGAGGCAGAATTATGGATTTTAAGAAGGCAGAAGAATTGCTTGAGATCTGTGAAAGCAAAGGAATGACCATCTCCGAGGTCATGAAGAGACGAGAGATCGATCAGTTTGAAACAACTGAAGATGAGATCATATATAAAATGCAGCAAGCCTGGAAGATCATGAAGGAGTCGGCTCAGACACCGACTAAAAATGCAGTAAAATCGATGGGTGGTCTCATTGGCGGTGAAGCTAAAAAGTTGAATGAACACAGGATCAAGGGGAAAAATATAGTAGGAGGAGTTGTAAGTAAGGCGATAACCTATGCGATGGCAGTACTTGAAGTAAATGCTTCAATGGGTCTTATCGTGGCTTCACCGACGGCTGGATCATCAGGTGTTGTACCGGGTGTTTTACTGGCACTTCAGGAAGAATACAAGATATCTGATGACAGAGTGATCGACGGTCTGTTTAATGCAGGTGCGATAGGATATCTCGCTATGCAGAATGCGACAGTCGCAGGTGCAGTCGGCGGGTGTCAGGCAGAGGTCGGTGTTGCTTCAGCAATGGCAGCAAGTGCAGCTGTGGAGCTTATGGGAGGTACACCAAGGCAGTGTACTTATGCAGCATCTACAGTGCTTATGAATATGCTTGGACTTATCTGTGACCCGGTACTCGGACTAGTTGAGTATCCTTGCCAGAACCGTAATGCGGCAGGAGCAGCTAATGCACTCACTGCGGCAGAAATGTCACTTGCTGGGATAACGCAGATGATACCTCTGGATGAGATGATAGATTGTATGTATAACGTTGGCAGAAGATTATCTGTTGATTTTAGAGAAACTGCCAAAGGCGGATGCGCAGTTACTCCTTCTGCATGTGCATTATGCAAGGGCTGTAAATGATTTAAGTTGTATTGAATTGTAATTTTACATATAATAGGCAGTGGAAGAACTTAAATCTATACAGGAGGAAATGAAATTGAGTTTTCAGAAAAATTTTTTATGGGGCGGCGCAACAGCTGCCAATCAGTGCGAAGGCGCCTATAATGTAGATGGCAGAGGCCTTGCAAATGTAGATGTAATACCACATGGTAAAGATCGTTTTCCGATAATGCTTGGAAAGCTTAAACATCTTGAACCGGATAATGAGCATTTTTACCCGGCAATGGAGGGTATTGATTTTTATCATCACTATAAAGAAGACATTGCTCTGTTTGGAGAAATGGGATTTAAGTGCTTCAGACTTTCTATAGCATGGACGCGTATTTTTCCTAATGGTGATGAGGAGAATCCAAACGAGGCCGGACTTAAATTTTATGAGAACGTATTTAAGGAGTGCCATAAGTATGGCATTGAGCCTCTTGTAACGATTACTCATTTTGATTGTCCTATTCATCTTATCAAAGAGTATGGTGGATGGAGAAATCCTAAGCTTATTGAGTTTTATAAAAATCTTGTAACAACACTTTTTACAAGATATAAGGGACTTGTTAAGTACTGGCTCACATTTAACGAGATAAATATGATCCTTCATCTTCCTTTCATGGGTGCAGGCCTTGTATTTGAGGAAGGTGAGAACGAAACTCAGATCAAATATGAAGCAGCAAATAATGAGCTCATTGCTTCTGCATGGGCTGTAAAGATCGCTCATGAGATAGATCCTGAAAATAAGGTTGGCTGCATGCTTGCAGGTGGAAATGTTTATCCATATTCATGTAAAAGTGAAGATGTGTGGAAAGGCCTTGAGATGGATAGAAGCAATTTCTTCTTCATAGATGTTCAGGCAAGAGGTTATTATCCAAATTATGCATTAAAGCAGTTTGAAAGAGAGAATATAAAGCTTGAACTTTCTGAGGAAAATAAGGCTATTCTCCGTGATAATACTGTGGATTTCGTTTCATTCTCGTATTACAGCACAAAGGTCGCAAGTACAGATAATACAGCAG
>JAILMH010000060.1 GCA_024692715.1 Lachnospiraceae bacterium
TTTGGCGGAATGATAAGCGGAATCGAATCAAGACTGCTTACAAATTCCTTGTATTTTTTAACATCATCCTCTGTGGCTGCTTTGGAGGGAGTCAGGATAAAGTAGGTATTTTCAATCAGCCTGTCATTGGCATTTGAAAAGCCGGATTTCTCTGAACCTGCCATTGGATGTCCGCCGATGAAATGCGCATTTGGAAGTGTTTTTTCTACAGCTTCGTGAATGATCCCTTTCACAGAACCAACATCGGTGAGTATGGTATTTTCTGTGAGATATGGTTCTATTTTTTTTAGATAACTTATATTGGTGTTAACAGGCATACATAAGAAAATGAAATCACAATTCTTAAAAATATCGTCTACTTCATGTACACCTACATCGATGACACCGGCTTTTAACGCTTCGTTAAGCGGAATTTCTGAACGGTTAAGGGCGATTATCTCGGCGTTTGGGAAAACGCGACGAACGGTCATTGCGATCGAGCCGCCGATAAGACCAAGACCCAGAAATGCCACCTTCAGTCTTTTGGTTGATTCTGCCACTGGAGGACTCCTCTCTGATAGATATTAATACTAATTATAGCATAATGCCATCATTACTGTGGTCAGTATATCACGTTGATGCGTTAAAGTATAGAAGTACAAAGCAATATTGTGTAGATTGCACAATTATGTTGCAAAAAAAGTTAAACTTTAGTAAAATATTCCTATCAGATAAATGCTGGTGGGGAGAAAATATTGGCATTTGTTATAAAAGAGTAACAAAGGAATGTTATTCTTTTAAAGCGAGCCGCTTGAATTCGACATGGAGGTTGGAATTCAGTGTAGCGTAAAGGAGGTACACCATATGAATGTTTACACAACGGACAGGATCAGAAACGTAGCATTGCTCGGCCATGGCAGCTCAGGCAAGACAAGCCTCGTTGAGGCCATGGCGAAACTATCAGGTCTGACGACCCGTTTAGGCAAGATTGAAGACGGATCGACGATCAGTGACTATTCAAAAGAAGAACAGAAAAGAAAATTTTCAATTCATACCTCCGTTATTCCAATCGAATGGGATAACACCAAACTCAACGTGTTTGACACACCCGGTTACTTTGATTTCGTCGGTGAAGTTGAAGAGGCAATGAGTGCATCTGCATCTGCGATCATCGTCGTTGACGGTAAAGCCGGTGTGGAGACCGGAACAAAGAAAGCGTGGGATCTTTGTGAAAAGTATAATCTCCCGCGAATGATCTATGTATCTAACATGGATATCGATGATGCGAGCTTTAAGAATGTACTGGAGGAGCTCACAGATCTTTATGGAAAGAAGATTGCGCCTTTCCATTTCCCAATTCGTGAAAATGAAAAATTCGTCGGCTATGTAAATGTCCTTGCAGAAAAGGCTTACCGCTGGAATGACAAGGGCGATGCAGTCGAGTGTGAGATTCCTGAGTATTCGAAGGAAAATCTCGAAATATATCGTGATTTTTTGATGGAGGCCATTGCTGAAACATCAGAGGAATTCATGGATCGCTATTTTAATGGTGATACCTTTACAGAGGCTGAAATGAGAGCAGCTCTTCATGCGAGCGTGTGTGATGGAACTATCGTGCCTATGACGATGGGTTCAAATACATTGCTTCAGGGAGTTTATACATTGCTCGATGACTGTGTGAAGTACCTGCCAAGTCCTGAGGGACGTAAGGTTTCCGGTATCAATACAGCATCGAATGAGATATTTGAGGCTGATTATGACTTTTCAAAGCCAAAGTCAGCAATTGTGTGGAAGACTATTATTGATCCATTCATTGGAAAATATTCATTATTTAAGGTTAATTCCGGAGTATTTAAGACAGGGGATGTGATCTATAACGAAAAGAGAGATGCCGAGGTCAAGATCGGCAAGATGTATGTGCTGTGCGGCTCAAAGGCTATCGAAGTTGATGAGCTTCATGCAGGAGACATTGGAGCACTTGCGAAGCTTTCTGTTACCAAAACAGGTGATACGCTTTCCACAAAGGCTATGGCTATCACATATCCTAAGCTTCTGATCTCTACACCTTACTTTGCAATGCGCTATAAGCCGGTAAATAAATCAGATGTGGACAAGATCTCGCAGGCTTTGGCAAAGATCACGGCAGAAGATCTTACGATCAAGAACATCAATGATTCGGAAAATCATCAGACTCTCCTGGTAGGAATCGGTGAGCAGCAGCTTGATATCATCAAGACAAAGCTTGAGGAAGAGTATAAGGTTAAAGTGGAGCTTTCAAGACCAAAGGTTGCATATCGTGAGACGATCCGCGGTAAATCAGATGTTGAAGGCAAGTATAAGAAGCAGACGGGCGGACATGGCCAGTATGGTGATGTAAAGATGAAGTTTGAGTCATCGGGAGATCTTACGGCACCGTTCAAATTTGAAGAGCAGGTAGTTGGAGGAGCAGTTCCTAAGAACTTCTTCCCGGCAGTTGAAAAAGGTCTTGCTGAATCCGTTACCAAAGGACCTCTTGCAGCTTATCCGGTAGTTGGAGTCAAGGCGATCCTCTATGATGGATCATATCATCCTGTTGATTCTTCTGAGCAGTCTTTCAAGACCGCTGCAAAGCTTGCGTTTAAGGATGGATTTATGAAGGCAAATCCAATTCTCCTTGAGCCTATAATGACTTTGAAGGTAACAGTACCGGATGAGTTTACGGGAGATATCATGGGAGACCTTAACAAGAGACGTGGAAGGGTACTCGGAATGAATCCAAACGGAAGCGGAAAGCAGACCATTGAGGCAGAGATTCCGGAAGCTTCGATCTATAAATATGGTACGGATATCCGTTCGATGACCGGTGGTATGGGTGAGTACGAATTTGAATTTAATCGCTATGAGCAGGCTCCGGGAGATGTTCAGGCGAAGGAAATTGAAGCCAGAAAGGATAAATTAGTTGATTCAGTCGAAGATTAAGATCGGAGACTTAATAGAAAATGCAGCCGTTATCATCAGCGGCTGCATTTTCATACTGCTTGCGTCTACGTGGACATCTCCGGTCTATAAGGACGCCTATGGCTATGATGCGGCGTGGTATTCTCTGATGGGTCGGGCGATAGTTGAGGGAAAGGTTCCCTATAAAGACTATTTTGATCTGAAAGGGCCGACTCTCTTTTTCTATGAAGCACTGGGACAGCTTTTTATAAGAGGCAGAGGCGGAATAGTTCTTATACAGTGCATTTCTGCGGGAGTTTCAGCCTTTCTTATATATAAGTTATTGAGAATATTTTCAGGCAGGATATGGTCATGGATCTCCCTTGGGATTTTTTATTTTATCTATACAGGACTGCTCTGGGGAGGAAATACGGCAGAAGAGCTCTTTTTGCCCTTAAATATGCTCTGCATATTGCTTGGAGTAAATTACATCAGGCTGAAAAAATATGAAGAAACAGGTAACTATGCCTTTGTATTCGGGTTGTGTTTTGCGATCATCTTTTGGGGTAAAATGACGGTCGCAGCTCCGATGACGGCAGTTATATTAACTGTTTTTATAATGCTTCTCAGTGAGAAAAATATTCAGTCGATATGGAAAAGCATTTTATATTTTATGGCAGGAACTGCATTTGCCACAGTTCCGATAATAGCGTATTTTGCCATGCGTGGAGCTGTGCAGGATTTAATATTGTGCGTTTTCTGGCTTGGATTTAAGAGAGGAACTGATTACTATGAAAGTTTTTCTCTTGATTGGGAGCTTCAGCTTCTGATATGTATTTTAAGCTTTGTATTTGGAATTGCCTATGCGACTAAGAAAAATGTTGAATTGTATAAGAAGATATTGCTGCTCAGTATGTCGCTGATAACTTATATCCTGCTGCATCTTGGTACTCCTTTTAATTATTATTTCATAACGGAGCTCCCGCTTTTAGTTTTATTTCTATGTTTTCTTCCTGAAACTGCAACTAAAATGAAGAAAAAGGCTTCATATATGGTTCCGGGAATTACAGGAATGATAGTGCTCATGGCTATAATAGCGGCTTATGCACCTGTAAGTATTGATAAAATAAAAGAAAACCACTGGATAGCAAACAATAATGAAAGCTATGTTTATATCGATCATGTGCATGAAATATATGAGGAGGTTCCGGAGAATGAAAGGGATGATATTTATAATCTGGAATCCGGGATGATATTTTATGAGGTCTTAGGAAAACTCCCACTTAATAAGTATTGCGTAAACATGCCATATTTCCTGCATCTGTACCCTAAAATAAAGGTCGAGGCACTGGCCTTTCTCGAAAATGACAGACCCAAATGGATAGTGTCTGAAGATTTAGAATCCTTTGATGACGATGATATTAAGGATTATGTATTCAGACATTATAAACTTGTCAAAGAAAATGGTGCAGAAGAGCTATATTGGCGGGTGAAGTAATCTTGACTTTTTGGCCTGCCCGCTTTAGACTTAAAACGATATTCTAAAATCATTTAGTTAAGGAGATATTTGACATGGCAGAAGCTTATAATCATAGTGCAGTCGAAGACAAATGGACAAAAGTCTGGGCTGAACATCCAGTCAATGTAGATGACGGAAAGAAAGAGAAATATTATTGCCTAGACATGTTCCCGTATCCATCGGGAGCAGGACTTCATGTTGGACACTGGAGAGGCTATGTAATTTCTGACGTATGGAGCCGTTTCCAGATGATGAACGGTAAATACGTTATACATCCGATGGGCTGGGATGCCTTTGGTCTGCCCGCTGAAAATTATGCTATAAAGACAGGTCAGCACCCTTCAATTTCTACAGCAGAGAACATTCGCAATATTAAGAGACAGGTTAAGCAGATCGGTGCTATTTATGACTGGGATATGGAGCTCAATACTACAGATCCTAAGTTCTATAAATGGTCACAGTGGATCTTCGTACAGCTTTTCAAGCATGGACTTGCTTATGAAAAAGAAATGCCTCTTAACTGGTGCCCGAGCTGTAAGGCAGTTCTTGCAAATGAAGAGGTAGTTGACGGTAAATGTGAACGCTGTCACAGCGAAGTTACAAAGAAAAATCTTCGTCAGTGGATGCTTAAGATCACAAAGTATGCTGACAGACTTCTCGATGATCTTGATGATCTTGAATGGCCTGACAAGGTTAAGAAGATGCAGAAGGACTGGATCGGCAGAAGCTACGGTGCTGAAGTTGATTTCAAGGTTGAGGGTTCTGACGAATCTATCACAGTTTATACAACAAGACCTGACACACTTCACGGTGCAACATTTATGGTACTCGCACCTGAGCACGAGCTTGCAAGAAAGCTTGCAACTGCTGAGCAGAAGGATGCGGTTGAAAAGTATATTGCCGAAGCTGCAAACAAGTCTAACGTAGATCGTATGCAGGCTAAGGAGAAGACAGGTGTATTCACCGGTTCATATGCTATCAATCCTCTTAATGGAAATAAAGTTCAGATCTGGCTTTCAGATTATGTTCTCGCTGACTATGGTACAGGTGCTATCATGTGCGTACCTGCTCACGATGACAGAGACTTTGCATTCGCTAAGAAATTCGGACTTCCTATCATTCAGGTAATCGCAAAGGATGGCAAAGAGATCGAAAATATGGAGGAGGCTTACACAGACGCTGTAGGTACTATGATCAATTCAGGTGACTGGAATGGCATGGAGTCTGCAGAGCTTAAGAAGGAAGCACCTCATATCGTAGAGAAGCTTGGATTCGGACGTGCAAAGAAGAATTATAAACTTAGAGACTGGGTATTCTCAAGACAGAGATACTGGGGTGAGCCTATCCCGATCATTCACTGTCCTGACTGTGGAGCAGTGCCGGTTCCTGAAAAGGATCTTCCTGTACTTCTTCCGGATGTTGAGTCATACCAGCCGACAGATACAGGTGAGTCACCACTCGCAGCTATCGACTCATGGGTAAATACAACATGTCCTTGCTGTGGAAAACCTGCAAAGCGTGAGACAAATACAATGCCTCAGTGGGCAGGATCTTCATGGTATTTCCTGAGATATGTTGATTCACACAATGATAATGAGCTTATCAGCCGTGAAAAAGCTGACAGACTTCTTCCGGTAGATATGTATATCGGTGGTGTAGAGCATGCAGTTCTCCATCTTCTTTACTCAAGATTCTGGACAATGTTCCTTCACGATATCGGAGTAGTCGGATTCGATGAGCCGTTCAAGAGACTCTTTAACCAGGGTATGATCCTTGGACCTAAGGGAATCAAGATGAGTAAGTCACTTGGAAACGTTGTATCACCTGATGATATGATCCGTGATTATGGTTGTGATTCACTGAGACTTTATGAGCTCTTTATTGGACCGCCACAGCAGGACAGCGCATGGGATGACAGGGGAATCGATGGTGTATTCCGTTATCTCTGCAAGTTCTGGAACCTTGTTATGGATAACAAGGATAAGAATGTTGAGCCTACAAAGGAGCTTATCCGTCTTAGAAATCAGCTTATTGATACAATTGATTCAAGACTTAAGACATTCTCATTGAATACAGTAATTTCAGGCTTTATGGAGTTTAACAATACATTCAGCAAGCTTGATGGTGTTGATAAGGATACACTTTCAACATACGTTCAGCTCATGGCTCCATTTGCACCTCACATCGCAGAAGAGCTCTGGAGTCAGCTTGGACATGAAGAGTCAGTATTTAAGGCTGGCTGGCCTGTAGCTGATAAAGAAGCTATGAAGGAAGATACAAAGAAGATTGCTGTACAGGTTAACGGTAAGGTTCGTGCAACAATCGAAATTTCTGTAAATGATGCTAAAGAAGCAGTACTTGAAAAAGCCAAAGAGGCTGTAAAGGACAAGCTTACAGGAAGCGTTGTCAAGGAAATCTATATTCCGGGTAAGATCGTTAATATCGTTGTAAAATAAAACGATACCGGCATGACCGCTTTTTGGGGGAGGCGTACATGTCAACTCGAAAAATGCTTATACTTCTTATCATAAATTACATTCCGGTCTATGTGTGGATGTTTTTCTTCCGGGAGGGAGCGCTTGCATTGCTGCTTCTTCTCCCGGTTGTTATGATAATTGCATTTGTAGACTATTTTTTGGTCTACGGCATAAAAGAGTTAAAGTTTGCGTATGTCAATCTGACTGCAGCAAATGGTCTGGGAGCAGTTCTTCATACATATCTTTTTGAGAGATATGTCATGAAAGGACTGTTTCCATTACTTTTTATGCTATTTTCTATTTTTCTATTTACCGCATCATGTATTTTTTCACTTAAATTATTAGAAAAACATATAGAGAAAAGGAAACTTCAGAAAGATAAAAGAAGGGCATCTGAAATTTCTGATAAGGAAGATGAGTCTATGATCGCTGTCAGCAAAAGACGTAAAAGTGATTATATCAGAGCTGAGGAAGAAGAGCATGATTTAGAGACTTATGATCCGGATGAGGATGATGACGATGATTTTCAGCATGGTGGAGACGAAAGAGGGGTAAAATAACATGAAGAAAAAATTCAGACTGCTGGTGTGTTTGCTGACTGTATTAACTATTTTGACATTGCCGATGCTCGATCCGCTTGAGGGACATGCAGAGGAAACGATCACTTATGATTTTACAGGCCTTGCAATACCGGAGGGTGTTGATCCTACGCTTACTATAGATGTGGGGACAATGCAGCTTTTTCACACTAATGATGAAATGATAACGGCTTTTGTGCAGGCACTGGCGGCGAAGTACAATTATGGAGTGAATCAGATAGATCAGCTCACGGAGATAAATTATATCAGAGGTGTGTTGAATGGTATAGTTCCCGGAGGTGTTCATAGAGCTACCTATACAACAATTCAGAATAGCGATGGTTCGCTTACCTATGGAAATGGTACATATATCGACATTAATATTACGACTCAGCTGCTGGCTTATTTCCAAAATGGGCAGTGTGTTTATCTGACGTCAATAGTTACTGGTAACCCTAATAAGGGAAATTCAACGCCTAAGGGGGTTTTTACGATTCAGTATAAGCAGAGAAACAGAGTGCTCAGGGGAGAAGATTATGAGTCTCCGGTAAGTTATTGGATGCGTTTTACAGGTAATGTGGGAATTCACGATGCAAATTGGAGATCAAGTTTTGGAGACAGTATTTATCTTACAAATGGATCTCATGGATGTGTAAATGTTCCGCCTGCAAATATGCCTTATCTTTATGAGAATTGTCCGGTCGGAACAGTCGTTGTTGTTCATGATGATGAAGCACTCCTGGCTGAGCAGGCAGCTGCAGAGCAGCAAAAACAGGTAGAGGCTGCACTTGCAGCATGGATAGCTCAGCAGCAGGCTGCTGAGCAGGCTCAGTGATTTTTTTCGATAGAAACAAGTGTCAGTGTTGAAAAACTGACTTTGAATTTAACTTCATGACCTGCGAAGGGAAAGCCGTAAATCCGGTTCTCGTCTTTGCGGGCATAGGAAGGCCTTGGGTCCTCTGAAAGGATGGACATCAGGGCCTTTTCTTTTTGCTCTGGAAGAATTCCTTTGAGAGTTTCCGGGAATACAACTTCGAGAGAGTACTTTTTTGTGGTCTTTGTAAAGCCTTCTTTTGCCTCCGGGTGTGAATCAGTAAATGGTATGTAAGGCTTTATGTCGTAAACAGGTGTGCCTGATACCATATCAGCACCTTTCACATGTATGACTGCACCGTTTTCTGTGTTATATTCTATACTTTCTATTTTTACGCATGAAAGCCCGATTGGGTTGG
>JAILMH010000068.1 GCA_024692715.1 Lachnospiraceae bacterium
ATTTATTTTGAAGTTACTATATAACTACTGAGCGCCGCTGCAACATTCGATGCAGGCATAGACTGAAGCCATACCTTACCTGGTCCTGTTACGACTGTATTAAAGATACCTTCGCCGCCAAAGAGTACATTCTTTACCCCCTTTACCGACTGAATGTCCATCTGACAGCTTCCTGACATTCCGGCGAGATGTCCTGTATCTATCACTATCTGCTCTCCTGCAGAAAGCTCATACTCGACCACATGTCCATCAAATTCAGCAAAACAGAGTCCATTTCCCGAAACCCTCTGCATGATGAATCCTTCACCTCCAAAGAATCCTGTTCCGATCTTTTTACGAAATTCAACTGCAAGCTCTACGCCCTTTGAGCTTGCAAGAAAGGCCGTCTTCTGAAGAATGATCGGCGTGCCCGGTGTTATTTCAAAAGCTTTGATAGATCCCGGAAACTTTGATGCACATGCTATCATTCCCGGTGCGCCTTCAGCAGTGTAAATATTCTGAAACATTGACTCACCGGAAAAAGCTCTCCCTATCATTTTTCCGACTCCGCCGTTGGAAGTGGTCTCCATCTTAAGATTCGGCGACATCCACGCCATTCCACCGCCTTCAGTAACAACACTTTCGCCTGCGTCCAGATTAATGGTAACTACAGGCAGATTTCCTCCGGTAATTTCATAATTCATAAACATATCCCCCTTTATATACCCAACAAATTCATTATAATTTTAATCCTTTTTCTCAGTTTTCTCAATTCTTTTTTTCACGTCTTTCAAACACCAGAAAAATGCTGCCGTCGAGAATATCCCCGCTGTAAGCCATGCAGCCGGATCGCAGGCAACTGCAAGAAAATAGCTCTTTACCTGCATTGAAATAAATGCCACACCACACCTTGCCACAAATTCAACAATACCGCAGCCCAGTACTACAAGAGCATATCCACAGCCCTCAATGCTGCTTCTGAATATAAAGATAAGGCTCAAAGGTATATAAAATGTAAGGCTCACATATGCATATGTCCTGGCCCATGGCATAAGCTCTTCTATTGCTGTATTTCCTGAGAAAAACAGCGAAACCATATTCGGAAGAAGGACGATAAAAAGTCCTCCTGCTATCAGTGAATATATGACCTCGACCTGAACAGCTCTCTTTACGCCGATACGAAGTCTTTCAATATTGCCCTTTCCATAGTTCTGACCGCAGTAAGTAGCCATCGTCTGTCCCATGGATACCATTCCCTGTGTCAGAAGATTGGAAACCTTTGAGGCCGCTGTAAAAGCCGCTACAGCTGTAGATCCGAATATATTTATAGCAGTCTGCATTATCATTGTTCCGGAAGCTGTTATCGCAAACTGAAGTGCCATTGGTATTCCCATCCGCATCTGGTTTAAGGCCACCGGTGCATCGATCTTCCACTGATCCTTTTCCGGAACGAGTATTCTTACCTTTGCAAAAATATAGATAATACAAAGTACTGCCGATATCCCCTGGGACATGACTGTAGCGAGAGCTGCTCCGGCAACCCCCATTTTTACATTTATTATCAGGAAAAGATCCAATACAATATTAAGTATTGCCGAAAATACGAGGAAGAAAAGCGGTGCCTGGCTGTTTCCGACAGCTCTTAAATAAGCCGAGAACAGGTTATAAAATATACATGCCGCAATTCCATTACAGATCATTCCAAGATAGCTTCTCGCGTCTGCTGCAATGTCTGACGGGGTGTTCATCATCGTCAGAAGCTGATCTATCGCCATATTTGAGCCTATAGTTATCACCAACGCTATCAGTACAGTAAGTATAGTTCCTGTCGCTATGGTCTGCTTTACACCTTTTTCATCTCCGGCTCCAAAGCGCTGACTCGTAAGTATCGCAAATCCCGATGTTATGCCTATAGAAAATCCCATGAGCAAAAACATTACCGTACCCGTCGAACCAACTGCCGCAAGTGCTTTTTCGCCTACAAAGCGACCTACGATGACTGTATCCGCCATATTATAAAACTGTTGGAACATATTTCCAATAAACAAAGGAATCGTAAATTTAAGGAGCTGTGAAAGCACAGGTCCTTTTGTCATATCTTGCTGCATAACTCTCTCCTATTTTTCTTAAACCCTTAAATTGATGCCGATCTTTCTGACTGCGTAAGGTCTTTCACCCATTTATATTTCCGAAAATGATGAATTACCCATGGTATCTTACCCACTTCATCAAGGCATGTACATGCATATACCAGAAGCGGAGACCAGTGAAAAACAAACGCTCCGCAGAAGGCAAGTGGAATAGCGATGCACCACATCATTACCGCCAGTGAATACATATCAAATATCGTATCCCCTCCTGCACCGAAGATACCGTTTATTACTACAGTATTTACACATCTCCCGATCATATAGACCGCCATTATCACCATCATTATGACAAGGTATTTCTTTGCCTTATCTGTCAATATCATGAACTTTACAACTGCCGGTGTGACCGCAAGTACCATAACAGTTGAAAGGATTCCTATCATAAATGACATCACCGCAAGTCTTTGGCCATAGTTCTTACCGCGCTCAAGATTTCCGGCTCCAAGCTCATTTCCAACTATTATGCCGCCTGCAGCAGCTATGCCGTTGCACATACAGCAGATCAGATCTCTTACAACAGCTGCAATTGAATTAGCCGCAGCCGCATCTCCACCCATATGCCCGATAATAGCCGTATATGACGTGAATCCAACGCCCCAAAAAAGGCTCGCTCCCAGAAGCGGCAGCGAACATTTTCTGAAATCCTTCGCCAAAATCTTATCACACTTTATCAGTGAAGCAATGGACGGATGAATATATCCCTTTTCAAATGATGAGCCCATTGCCCAGACAAGCTCAACTATCCTCGCGATAAGCGTTGCCACAGCCGTACCTCTCGCCCCCAGTGCAGGTGTGCCAAGAAGCCCGAAAATAAACACCGCATTGAGCACGATATTCAACACTACAGTTACAGCGCTGATCAGCGCTGTACGACCGGCATGCTCTGTCACCTTCATAATAGCGAGATAGCATTGGGATACTCCCGTGAGCAGATATGATATACCCGCAATCCGCAAATATCCTGCACCTATATTTATCAAGTTTTCTTCATTCGTGAAAAGGCACATGAGTTCTGATGGGAAAAAACAGCATGCGATAAAGAAAATAAATGACACAAGACCACAAGCTCGTATACTCATGCCAAATATATCCTTCACAGTCTTTTTATCGCCTTTTCCCCAATACTGTGCTCCAAGAATGGTAATTCCACCTGTGATCGAAGAAATCACCATATTTTGTATGAACTGCACCTGCGCGGCAAGTGAAACCGCTGCCATAGAATCCTGTTCAACACGCCCCAGCATTACTGCATCTCCGGCAGCTACTGATGCGAGCATAAGACTCTGCAGCGCTATAGGCAGCGCAAGCTGCATGAGCTTTTTATTAAAAGCTCTGTCCCCGAATACACCTTTGACCATAAAATCCCTCTCCAACTAAACAACATCAAGTTAATGCATAACAAAAAAGACCATTGTTAAAACAATAGTCTTTGAATCGTGCCCAAAGCCGGAATCGAACCAGCGACACGAGGATTTTCAGTCCTCTGCTCTACCAACTGAGCTATCTGGGCATTCAACTTTATTTAGCTGAAACTGGGTGGTGATGGATTCGAACCATCGAAGCAAGTTGCAGCAGATTTACAGTCTGTCCCCTTTGGCCACTCGGGAAACCACCCGCAAAACTTTTCTATATATTTTATAGAAAAGAGCCGATGAACGGACTCGAACCGTTAACCTGCTGATTACAAATCAGCTGCTCTGCCAATTGAGCCACATCGGCTTATTTAGTTAAGTGGGACCTACAGGGCTCGAACCTGTGACCCTCTGCTTGTAAGGCAGATGCTCTCCCAGCTGAGCTAAGATCCCACAGAACGACCCAGGACGGACTTGAACCGACGACCTCCGCCGTGACAGGGCGGCGCTCTAACCAACTGAGCCACTGGGCCTTATTTAGTTTTTACACTAAGCTCCCCGAGTAGGGCTCGAACCTACAACCCCTCGGTTAACAGCCGAGTGCTCTACCATTGAGCTATCGAGGATTATCTTTTGTCGCTTGCGTGTTTCTCGCGGCGACAAAAAGAAATATACCACACCCAAATATTCCTGTCAACAAAAAATCAAAAAATTTGTCTCAAAATATATACATTTTAACATTTGAACAATTGATTCTTTATTTTATCTTTGTTTTTTGTACACATTTACCATGACTTTTTTCATGTTTTTTATTTTTACAAAAGAAATTATTTATAATATTTTTTCATCTGCATTGTTTTGCCGCCATGATAGCCTCTACCTGATCTCTTTTTTCATATAAAACACAACCGCCCTGATGATCATCTGCAAGTATATCTCCCGATCTGAGAGCTACAAAAAGATCAGAATTTATTGCCTCTTTAAGCGAATGTTCGCGGATATTAATATCTGAATACGGCGAAAACGGACACGGTTCTGCCCCACCGTGGGAATTAATATGGAAAAATCCTCTTCCGGCTGCTATGCATCCGCCAGAGCTCTTTTCATCCCCGGGGAATGAAACAAATACCATTTCAGGATGTTCTTCTCTAAGCCTGCTTATTTCATCTGATAAATACCCTCTTTCTTTTTCACCCGGTGCAAGGTATTTACCTTCTTCAGTTACCGGAACAAACTCAACATATATCACAGCTTTACAGCCTCTCTCTGAGAGACTTTTGATAAAGCTTTCAGAAGACACTTCCTTTACATTCTCAGTCGTTACCGTGACAGATGCACCAAAAATAAGGCCTCTTTTCTTAAATTCATCCATATTTTTAATAAGGATGTCATAGATTCCATTGCCTCTTCTGTTATCAGTCGCATTTCTTTCACCTTCAATACTCATGATCGGGATAAGATTACGTGACCTGTCAAAAAGCTCGAAATATTTGTCATCTATAAATGTACCATTTGTAAATATCGGAAAAAGAATATCACTGTGTTTTCCGGCCGCCTCGATGACATCACGCCTTATCATAGGTTCACCGCCGGCAAGAAGTATAAAGCTCACACCAAGATCCCCTGCTTCAGAAAAGAACCTGTTCCATTCATCTCCTGAAAGCTGCATCACAGGCTCGGAATCAACTGTCGCATGATTACATCTTGAATAGCAGCCTTCACAGTGAAGATTACACTTACTCGTTATACTGGCGATCAAAAACGGCGGTACATGGTCTCCTGCCTTCTTAAGCTCAGCTCTCTTTTTTGATGCTGCTTTACTTGCCGCAGCAAATTTCAGCATAAATGCACTCTCTTTCGGGTTCTTAAGCGTTGCCTTGATCGCATCAGCCACAACTCTTTCAACACCACCTGTCATGTATTTCTGTATATCAAATTCCTTATCCATAGGTCTCATTCTCCTGTTATTTACAAATATTTTTTGCGAATTTACATACCGCTGCCAGATCAGCCGCATTAGGGTGTCCTGCATGAAGCGCCGTAAAACTTCCCCTGCAGTGAAATTCTTTATCTGAGAGCTTTATCCCTAAATCTCCTGTCAGTTTTTTCATCTGTTCATAGGTTGACTCTATCAGCGCGGCTGTACTTACATTTACAAGCTCACCTATTTTATCTGAATTTTCCCTAAGGAATTGCTTTACATGCTTGTCAACCCCTGCCCAATATACTGAATTAGCCAAAAACATGATATCAACGTTACCATTTACCGGCTCATCGATACTTTTCGACGTAACACCCAGTTCTTTTGCTATCGCATCCGCAAGTTTCTTACTGTTTCCTGTCTGTGTATAATATCTTACCTCTATATTGTTCATTCGCCGTCCTCCATATTTTTTCTGGTGGAAACATATCACACCAGTATGACCTGAACATGACTTATTTTTCATAAACTTTAATTATCATTTTTGTGCCGCTGCTTCCATCGCTGACGCACTCAATTTCCCCGTTTATAAGCTCCAGTATCCTTTTAACTATAGAAAGCCCAAGGCCGTTTCCCTCGCCTTTATGGGACTCTTCGCACTGATAAAATGCATCAAATATATGCTTTTGTTTTTCCAAAGGGATTCCGATGCCCTCATCTTCCACAGCCACGAATATCCCCTTTTCAATGTTTTCTCCAAAAACATGGATTCTCTTCCCTGTTCCGGAATATTTCACTGCATTATCTATTATATTTATCCACACCTGGTTCAAAAGATCCGGGTCGGTTTTTATCTGCATTGGAGCAAGATCCACATCAAATTCGATCTCCCTTCCGCTATATTTCTCTGAAACCACTATTATTGATCTCCTGATCTGCTCATCAACCCGTACATCTTCATGTTTTGTGACCATCGCCTGATTTTCAAGCCTGGACATCTTAAGCATATTCTCGCAAAGATTAGAGGCTCTCTTCGATTCATCATAGATCATCAAAAGGTACTCCTTCTCTTCCTCCTCAGAAAGATCATCTTCTAAAAGCATTTCTGCAAACCCCATCATTGAAGAAACCGGCGTTTTCATCTCATGGGATACATTACTCACAAAATCTTTCCGCATATGATCCATGCCGGACAATTCCTCCGCCATCAGATTAATATTCGCCTCAAGTTCATCAAGTTCGTGCATATATTCTGCGTTTTTCACTCTATTTGCTCCGCGGTCTACTCTTACATCAAAATCCCCTTTTGATATTTTCTGCACAACCTTTCCCATTTCTTCCAAAGGTCTTACAAAATATACGCTTCCAAGGTACAACGCAGCTCCTCCTATTACCATGGTAAGGCTGCACACTGCCAGACATATCATTACCATAAGTTTCAGACTGATCTCGCCATGATAAAAGAGCACTGTAGGTATCAGTACGAGCGCAGAAGAAACAAGGCACGAGAGACAAAGCGTTATGATAGCGCCTATAGAAAAATAAGTTCTAAGACTTATCATGTATTTCCCTTTAGTTTTTTCCATATTCCTTCTCCGTTTTCAAAATCGCCTTATATCCCAGTCCCCGAACTGTCTCTATATCAAAGCTACTTACCGCACTTATCTTTTTTCTTATCTTCTTAATATGCGCATCCACATTTCTTTCATCTGATTCTGTATCAGCTCCCCATATTTCTTCCAGCAGCTCCGTCCTCGTAAAAATTTTTCCGGGATTATTCAAAAGCTTAAACAGCAAATAGAATTCCTTAGGCGGTAGTTCATATGTTTCATTCTTAACAGTCATTGTAAGAGCCTTATAATCAAGCTCTGTATCACCTATAGTGATCTTTTTCTCATTTTCAAGCTGTGCCCGCCTTAAAAGCGCTCGTATCCTGAGCACCATTTCTTTTAAGTTTATAGGCTTTATCATATAATCATCAGTTCCAACATAAAATGCCTTTTCCATATCCTCGATCTGATCCTTTGCAGTGATTATAAGGATCGGAAGGAAATAGCTCGTCGTCCTCAAAAGCTTTATAAGCTCATATCCGTTCATTTTAGGCATCATTATGTCTGTCACTATCAGATCTATATGCTCACGATCCATAACATCTATTGCTTCTTCGCCATCATACGCAGAAAATGTAATATACTCTTCACGTTTTAATTTCGAGCAAATCATTTTATTCAAGGATCTATCATCCTCAACCACAAGTATTCTAAACATGATCCACCTCCAGTGCAGCCAGCATATAACATCTTCATGACCTGAATATGACTTTTCACCACTATATATCTCGTCTATTTCAATAAAAACAAAAGACCCACGGCATTATTCCGCGAGTCTGATAAAATTATTTTATTGCAACAAAAAACTGTGAAAATGAAATCATTCATTTTCACAGTCTTCTAAAATTTCGAATGCAGGAAAAGGGACTTGAACCCTCATGAGATTGCTCCCACAGGCACCTGAAGCCTGCGCGTCTGCCAATTCCGCCATTCCTGCATATTTAATTTCGCAACTAACGTCGCAACAAAATATATTATACTTATTTGCACTACCAATGTCAATATATTTGTTTATATTTTTTTAAGAAAAAAAGAAGATCAGGAACATATCCTGACCTTCTCATTAAATTCTTATATTCAAGCCTTCTTAGCAAGCTCTGCAAGAGTTGTGAATCCTGCAGCATCGTTAACTGCCATCTCAGCAAGCATCTTTCTGTTGATGTCGATACCTGCAACCTTAAGGCCGTGCATAAGCTGGCTGTATGTAAGACCGTTAGCACGTGCAGCTGCATTGATACGAACGATCCAAAGTGATCTGAAATCTCTCTTCTTCTGCTTACGTCCAGCGAAAGAAGATGTAAGAGCTCTCATAACAGACTGCTTAGCAACTCTGTACTGCTTAGATCTAGCTCCTCTATAGCCCTTAGCGAGCTTAAGTACTCTATTGTGCTTTTTCTTTGCGTTTAATCCGCCTTTAATTCTTGCCATTGTCTAATCCTCCTTACACGCCGAAAATTATAAATACGGCATAATCTTCTTCATTGTCTTTACGTTTGTTGAATCAACCATTGCTGCATGTCTAAGATTTCTCTTAGTCTTAGCTGACTTCTTTGTAAGGATATGACGCTTATAAGCCTTGAATCTCTTGAGCTTTCCTGTTCCTGTAACCTTAAAACGTTTTGCTGCGGACCTGTTGGTCTTCATTTTTGGCATGATAAAAATCCTCCTGTTATTTTTTCTCAGCAAGCTGTATCGTCATTGATCGGCCTTCAATCTTTGCAGGTTTCTCAACAACTGCTACATCAGCCAGATTGGCTGCGAAATCGTCCAGAATATGTTTGCTGGCACTCATGTGGGCCATCTCACGTCCTCTGAAACGGAGTGTAATCTTTACTCTATTTCCCTTAGAAAGGAACTTTCTTGCTGCATTGGCTTTTGTGTTCAGATCATTAGTATCGATGTTAGGTGAAAGTCTGATCTCCTTAACTTCGATAGTCTTCTGTTTTTTCTTTGCATCCTTCTCACGGCGAGCCTGCTCATATCTATACTTACCGTAATCTACGATTTTACAAACCGGCGGCTTTGCGTTAGGTGCAATTTTTACAAGATCCAATCCAGCCTCTTTGGCGCGGTCAAGTGCATCCCTGATTGGCATAACACCAAGCTGTTCTCCATCGTCTCCGATCAAACGTACTTCTCTGTCTCTGATCTGTTCATTGATATATAAGTCGCTAATTGCCTTATACCTCCTGCCTTTGCGGCAAATCCTAAATAAGTTAATTTCCCCATAACTAAAGATGGACAGTACAAAACAAAGTTTTATACTGTCCATGAATAATCATAATCTTAGTATAAACACCTGATAGCCTCTTGCTTCAGGGTGAGAGCTTCGCTCTGCTTTGTTTTCGTACTTGAATAGATTACCACTATTAAATCACCGAGTCAAGTACTTTTTTATTTTTCTGCTGGCTTTTCTTCACGTCTTACACGATCACGGATTTCAGCTGACACTGCTTCGATGAATTCATCTACCGTCTTAGAACCTTCATCTCCTTCATATCTTGAACGAACTGAAACCATTTCGCTCTCCTGCTCCTTGGCACCTACTACGAGCATGTAAGGAACTCTCTGAAGTGTAGCCTCTCTGATCTTAAAGCCGATCTTCTCAGCTCTTTCATCCATTTCTACACGGATTCCTGCAGCCTTGATCTTATCTGTAACCTTCTTTGCATAATCAGAGAACTTGTCAGAAATAGGAAGTACTCTGACCTGTACCGGTGAAAGCCATGTAGGGAATTTTCCTGCATAGTTCTCTGTAAGAATTCCGATGAAACGCTCAACTGATCCAAATACAACTCTGTGGATCATTACAGGCTGATGTTCTTCACCATCTGCTCCGATATACTTAAGATCAAAGTTATGAGGAAGCTGGAAATCAAGCTGAATAGTTCCGCACTGCCATGTTCTCTTAAGGCAGTCCTCAAGGTGGAAATCAATCTTAGGGCCATAGAATGCGCCGTCTCCTTCATTGATCTCATAAGGGATACCCATCTTTTCAAGAGCATTCTTAAGACCGTTTGTAGCATTTTCCCAATCCTCATCAGATCCCATGTGATCCTCAGGCATTGTTGAAAGCTCTACTGTATACTTAAACTCAAACTTCTCATAGAACTTATTGATAAGTTTTACGATATGTTCGATCTCAGCTTCGATCTGATCAGGTGCAACAAATTCATGCGCATCATCCTGATGGAAGCAGCGTACTCTCATAAGTCCATGAAGAGCACCTGATGCCTCATGACGGTGAACAAGTCCAACCTCCGCAAGTCTCATAGGAAGCTCTTTATAAGAGTGAGGCTGCATCTTATATACAAGAATTGATCCCGGGCAGTTCATAGGCTTGATGCAGAACGGCTGGTCATCAATAGTTGTTGAGTACATATTATCTTTGTAATGATCCCAGTGACCTGAAGTGATCCAGAGATTACGATCAAGCATAACAGGTGTCTCGATCTCCTGATATCCATTTGCGTAATGAACCTCTCTCCAGTATTTCATGAGCTCATTACGAAGGATCATTCCATTCGGGAGGAAGAATGGGAAGCCCGGTCCTTCATCTGTGAACATGAAGAGTCCCATTTCTTTACCGATCTTTCTGTGATCTCTCTTTTTAGCTTCCTCTAAGATGTAAAGATACTCGTCAAGATCTGCCTTCTTGGCAAATGCAGTACCATAGATACGGGTAAGCATCTTATTCTTAGAATCACCTCTCCAGTATGCGCCTGCAAGCTTCATGAGCTTGAATGCTTTAACACCCTTTGTTGAAACAAGATGAGGTCCTGCGCAAAGATCTGTAAACTCGCCCTGCTTATAAAGGCTGATGACAGCATCTTCCGGAAGGTCTTCGATAAGCTGAACCTTATAAGGCTCGTTCTTTTCCTTAAAGAACTTGATTGCTTCTTCCCTTGAAAGTTCAAAGCGCTCAAGCTTAAGATCTTCCTTGATGATCTTCTTCATCTCAGCTTCGATCTTTTCAAAATCATCTGTTGTAAGTGGTGTCGCACTGTCGACGTCATAATAGAAACCATCATCAACAGAAGGTCCGATGGCTAACTGAATCTCAGGATAGAGACGTTTCAGCGCCTGAGCAAGAACATGTGACGCAGTGTGCCTGATGGTTGCTAAACCACCCTTGGTATCTGCAGTGAGGATGTTCAGTGTGCAGTCTTCAGAGATAGTAGTTCGAAGATCTACTCTCTCCCCATTAACTTCGCCTGCACAGGTATTACGTGCAAGACCTGCACTAATATCCTCGGCAATCTCAATTACTGTCTTAGGTTCGCTGTACTCACGTACAGAGCCATCTTTTAATGTGACTTTCATTTTTTCTCCTTTCCCGGCCAATGAAAACGCAGCCAACAACTCAACAGCTCTGCCGTTAAAGTCTTGACCTAATTGCGTTTTGGTATTATACGCACTGCATACCACCGGTTTAAGTTTTATTAAATTATATTTATCATAACAAAAGCTCAGGATACCTTCCTGAGCTTTCGTTTGATATCTTTATTGATTCACAGATAAAATTTATGCATTCTTGCCATGACAGAACTTATACTTCTTACCACTTCCGCAAGGACATGGATCATTTCTGCCGACCTTTTTCTCACCACGAACAAAAGTCTGTGAGCGCTTCTGCTCCTTATAGTACTGTTCTTTTTCTTCAGGTGTGAAGATGTTGTTCCACTCTTCAAGGCCAAAGAGCCAATCAGCCTTGGCTGCAACCATGTTCTTGTAAAGCTTTACCTTGTCGAAACCAAGAGAAACAACTGTATCCTCTTCCATATTCTCAATATCGTTCTCGATCTTGAGGGACTCCTGGATACCATCGAGGAAGCCTGTCATTGTCATAATGTCAACGCCATACTTCTCAGCAAGTTCTTTAACAGTTCCCTTAACCTCTTCATCAGGGTTCTTAAGAAGGATAGCGTAGATATCACGCTCTTTCATGAAATAATCCTTCCAAAGTCTCTGAAGATCACCTTTATTTGCCGTTGGAGAGTAAGCCATATCTCTCCACTGTTCTAACAGTGCCATAGTTTTATAAATCCTCCATATAAATATCGTTACATGATTATTTTTGCTTTTTCAGCGGTACATGGTATTATATAATAAATTTAAAAAAAATGAAAGTCAGGTTTTTATCATGTTCAAGCGAATCTCTGCAATTATTGGAATCATTATTCTCGCAGCCCTTTATATTACAGCACTTGCAGCAGCCCTTACGGGAAGTCCCGCTGCCGGAAAAATATTTATCGCAAGTATCATGTGCACCGTTTTCATTCCTGTAATGATCCATATGCTGCTGATGATGAATAATGCCCGCAAAGGTAAATCCTGGATGGATGAACCTTACTCATACCGTGAAAAGAAAGACAAAAACGATCACTGATAATTCTTTATGATTATCTGTATATTCCTACTGCCGCGGAATTCATTGATATCCGGGCTGTAGGTTATAGAGATCACCGGATGGTCCAGGATATAATTTTCCAAGCCTTCCGCATCTCCAAAATACACCGCATCCATCTTTACACCGCTTCCGTCATCAGCTGTGCACTTATAGACATTTCTGTTCTTTCCAAGAACTCTTCCGCCGGTTATACTTACATTTTTCTCGGCAAAAAGCGCTCTCTCATTCGATGTCCCGCACGGTTCCAAAAGTTTTAATTCTTCCGCAAAACCTATTGTCGCATATTTAAGCGGCATTACCATGTCTATCTTTATCTTTGCCGCAAGCTCATCTTCTGTAAGTGTGCAGTTCTCATTGAGTCTTTTTCTGAATTCATCCACCCTGTCAAGCTCAAGTGAAAGTCCCGCTGCCATGGCATGACCTCCAAATTTAATGAATATATCACTGACCTTTGTCATTTCTTCATACATATTATATTCATCTATCGAACGTCCTGAGCCTTTGGCGCAGGTCTCTCCTTCTGAAGTCTTACCCATTGTCAGTATAAATGTCGGTTTTCCTGTACGTTCTCTCACTTTACCGGCTACTATCCCGGCTATCGACTCATGCGCATCAGGGAGAAGTATAACAAGTACACGGTCATTTTCTCTTTCCGGTGAACAGGCTTCATCCATCGCCGCTATTACACCCTGCTCCGTAAGATTCTTTCTGGACTCATTCATTTCTTTAAGCATCACTGCGTATGAATGCGCCGATGATTCGTCCTGTGCAAGAAGAAGCTGAAGTGCATTTTCTGCAGAATCAAGTCTTCCTGTGGCATTAAGACACGGTCCCAGAATAAATCCCACATGATAAGGTGAAAGCGTATTTTCTGTAAGCTCATTTATCCCGATCAATGCCTGCATCCCGATATTTGTCGTATTTTCAAGTCTTTTAAGACCGTTTTTCACAAGTGTTCTGTTCTCACCTGTAAGCGGCATTACGTCACCGATAGTAGCGAACGCTGCTATCTCATAAAAATCATTATCTGCCGGAACCGGAATTCCCATCGTATCCAAAAGATCCAAAACCACTTTCCAGGCTACGACTGCTCCGCATATTTCTTTATACGGTGTCTCATCTCCGGCTCTGTGAGGGTCTACTATGGCTTCTGCTCTTACAAGCTTTTCTATTTTTTCACCATTTTCCTCATAAAAAGGGACCTGATGATGATCCGTGACCAGCACCGTCATTCCCAATTCAACTGCAAGCTCTATCTCATTTATTGCAGCTATTCCATTATCACAGGTGATTATCGTATCAATTCCGGCGTCTTTAGCATCTCTTATCAGCTTGTCATTCAATCCGTAGCCGTCTTTAACACGATGCGGTATGACATGGTCAACTGTTCCGCCGGCCATTCGTATGCCCTTCATCAAAATGTATGTTGAGCATACACCGTCAATGTCATAATCTCCTATAACACGTATTTTAACTCCACTTTTTATCTTTCCTGCAAGTATCTCAACAAGCTTTTCACAGTCTTTCATGACTATTCCGTCTGTCAGCTGGGCTTTCTCCGAATGCAGAAAAGCCGCGGCATCAACATCACTGTCGATTCCGCGGTTACGCATTATACGGGCGATCATTGGAGACACGCCCCAGCGTGCTCCAAGTTCCCTGTAATCACCTGATTTAGTTGTTACAAACCATTTTTCTTTCATGCGCCTTCTTCTGTAGCTTCTTTTTCCTGTTCTTCTGCGTCAGCAAGTGCTGCCTTGATCATGATCGCGCACTCAATTCTCTTTCTCTGAAGATCGCAGCCAAGTTTATAGTTACCTGTAAGACTTCCTGTTGAATGCCATGAATTAGCTGCACATCCACCTGAGCAATAGAACTTGGCAAAGCAGTTTCTGCATTCCGGCTTAGCATATACATTACATCTTCCGAACTCTTCACCGATCTCAGGATTCTTAATGCCTTCGAATACATTACCCATAAGGAATTTCTCCTCGCCGACAAACTGGTGACAAGGATAAATATCTCCCCAAGGTGTTACCGCAATATATTCTCCGCCTGAACCACAGCCTGAAAGTCTCTTTGCGATACATGGACCGCCTTCGAGGTCGATCATGAAGTGGAAGAAATTGATAAATCTTCCTGCTTTACGTCTCTTTATGATCTCCTTTGCAAGAATATCATACTGCTCAAGAAGTGTAGGTACATCCTCTTCTCTAAGTGCATAATCTTCCTTAGGATCACAAACTACAGGCTCAACAGAGATCTGCTCGAATCCAAGGTCGTGAAGATGAAGAACGTCCTGAGCGAAATCAAGATTATTATGTGTATATGTTCCACGCACATAATAATTTGTCTGATTTCGGCTCTCAGCAGCCTTCTGGAACTTAGGCACGATAAGATCATAAGATGATACGTTCTTATTTGCTGTAGGTCTCATAAGATCATGGATCTTCTTACGGCCATCGATAGAGAGAACGAGATTTCCCATCTCTTTGTTTGCAAATTCAAGAATTTCATCGTTTAAGAGTACACCGTTTGTTGTAAGTGTGAAACGGAACTTTTTATTTCTGATCTTTTCCTGTGAACGTCCATATGCAACGAGCTTTTTAACAACATCAAAGTTCATTGTCGGCTCGCCGCCAAAGAAGTCAACCTCAAGGTTTACGCGGTTGCCTGAGTGATCCATAAGATAATCAAGCGCCTGCTTACCTACCTCATAGCTCATCATAGCACGACGTCCATGATATTCTCCTTCTTCAGCAAAACAATATTTACAGCGAAGGTTACAATCGTGAGCTATATGGAGGCACATAGCCTTTACGATGTGATCCTTTACTTTTCGTTCTGTGAATTTATCAACGTAGTCCTCATAGATATCCTTTGTATAGAGGGAGCCGGCCTCAGCAAGTTCTCTGATCTCTTCTGCAACTTCTTTGATATCTGCATCAGAATACTTGCCGGATGTCTTCTCTCTAAGCTCTTCTACTGTAGCATCAAGATTGTCTTCCATCAGAGGAATAAGATCGTAAACAATCTCATCAACCACATGTACTGCTCCGGAGTTAACGTCCATTACAATGTTATATCCATTATTTTTATATTCGTGAATCATACTAACCTTTCATTACAACTAATACTTAGATGTCATACATAAAGGCGCGAATGATTATGATTAATCTTTCGCGCCCCTGTCTGCATATTGAACAGAATCTATTATCTATTCTTGTTTTCGCAGGACTGGTTTCCTACTGTGCAGCTTGTCTTGCATGCTGACTGGCAAGAAGTCTGGCACTCGCCGCATCCGCCTGTTGTCATGCTCTTCTTATAATCTCTTGTGTTTAAAGTCTTTACATGCTTCATATTAAATTCCTCCTTAAAACATTGATAAACACACTTTAAAAAATTATATCACAACACATGTTTGCTGAAAAGGTATGAATTTTCACCGTTATACCAGCTTTGTGTGCTGCGTGCCTTTTATTTTGTATGCTATAACTTTATCAAGGTCCACATTTTCAACTGCTCTAAAGATATTTTCCTCTACATCCGGATTCTCTTTTGTCAGTCTTGCAATAAGCTTTTTAGTTTCAATACGCTTTGAGATATTTTCCTCTGTACCGCACTCCGCACATGCCTCTGTGAACTTACATGCGCACTGAAGAAAATAAAGTTTATTGGAATCTCTCCAGGCTTTAATATCCTCTTCTCTTACAAGATACAATGGCCTTATGAGCTCCATTCCGGGATGATTGGTACTTCTAAGCTTAGGCATCATTGTCTGGATCTGGCCGCCATAAAGCATACTCATGAGTATCGTCTCTATGACGTCATCATAATGGTGGCCAAGCGCTATCTTATTGCAGCCAAGATCTCTGGCATAATTATATAGATAACCTCGTCTCATACGTGCACAAAGATAACACGGAGACTTCTCGATAGTGAAAACAGAATTAAATATATCCGTTTCAAAAATCTGTGCCGGAATTTTAAGCTTTCCGGCATTTTCCTCAAGAACTCTCCTGTTCGCAGAGCTGTATCCCGGATCCATGGCAATATATTTAACCTCAAAGTTTATTTCGGATCTTTCTTTGTATATCTGAAATAATTTTGACAAAAGCATACTGTCTTTTCCGCCGGAAATACATACTGCAATACAATCTCCCGGGCTTATTAGCTCGTATTTCTCTATCGCCTCTGCAAATTTGTCATAAATAACTTCTTTATAATCCGTATCAAGACTGCAGGCTACTTCAGCCGCAACATCGTCAGCGCTTCTTTTTCTCATGCTTTCCAGAAGCCACTCTACGAATCCTCCCTTTATGCTATAGGCTTTTCTGCCCTTAGCTTCAAGTTTCTCTGCAACTGTTTTGCTGAATTTACCGTTTCCGCAGTAGACGATCAGTTTTTTCCCGCTGCACTCCGGCACTTCTTCTAAAAGCTCTGCCGCCTTCACAGCCTCGGCACCGGGGATCACACCTCTTTCAACTTCGTCGTCATCTCTGACGTCAATAAGCCTGTAGCTGCCATCTTCAAGAGCATTTACTTCTTTTACTGTAATTTCCATAAAACTTTAGATCTCACTTTTAATGAACTGACGCAAGGTCCTTAATAACTTCTCCGCCTATTATCAAACCGACAACCGAAGGTACAAATGCAATACTTCCGGGAATGCTTTTTCTCACGCTTCCGCTTTCCTCCGAACTTTCGCCTTCTTTATACAGACTTACAGGCTGTTCTTCAGAATATACCACTTTTAGCTTTTCAATTCCGCGCTTTTTTAACTCTCTGCGCATAACTTTTGCCAAAGGGCACACCTTCGTCTTATAAATATCTGCCACTTTGAACGCAGTAGGATCAAGCTTATTTCCTGCTCCCATGCTGCTTATCACAGGTGTTCCTGCTTTATCAGACTGCATGATTATCTCGATCTTCGCCGTAACAGTATCTACTGCATCAACCACATAATCATAATCTCTAAAGTCAAACTCTCCCGCGGTTTCCGGAAGGAAAAAGCAATTGTGCGCAGTCACTCTGCATTCCGGGTTGATATCATGAATCCTCTCTTTCATAACTTCTGTCTTATATCTTCCGACTGTTTTCTGCGTGGCAATTATCTGCCTGTTAAGATTAGAGAGATCAACAGTATCTTTATCTATAATATCTATTGCGCCGACACCACTTCTTGCAAGTGCTTCGCAGACATAACCTCCGACTCCGCCGACTCCAAATACTGCAACCCTTGAATTACTCAGCTTTTCCATAGCTTTACTGCCTAAAACAAGCTGTGTCCTAGAAAACTGTTTCCACATTTGCCTCAATCATCCTTACCTTTATCTGTTTTTTCAGGCAGTTTTATAAATATACGTCCCACACGATTCTTGGACGCCGTAAGCACTTCCATTGAAATACCATCCTCTGTGCTGGCTTTATCTCCCGGCACAGGAAGATGATCCAAAAGTTCTATCACATAACCGCCTATAGAATCATAGTCTTCTGATTCTATCTTAGTTCCGAGTGCATCATTGAGGTCATCGAGCTTTACACTTCCATCGACATCATATTCTGATTCGCCAATTTTATGGATCAGATCGATCTCATCCTGATCATACTCATCACGGATCTCACCAACAATTTCCTCAATAAGATCTTCAATAGTGACGATTCCAACCGTTGCCCCATACTCATTTAGTACGATCGCCATTGTCACCGACGACTTTCTCATATCCAGGAGAAGATCCGATGTTCTCTTGAGCTCATAGGTAAAGTAGCCTTCACGCATGTAGTCTCTTACCTTAAAGCCCTCTCTTTCCGCAACAAAAACATCCTTCATGTTGAGAACACCGACTACATTGTCTGTATCCTCTGCATATACCGGAAGTCGTGTAAAACGGTCTCTGACAAAAAGCTCAGCAACTTCGTCGAAGCCTGCCGTGATCTCTACTTCAGTCACATCTATACGAGGTGTCATGATGTCTCTTACGCGGCTGTCTCCAAAATCAACCACGTTGTTGATCATTGCTCTTTCGTCAGATTCGATAACGCCGTCCTCATGGCTCACGTCCACAACAGTTCTGAGCTCCTGCTCTGACATAGTACTTTCAGCCTTTGACAGATCGATTCTCAGAAGGAAGATCACCAGTGATGAAATTTTATTTATAACAAATACGATCGGTGTAAAGATCACCATAAGACCGTATATGATATATACAACAAAAAGAGAAAGCTTTTCGTTATAAGCCGTAGCTATATTCTTAGGAGTGATCTCACCAAAGATCAATACGAACAATGTCATCGCAGCTGTCATAAGCCCTACCGGGATACTGACCTGCATGGCGATTATCGTCGCCAGTGAAGAAGCCCCGATGTTTACGATATTGTTTCCAACAAGTATCGTCGAAAGCATTTTGCTCCACTGCTCCTGCATTTTCATCAAAAGCCTTGCTCTGCGGCTTCCGCCCTCAGCCAGTGAGCGGATCTTGATTTTATTTACTGTTGTAAGGGCCGTTTCCGCAGCCGAAAAGAAGGCTGACAGAAACAGCAGTATCATCAAAATTATCCATTGGACCGCGTTATCCATATATTATCGTTCCTCTATCTTTGCTTCTGACTTAAGCTCAGATGCCGGCAAAATGCTCAGGTTATCAATGACACCTGCAGCGAAAGATGCTGTGCCGATTCCGGCATTTCTCATCTCAGCTTTCTGACCGGCAACATCAAATGCTGCCACTGCAGTAACAACTGAATCAAATATATTTTCGATACCGCCCTCAGCAAGGAATGCTGCAATAACTGCAGTAAGCGCTGCACCTGTACCGGCTACTCTCTTCATGTATGGAACATTATTACTGATACGTGCCTGGCTTGCACGATATACAACAAGATCTTCCTGTCCTGTCATTACTACACATACATTATATCTATCGGCTATCTGCTGAAGATCATCCAATGAAAGGGTTGCATTTTCCTCGAGTTCCCATCCATTTAATGCTGCAAGATCAGCCGCTGTTCCACGGATACATGTAACATAAACACTGTTAAGTATCTCATTTACAATTTCAAGGCGGAAGCTTGACTCCCCTGCTCCATCCGGATCAAGCACTACCGGAACACCCATTTCATTTGCACGGCGTCCTGCCTCGATCATTGAATTAGCAAGTGACTCTGTCGGTGCGCCTACGTTAAGCATAAGTGCCTGACTTCTGCCAGCAATTTCAGCAGCTTCTTCCGGTGCATCTGTTCCAACTGCACGGGCTCCGAGTCCAAGAAGCATGTTCATAACGTAATTAACTGTAACCTGATTTGTAATACAATGTACAAGCGGTCTATTTGAGCGAATTTGCTCAATAAGTTCTTCCTGCATTTATTTCCTCCAACTTCCTTACTAAAAATTAGTCAGCGAATATTATAACTTAAAATAATAGGATGGTCAAAATTAAACGTTATAAAATTTTAAACAACAAAAGAGAACCCGCAGGTTCTCTTCTGTCTATGTGTATTTAGGAGCGTAATTTAGATACTGTCTGTAAATCGTTTAAGTGCTTCCTGACTTTCCGGTGTCTGCTTATAAACTCCGGCATCTTCGAGCACACGGCAGAATACCTTTCCGATCTCATTCTGAAGGATCTCATCAATATTTGCCTCTGTAATCTCACCGTAATTTTTTGAAAATCCATCTACCCAGTCCGCATGCTTTGCGATCGAATCGATCGAGCGGATATCCTTTCCATCAAGGATAGCTTTCTTTAACTCATCCATTTCACCACGAAGTCTTGAAGGAAGAACTGCAAGTCCCATAACTTCTATAAGACCTATATTTTCCTTTTTGATGTGATGAAGCTCATTATGCGGATGATAAAGTCCTAAAGGACATTCCGGTGTTGTTATATTATTACGAAGAGTAAGGTCAATCTCATATTTACCATCTCTCATTCGTACTATTGGTGTGATCGTGTTATGCGGTTCTCCGTCGGTTTCAGCAAAGATATAGGCACTTTCATCTGTATAAACCCTCCACTTTGTGAGGATCCTTTCTGAAAGTGTGATAACCCTCTCCGGATCTGTTCCACGAAGCCTTATAACACTCAGCGGCCATTTTATGACACCGGCTTCGATATCTTCAAAACCTTCAACCGTAAAGGTTCTTGTATATTCTGCACGAGCCATCGGAAATTCATAATGTCCGCCCTGAAAATGATCATGTGACAGAATAGAGCCGCCAACGATCGGAAGATCCGCATTTGAGCCGATCGTATAATGAGGAAAAAGTCTGATAAAATCAAACAGTTTTTCAAATGCTGAACGATCGATCTTCATCGGAGTATGCTGCTTATTAAATACGATGCAATGCTCATTATAATAAACATATGGTGAGTACTGCATGTAAAATTCCTGATTTGCGATAGTTATCGGAATTATCCTGTGATTCTCACGTGCAGGATGATTCAGCCTTCCTGCATACCCTTCGTTTTCTGCACAAAGCTGACACTTGGGATAGGCTGTCTGCGGTGCATTTTTAGCTGCTGCTATTGCTTTAGGATCTTTTTCCGGCTTACTCAGATTTATTGTAATATCCAACGGACCATATTCTGTATCCGTTTTCCACTTAAGATCTTTCTTTATACGGTATCTCCTAATATAATCCGTATCCTGACTGAATTTATAAAACCAGTCAGTTGCCTTTCCCGGGTCCTCCGCATATAATTTCCTGAATTTCGCTCTAACCTCTGACGGTCTTGGAACCAGGCAGTTCATCACCCTTGTATCAAAAAGATCACGACTTACCGGACCGTTATCGTCCATGAGCTTATTTTCCCATGCATAATCCAAAATTTCCTTAAGGATTTCTTCGAGATCTGTGCAGGTAACTCCCTCCGGTGCCTCATAGCTGTCCCGCTTAAGGCAATCCAGAATAAGATTCACTGTATATACTTCGTCATCATCTGTGATCAGACCTGTATTTAGGCCATAACCAACAAGATTCTTTATCGTCTGATCAATATTAACTGCCATTTCCACTACCTCATACTATCAGTCTGTAAGTCTTCTTGCTCCATCACTTGCATCTGCAATATAGAATTCGCAATCAAGACCGGTTCTTTCTTTATAGACTTTGCTTATCTGCTTCTGGAATTCTTCTACTGCATCATTCTTTACAATGCTGACTGTGCATCCTCCGAAACCGCCGCCTGTCATACGAGAGCCTACAACTCCCTCAATTTTCCACGCTTCTTCAGCAAGCACATCAAGCTCAGGGCATGAAACTTCATAGTCATCACGAAGTGATACATGTGACTCATTCATAAGCTTTCCGAATGCTTCAAGATCACCCTTTTTAAGTGCTTCAACTGCATGAATAGTTCTCTGATTTTCATAAACTGCATGCTTTGCACGTTTTTTGCAAATCTCATCTTTGATTGCATCTTTATTGGCCTCAAAGCCCTTTTCATCAAGATCTCCAAGTGTTTTAATATCTACTGCCTTCTGAAGATCAGCAAGTGCTGTTTCACTTTCACGACGACGGTCATTATAAGCACTTCCGGCCAGCTTATGTTTTACTTTACTATTAGTGATAACGATCTTTTCATTCTTAAGATTAAGCGGAACATAATCAAATTTAAGTGTTGCAGTATCAAGGAAGATAGCGCAGTCTTTCTTACCCATTGCAGAGGCAAACTGATCCATGATTCCACAGTTCATGCCATTATATTTATTTTCTGAGTACTGTCCAAGCTTGGCGCACTCAACCATATCTATAGGAAGATCAAAGAGATCCCTGCATATTACAGCCGGAATTTCTTCGATAGAAGCTGAAGCTGAAAGTCCACTTCCGGCAGGCATATCTGAAAGCATTACCATGTCATAACCTGAAGGAATTTCACGACCATTTTCCTTCAGCGCCCAGATAACACCGGCCTGATAATCATACCAGATACCGTTATTGTTAGGTGCAAATGTATCAATGTCAAGTTCTTTGACACCATCATTCGGATAAGTCATGTTATACCAGCGAACCTTACGATCCTCTCTCTTTCTTGCAACTGCGTAGTTACCCATTGAAAGAGCGCACGGGAATACATGTCCGCCATTATAATCTGTGTGTTCTCCAATCAAATTAACTCGTCCCGGCGCAAAATAACATCTGATGTCGCCATCAGCCCCAAATTTTTTCTTAAATTCTTCTAATACCTTCTCTATCATATCAAATATTCCCTTTCGTAATTTATCGTTGATCGATACCTATATGATAGTATTTATGCCGGTTTTGTACAATATGTTATAGTTTCGGTAATATGTCATTTTGTTGCATTATTCAGAATAATAGTATAATATATCAGCTATGAATAAATCATTTAAGACTAATTTTATTACTAAGGAAACAGATATGGTCTCTCTGTCTGTCAACAATGTCGGGTTTCAGCGCTGCGAACCGCTGCACACATGGGGTCCCGGTGTAAGAGATCACTTTCTTATTCACCATATCGTAAAAGGTACCGGTCACTATGAAGTTGACGGAAAAACATATACTCTTCATGCTGGAGATTCATTTTTGGTTTATCCAAATGTACTGGTAAAATACTATGCAGATAAGGATGATCCCTGGGAATACTATTGGGTTGGCTTTACAGGCTCTGATGGTCCAAGTCTTATGCTTGCCACTGATTTCTCCAAGGAGTTCCCAATAATACACCATAATCCCGATGAAAGCGGACTTGTCAGAAGAAAAATACTTGATATATATGAATCCCGCGGCAACTCCTTTGCAAACCAGATTGCAATGACCGGAGCGCTGTACACGGCACTATCCTATTTTATAAAAATTTCCAAAAACAAATCCGACCGCGATGATACATATCTGACATATGTTAAGGCCGCCAAAAATTATATTGCTGCAAACTATTCCTACGAAATATCCGTCGACGAGATCGCATATTATGTCGGGATAAGCCGAAGCCATTTATTTAGAGCATTCAGAATGCATGTCGGAGAATCTCCAAAAGAATATCTGACCAACTACCGGATCAATATCGCATGTGCACTACTTCGTGAAACCGATCTTTCAATTACTTCGATTGCAAAATCAGTAGGTTTTGAAAATAATCTCTATTTTTCAAAAACCTTCCATAAAGTAAAAGGCATGGCACCGTCAATATATTCAAAGAGTCATAAATAAGGATAAAAAAAGAGATGTGGATCAATTTCCACATCTCTTTTGCTTACTTAGCGTAATCAGTAACTCTGCTCTCACGAATGATATTAACTTTGATCTGTCCCGGATATTCCATCTCGTTCTCGATCTTCTTAGCAATATCTCGTGCCATCAGAACCATCTCAGTATCATTTACCTGATCAGGAACTACCATAACACGTACTTCACGTCCTGCCTGAATAGCAAAGGATTTCTCAACTCCCTTAAAGGAATTTGTTATATCTTCTAATTGTTTAAGTCGATTTGTATACGCATCAAGGGTTTCACGTCTTGCACCCGGACGAGCTGCAGAAATTGTATCTGCCGCCTGTACCAGACAAGCAATAAGTGATGTCGGCTCAACATCACCGTGATGTGCCTCAACTGCATTTATAACTATAGGTGACTCTTTATACTTACGGCAGAGATCTGCACCAAGCTGTATGTGAGAGCCTTCCATTTCATGATCAACAGATTTACCTATATCATGAAGAAGTCCTGCACGTTTTGCAAGACGTACATCCAATCCCAGTTCTGAAGCGAAGAGGCCTGTAAGAATTGCAACCTCTACTGAATGCTTTAATGCATTCTGACCATAACTTGTACGATACTTCATCCTACCAAGAAGTCGTATGAGCTCTGGGTGAAGATTTGGAACTCCTGATTCAAGAGCTGCTGCCTCACCTTCTTCTCTAATGGTAGTCTCAACTTCTTTCTTAGCTTTCTCTACCATTTCCTCAATCTTAGCCGGATGGATTCGTCCATCTACGATCAGCTTTTCAAGGGCGATTCTGGCAACTTCTCTTCTTATAGGATCAAATCCCGAAAGAATAACTGCCTCTGGCGTATCGTCAATAATAAGATCTACACCCGTAAGAGTCTCGAGCGTACGGATATTTCTACCTTCACGTCCGATAATTCTTCCCTTCATTTCATCATTAGGAAGCTGCACAACCGAAATAGTCGTTTCTGCAACATGATCTGCTGCGCATCTCTGAATTGCATTAACAACCAGCTCCTTAGCCTTTTTGTCCGCTTCTTCTTTAGCACGTGACTCATATTCTTTAATCATCAGTGCGGACTCGTGCTTTACATCGTCTTCAACAATTTTTAAAAGATATTCCTTTGCCTGTTCAGAGGTAAGACCTGAAATTCTCTCCAGTTCCTGTACTCGTTCTTCGTTAAGCTTCGCAATCTTTTCTTTCTGCCTGTTCAGCTCATTTTCTTTAGCAATGCAGCTTGCTTCACGTTTCTCAAGCAGCTCGGATTTCTTGTCAACAGACTCTTCCTTCTGTTGAGCACGTCGTTCCATCCTTTGCAGTTCAGATCTTCTCTCCTTATTTTCCCTCTCAAGTTCATTCTTCTGTCTGATCGACTCTTCCTTAACCTCAAGAAGCTTTTCGCGTTTCAGATCTTCAGCAGCTTTCTCCGCTTTTTCGGTGATTTCCTTCGCCTTAGTATCTGCATCTCCAATGATTCTCTTAATTTTCTGCTCATGAAGATTTGTTGCAATTACTGCAGCAACAGGAACTGCTATTACCAGAGTAACGAGCACGGCAATAACGATAGCCATACCGCCCATCTGTGCAGGAGCACCTCCTTATGTAATTTTAATTGTACTATGATAAACTTCAACAGCAGGCAAGCTATTAAAGTTCATAAAAAATCCATATACAACGTATTAATTTTATCCTATCTAATATTTTATGTCAAGCGCTCTAACACCGTGCGAATGTCGTAAATATCAAATCCTTTGCCTGATAGATAGCGCATTAATTTCTGTGTTCCTGCATAATCCAACTCTGAAATATCATGACATTTTTTCTTGATTAATTTTTCGATGAGTATGATGTCTGAGTCTTCTCCTTCATCCTGGTCTTCCATCGCTGTCACGATAATATCCTTTGCTATACCTTTTGCCTTAAGCTCCTCTTCGATAACCCTTCTCGACTTGACTCTGGACTTTTCTCTAATGTATATACGAGCATATCTCTCATCATCCAGATAATGTCCTCTTTTAGCAGCTTCAACTGCTTCATCTATGGCTTCAGGCGGATACATATTTTCTTTTAGCTTAAAACGAAGCTGCTTCTCTGTCCTATCCTGCTTATCCAACAGGTGAAGTGTTCTTGTCTTGGCTCTCTTAAAAAGTACCTCTGTCAAAATCCTTTTATAGAGATCCTCTTCAAATTCCATTCCCTCTGTAAGCTGATACTGTTTTACATCTGAAATGTACAAAACAAAGGAGGGCTCATCATTCAAATAGATGAGCACCTTTCCTTTACGATATGGTTCTATGGCTGTGATATTCATTATTTCTTAGCTTCCGCAGCTGCTTTCGCTTCTTTATTTTCTTCTGGCTTAGAGTCCGCTTTACCAGCCTTTGCAGGTTCTTCTTTAATAAGTCCATAGTGGACACGAACAGCATGATCTACCTCTTCGAGTATCTCTTTATGCTCTTCAAGATATTGTTTTGTGTTCTCACGACCCTGTCCGATCTTGTCTCCTTTATAAGAGTACCATGCACCGGCCTTATTGATGATATTAAGGTTTGCTGCAAGATCAAGTACATCACCTGTAACTGAAATTCCCTTACCAAACATAATATCAAATTCAGCTTCCTTGAATGGCGGAGCGATCTTATTCTTAACGATCTTTACACGCGTTCTGTTACCGATAACTTCACCACCCTGAGTAATCTTATCAATCTTTCTGACATCAAGACGCACTGATGAATAAAACTTAAGAGCACGTCCGCCTGTTGTCGTCTCAGGATTACCGAACATGATACCAACCTTCTCACGGAGCTGGTTGATAAAGATTACGATACAATTAGACTTACTGATGACTGCAGTGAGCTTTCTAAGTGCCTGAGACATAAGTCTTGCCTGAAGGCCCACATGAGAATCACCCATTTCACCATCAATTTCAGCCTTCGGCACAAGAGCTGCAACAGAGTCGACTACAACAATATCTACAGCTCCTGAACGAACCATTGTCTCTGTGATCTCAAGCGCCTGTTCACCTGAATCCGGCTGTGATATATAGAGATTATCGATATCTACACCGATATTTTTAGCATATACCGGGTCAAGAGCATGTTCAGCATCAATAAATCCGGCTACTCCGCCTCTTTTCTGTACTTCAGCGATCATATGAAGTGTAACCGTTGTTTTACCTGAAGATTCAGGTCCATAGATCTCAACTACTCTTCCTCTTGGGATACCGCCAAGTCCAAGTGCGATATCAAGACTAAGTGAACCTGTAGGTACTGTCTCAATGTTCATGTTCTGCTGACTGTCTCCAAGCTTCATGACAGCGCCTTTACCAAACTGTTTCTCGATCTGGGCAAGAGCAACGTCTAATGCCTTTTTCTTATCCTCGTTCATTATGAATTCCTTTCATTTATAAAAAAATGTTCTGCTACATGTAAATTCTAATACTTATGTTCCGAACAGTCGTTCGTAAATAATAGTATCTCAAATAAAACTCTGTGTCAACCTCCTTTCTAAATTTCTAAGATCCATTGTAAGGTCAAACTGATGTTATTCACTCATTAAATAGGGATTTTGCAGAGATTCCTGCATTGAAAAACGTATCCGCCAGAAACGGATACGCACTATATTATACTATATTTAATTTTTTATCAAGTACCCTCTTCAATTACCGGTATTCCTAAAAATTCTACTGATCCTCTTTCAAAAAGCACATCACCATTCAAAAGATTTGTAAGTTCTTCTTCGAAACCGTCTGCTGATTCCGGCTCGAGAAGAACCGGAAAAGTCACATCTGCCCCGTAAACGGGTTCTTTAAAATTAAGTCCGTGATCACTGAGATACCTGCGCACCTTAGGTTCTCCGGCATAGCTGAAAGTAACATCTATCGTGAGCATTGGTTTCATTTCAACGATCTCAGTTCCGCTCAATGCTTCGACAGCAGCTCCACTGTACGCCCTTACAAGACCTCCCGTACCAAGAAGTGTTCCGCCAAAATATCTTGTAACAACAACACAGATATTTTTTAATCCCCTTCCTGTAATGCAGTCAAGGATCGGACGCCCCGCCGTTCCGGAGGGTTCTCCATCATCAGACGAATGAACTATATCCGGCGCGCCGTTTTCTCCAACGATCACCCATGCACTGCAATGATGTTTGGCATCATAATATTTTTTCTTTTCAGACGCAAGAAAAGCCGCAGCTTCAGACTCCGTATCCGTATGTTTAACGGCTGCGATGAAGCGCGACTTTTTCTCAACTAATTCTCCTCCGAAAATTCCATTATCCGCAGGTGTTCTATAAGGTTTCATGAATCTTTCTCCCTGTTAGTTTTTTCCTTGACAAGTCTCCAGTATTCATCCATCTCCTTCGGCGTCCCGTAAAGAATGGCATTTTCCGGACATACTGTTGCACAGGCTGCGCATAGAAGGCATGGCTTAAACCATTCCGGCTTTCCATCGACCATCTTAATATGTCCTGTCGGGCATCTACGCTCACACTCTCCACATCCGTCACAATTGGCGGATGCGAAGAATCTGGCGTTCATTCCCGGAAGAGCTTTTGATTCTTTTCCAAAAATTTTACTGAACAAATTATTCAAATTCGATATTGTCCCACTCTTTTTCCGGAATCAATGCAACGTATGTCTTACCTACATTGATTTCGATCTGATTTCCATTTTCATCATAGTAACGTGTTGCATCGAGGTCATTTGCCTTGCTCCATGTTACCTTTATAGCCTTACCGTCTGTGATGAAGTAGCCTTCGCGATTTGACTCTGAAGGATAGTACATCATATATCCGTGCTCATCGAGCTGCTCAAGTCTTGCATTCTGAAGAAGAAGGTTCTTGAAAGCAACCTGCTTATTGCCGTTACCTGCATCAGACTCTGCCTGATTGTACTGGAAATACTTGTAAACACCCTCAGACTCATCATACTCAAGCCATGGGTTGTTGTGATGGAACGGAAGAGTAACCTTTGTAGCTGTTTCAGCACTTGAATACTGAGAAAGGTCATTATCCTGTGTATGTGAAGCAAAAAGATAATGAGGCTGTCCTGAATAATACTGGTTATATGTCTTAGAATATCCTGTATTCTTGAAGTTCTTGTCTATATCACCAGAAAGGATATACTCTGTAAACTCTCTTGACTTACCATTGTCAACTCGTGAGAATGTACCGCTGAAACGCTCAACGAAATCATTCTTGTAGAAGTTATCATTCCAGAATGGGCCACCATCATGACAAAGTACTGCATTCCACTCAGGGAAGATCTGAAGGTTTGTAGGTCTTGTGCTTCGGATAGAACCGATCTGTTTAACACTGTTGTAATCCTTGAACATAGCCATGAAACGTGTTACGCCCTGGTTTGCTGTACTGTTTACCATCTCATAGATGATATCAGCCTGGGAAACACCATAGTGTGGAAGGGCTGTCTTCTCATCATCGATCATAACTGCGATAGGTCTCTGATCCTTAAGGGATTCATCGATCCACTCACCTGTAAGCTCACTGGCATACATTCCATCAGGTGCAACTTCTGTCGCTTCCTCTTCTGCAGCTGCTTCTGTTGAAGCTGCAGCAGACTCTTCAGAGCCAATAACAATTGAAGTATCCTCTGTTGATGCTGAACTTGCAGCTTCTTTTTTGCTTCCGCAAGCTGTAAGCATCATTACTCCTGTAAGTGCAAGGAGTGCTACAACACTTAATTTCTTCATTAACTTTAATTCCTCTCAATACTTATACAATGTTTACTGCTACTTGCATGAATGCCGGCACAGGACATCCACGCTATATATGAACGTGCCGGATCCTCCCGCTGCTTAGCAGCCTCCCTCATCGATACGTTCTTTTATTTCTTAAGCGGACTCTCGCGATAAATAATGTCCTCACGAGCCGGTCCGTTAGAAACCATAGTGATTGGATAGCCAAGATGCTTCTCGACAAATTCAATGTATTTACGGCAATTTTCAGGAAGTTCTTCAAACTTTCTGATACCGCGGATATCGCACTTCCATCCCGGAAGTACTTCATATACAGGCTTGCACTTTGCAAGCTCATGATATACAGGGAACTCGGTGATCTGCTTGCCCTCATACTCATAAGCTACACAGACCGGAATCTCATCGAGATATCCAAGATCATCCACTACTGTAAATGCTACGTCTGTAGCACCCTGCATACGTACACCATATTTAGAAGCTACACAGTCATACCAGCCTACACGTCTCGGTCTTCCTGTTGTAGCGCCGTACTCTCCGCCATCTCCGCCGTGATTTCTGAGCGTTACGGCTTCATCGCCAAATACCTCTGAAACGAAATCTCCGCCGCCAACAGCTGAAGAATAGGCCTTACTTACTGCGATTATCTGCTTGATCTCATAAGGCGGGATGCCTGCACCGATTGCTCCATATGCAGCAAGAGGTGAAGAAGAAGTAACCATCGGATAAATTCCGAAATCCGGATCCTTCATTGTTCCAAGCTGTCCCTCGAGAAGAACTGTCTTATTCTCTTTGATCGCATCCTGAAGATAAAGTGCAACATTTCCAAGATAAGGTTTGATCTCTTCTCTCCAACGAATGATATCATTAAAGAGTGCCTCCCTGTCAAGAGGTTTCTCTTTATAAAGATTTATCAGCATGCAGTCTTTGATATCACAAACGCGATCGATCTTCTCACGAATAACATCATCATCCTGATAAAACTCATTTATCTGCCAACCGATCTTGGCATATTTATCTGAGTAAAAAGGTGCAATTCCGGATTTAGTAGATCCAAATGCTTTTCCTGCAAGTCTTGCCTCTTCAAGTCCATCAAAAAGCTTATGATACGGCATAAGAACCTGAACCCTGTCTGAGATCATGATCTGAGGCTTCGGAACGCCCTGATCTGTAAGAGACTTAAGCTCTGCAAGGAACTTATCAATATCAAATGCCATACCGTTTCCGCAGATATTCATGATATTCTCATGAAAAACACCTGACGGAAGAGTGTGCAGGGCAAATTTGCCATACTTATTTACGATGGTGTGACCTGCATTTGATCCACCCTGAAAGCGGATAACAACATCCGCATTCTCTGCAAGGGTATCAACAACCTTTCCCTTACCTTCGTCACCCCAGTTGGCACCAACCACTGCTTTAACCATTTTACTTCCTCCTGTAATCCCGCTTTACACGTTGATCTCTGCTTTTAATCCAAGCAGTTCTTTATTATTATCCAAAATAGGCTGTACTACATTTTTAAGGAATGAGTTTACCTGAACCTCTGATCTGCCTGTATACTTAGACGGATCAAGGTTGGCCTTAAGCTCATCAAGTGTAACTCCAAACATCGGGTCTGAAGCAATAAGTTCAAGAAGATCGTTATCCTTTCCTTCTTTCTTAACATGCTCACCCGCCTGCATTGAGAGTCTGCGGATCTCTTCGTGAAGCTCCTGGCGATTTCCGCCTTTCTTCACGCAGTCCATCATTATATTTTCTGTAGCCATAAACGGAAGCTCGGCCATCATGTGTTTCTCAATTACCTTAGGGTAAACAACGAGGCCATCGACTACATTAAGGTCCAGATCAAGGATTCCATCAATTGCAAGGAAGCCTTCCGGAACAGAAAGTCTCTTATTTGCGGAATCATCAAGAGTTCTTTCAAACCACTGTACGGCAGAAGTAATCGCCGGATTAAGTGCATCTATCATGACATATCTTGAAAGAGAAGCAATTCGCTCTGAACGCATCGGATTTCTCTTATATGCCATTGCTGATGAACCGATCTGAGTCTTCTCAAACGGTTCCTCGACTTCTTTAAGATGCTGAAGAAGTCTTATATCGTTTGACATCTTATGTGATGTTGCGGCAATGCCTGCGAGTACATTAAGTACACGAGTATCTACCTTTCTCGAATATGTCTGGCCTGATACAGCATAGCATGCCTTAAATCCCATCTTCTCAGCGATCATAGGATCGATCTTATCGATAGTCTCCTGATCACCGTTGAAAAGCTCAAGGAAGCTTGCCTGTGTTCCTGTTGTTCCCTTTGAGCCAAGGAGCTTAAGTGTAGACTGAACATACTCAAGATCTTCAAGATCCATTGTGAATTCCTGAAGCCAGAGTGTGGCTCTCTTACCTACTGTTGTAGGCTGAGCCGGCTGAAAATGTGTGAAAGCCAATGTAGGCTGTGCTTTATATTTATCAGCAAACTTTGCAAGCTCTGCGATCACGTTTACAAGCTTTTTCTTAACAAGCGAAAGAGCTTCATTCATAAGAATGATGTCTGTATTATCTCCAACATAGCAGCTTGTAGCTCCGAGATGAATGATTCCTGCTGCCTTAGGACACTGCTGGCCATAGGCATAAACATGACTCATTACATCATGACGTACTACCTTTTCACGAGCTCTGGCAACATCATAATTGATGTTATCTTTATTTGCCTTAAGCTCCTCAATCTGCTCGTCTGTGATATCCAGCCCCAGTTCTTTTTCTGTCTCTGCAAGTGCGATCCAGAGGCGTCTCCATGTCCTGAATTTCTTATCCTCTGAAAAAATATACTGCATTTCCTTACTAGCGTAACGTTCTGATAATGGGCTGATGTAGCGATCTGTTTCCTGCATTTCAAGTTCTCCTATCTTTGTAGTTCACTTTTCGTTTACTGTGATTATGGTTCGTACTTTCCGCGAATGTCCTCTGTAGGTGCGCTTATAGGCCAATTACCCGTAAAGCATCCCTGGCAGATATCTGTACCGCCTGCTATTTCCTTAAGACGTTCAACCTTAAGATAATTGAGTGAGTCTGCTCCAATGATCTTGCATATCTCATCAACAGAATGATTATACGCAATGAGCTGCTTACTCTCAGGCACATCTGTTCCAAAATAGCACGGATAGAGGAACGGCGGTGAACTTACCATCATGTGTACTTCTGTTGCACCGGCCTCTCTGAGCATTCTTACGATCTGATCACTCGTCGTACCTCTTACAATTGAGTCATCTACCATAATGATACGTTTTCCTCGAACCGCATCTTTGATAGGATTAAGTTTTACCTCTACAGAAGTTTCTCTTGACTTCTGCTTCGGTTTAATAAATGTACGTCCAACGTAGCTATTCTTATAGAATCCGATTCCATATGGAATTCCCGACTCCAAAGAATAACCCATTGCCGCACAGTTTCCCGACTCAGGAACACCGATAACAAGGTCTGCATCAATAGGTGAATCCTGTGCAAGGAATCTGCCCGCCTTGATCCTTGCATCATAAACGCTGATTCCGTCTATAATCGAATCCGGACGTGCAAAGTAAATATATTCGAAGACGCATCTTCCGCGTCTGCCTTTGTCCATCATAAGTGACTTGTCGGATTTAATACCTTCTGCTGAGATGGAAACAATTTCTCCCGGCTCAACATCTCGTACAAACTCGGCACCGATCGTATCAAGTGCACATGACTCCGATGTAATGATCCATGCATTACCCCTGCGTCCTATGCAAAGTGGTCGAAATCCCCACGGATCTCGTGCTCCAAGCAGTTTTCTCGGGCTGCTCACAACAAGTGAAAATGCGCCCTTCAGCTTTGCACATGCACGACGTAAGGCTTCTTCAACATTTTCTGAAAGAAGTCTCTCTCTTGCAATATGATATGCAATAACCTCAGAATCGATGGTGGTTTGAAAAATTGCGCCGGTATACTCCAACTCACGCCTGAGCTCAGGGAAATTAACAAGATTTCCGTTATGAGCCATGGCAAGAATACCTTTGACATAATTCAGTACCAGGGGCTGTGCATTCTCTCTTACGGATCCTCCCGCAGTAGAATATCTGACATGGCCTACGCCAATGTTACCCTTAAGTGAATCGAGCTGATCTTCTTTGAAGTTCTCGCTGACAAGACCCATTTCCTTGATAGCAGAAAAGTTTCTGTCAGGCCCTTCAGTATCACTCACAGCTATACCGCAGCTTTCCTGTCCGCGATGCTGAAGTGCATAAAGACCATAGTAAATAGTCGATGCAACGTCATTGTGGTCGAAATCATAGATTCCGAAAACGCCGCATTCCTCTCCAAGCTTGTCCGAATTGAATGGCATTCTTTTCTCCGATTTCTCTTATGCGATTTACTTTTTGTTCTATGTATGTAAAACAAGCCATTTCACACACAATTTCGATTATATATCAGAAGTACATCTTTCGCAAGAAAAGGTTTGCTTAAGCTTAACATAATTATACGTTATTGTAGGATGCCACAATTCCAAGAACCTCCTGGCCGTATTCAGGGTAATTTTTCACAATATCATTGATTTCTTCTCTTGAAGCATCCCTGTTTTCTGTGTTGTACTGAATACGCTTTCTAAGTGACTGACGCCTTGTATTTAAGTCATGACGTATCTCTACCATTTCTTTAGGATTATACAAAGCTTCACACTGTCTTGCCCATATTACAGGGTCTTTGAGATGCAGATCTCTCATCAGCTGCACAAGCCGGGATTTTTCCAGTGCCAGTTCAGAATTTGCCCTAAGTATAAATTCCCTTGCCTTTTTCTCTTCCTGATAGGCACTCCAGTATTCCTCAAGCTCTACCGATGCATTGATGTGATATTTTCTGTACTCATACTCGATCAGATTTGTCACGTTTACGTAGCGGATCTTAACGGTATTCTGCTTATTTATCAGCAACGCAATATAGGCATCTGCATATTTAAGCTTCCTGACAGCGTCTGAATATGCCACATACTCACCTGTAAGCGCAAGTGCTGCAACTGCTCCCATCAAAATAAGCCCGATCCGTATATCAAGACCTCCGGCAGCATAAAAAACTAAAAGTACTGCTGTTGCCGCAGATGCCGCTGCTATTGTAACCAGCAGGAAATTTTTAATATTTTTCATGGATGCTCTGAGTTCCGATTTCTGATAGTTGTACACTGCTTTTTCACTTTCAAGTCTCTGCAGATCTCCGCGCACAAGCTCTCTGAAATCTTCATTTTTTTTAATAGTCTCAAGATCTCCGCTTACTTCTGTTTCGTATCTCGCCAGCAGATTATATTCTTCTTCGCCTATCCTGCCCAGAGATTTACGATTTAGTGAGCTTTCATGATCGAGCTTAGTGATCCTTTCGGCTATCTTATTGATCCTCGCCCTGTATTCACCCGGAGCAGCCTCTATCTCTTCAATATCCTTAAGATAGTCCGTAACGAGTCTGTACTCCATTGAAGCCTTATCTATCTCAACGATAGACTCCTGCATCTGTTCGCAGCAGTTTTTTATATACCTATCCCTCTGTTCCTGATCTCTTACGTTAAGTGTGCTTCTTTTTATCGGCTCCACTTCGCGTATGATATCATCTTCATCGAGTTCCGGCACTGCCTCCTGCGAATCGATCTTTGTCTTCATGAAATTACTCTTTAACCACTTTATAACCCCCATATTTACACCCCTCTCCGACTTAATTAAACAGATTTTCTGTATGAATTCTCCATATCATTCAAAAGCTCTGTAAGTATGACCTGACTTCCCTCAACATCGCCATCCTCAACCTTTCGAAGATACCTTCTATATCTTCTCTCCATGACACTGTCCCCTGAAGCAGCGCTCTCCGGTATATTTCCCTCCGCCAGAGATCTGGCATCTGAAAATGCCTCTTTTGAGCTCTGGGAAGTGGGATTCAACTCAAATGCAAGTCTGAAACACTCAGCGGCTTCTGCAAAATAAAAAAGATCTGCATAGGCAACACCCTTATTGTGATAGATTCTTGCCGCTTCATTCGGCTTCTGTGTCTGATCGATTTCCTCAAGTGCCATATTGTACTCATTTACAGCTTCGGAATACCTTCCGCCCTTCACCAGAAAGTCTCCCTTCATCCTGTGTTTTTCTGATTTACTCAGAGTACCTCTTGCTGCCAGCTGGCGCTTCATATTCTCGATCTCTTCCTTACCCGCAAGGTTCGTCTCTGACATAAGTGCTTCCACAAAGTCTGTAAGACTTCCTCCGCTCATCACGCATTCCCTGAGCGTATCTGCAAGTTCCGGGAGCATAAGTTCCTTTTCTATGAATTTGCAAAGGCTTTCATCGAGTATTGACGCATCCAGCATCATTATATTTTCTTTCACATAATACGCGAGCTCTTCGGCAGAATATAGACCAATTCCTGCCGTATCGATGTAATATGGTATCGACGCCCGTCTTCCTACACAAAGATAAACCATATTCTCTCCATCAAAGCAATTCTATTATCTCTTCCCTTGACAATCCCGCTGACGGGAAGATTTCTCCAAAGCCAAGGTCCGTTACCTTACAATTCAGCCTGTTATTTTTAGGGCAGGTTATATCAAGTCTTATCCTCGTGGTCCGTTCAGGCCTTTCAGGGATCCAGTCGCAGCGTATCACCGCTTCTCTCTCGTTTTCATCCCCGCTGCCTCTTATCACAAGGCTTATCCGCCTGTCTGTTCCAAGCATGAATTCTGCAGATGCATTTATGTCATACCAGCTTATTCCGGGACTTATGAGCGGAATAACATCCTCTCTCACCCCATCTGAAGCACGTATACCGATAAACGTATTTATCCTTGTCTCATCCATAAAGATGTATCTGCTTCCAAGCCTCGTCCAGCCCACCAGATCAGCTGCCGCATAACATGCACCTTTTGTATACAAATTCTGACCAACAAATACTCTGGCTCTTGAACAGAGGAATCTAAAGGTCTTGTCCGCCCATCTTCCTCCAAACGAGCTTCCCGTAAGATAAACAGCCGAGAGTCTCTTATTCATCATTTCATTCTCAGAGATCTCACGGAAGATATTGTCATATAGCTGGGCATTTTCCTCCACGAAAGGGACCATGTCCTCATAGCTTTTTTCTTCCGTCATAACTATCGCAGGTCTTGCAGATGAATCTATCACAAGGCTGCTCATCTTAAAATGTGCACGGTTATAGTCAAAGAGCATAACCCCGTCACGCCAGAGCTCTATCGGCTGATTGAGTGCGTAATAGAAAAAGCTTTCAGCATGACTTATATACCTGATCTCACTTATGTCCGAGCGGATATTTGTAAGTATCTTTTCAAATATCGCCGGAAGTGCAGGATCTATGCTCTCTGTCGTTATCACAAGAGAAGCTATTCCCTGGGGATTTATCTCTGATGGATAAAGCAGTACATATGTTACGAACATTCCAAGAAGCCTTACCGGATCAGCCTTTTCATTCTGATCGATGTAGATTGGCTTTCCTATTATCGCCCTATGCACGAGGCTGTCGATAAGCTCTACCCCATATTCCTGTGATGCACTTATTGCCTCTTCTCCGAAGCACCATCCCCCTTCCTCTCCGGGCATTTTACACGCAAGCGTTGGAATCTCGAATTTCTCCTCATCATCACCTGTACGATATGTGACTACATTCATATCACTTCTGTCAATATAGGAAATTTCAGAAAAATCATCGCTCAGATCGATTCCCACCGCCATGTTTTTTTCAACTGTATTATTCATATTTTCTTCTTCCTAGATCAGCTCAAATTTTTGATCAACTGCTCTCGATTTTAATATATAAAGCTTAAGAAGATCGTCCATACTCCGGCTATCGCCCATTGTCCGGCTCACAAGAATACTGTTCAGAATATCAAATCTCGTATCGCTGTTCCTGATCCTTTCATCATCGGAATCAAGGGTACGGCTGGTCGTAAGAGTTGAATTACTGCCATCTTCCTCTGTTATGTAATACTGAAGCTGCTCCCCATAGAAAAGTGTGAAGTTCTTTACATAGACTCCACCGACGATATTCTTCATAGCTTCAGTGTAGAAGCCTCCTTCATTACCGTTTTCCTTGGTTATCATATAATGGATCACAGCTGTTTTATCCGGATTTGTCCTGTATTCTATAAATGTCCTGTCGTCATAAAGCATCATTTCCGGCACAAAGCTTCTGAAACGTCTGAAAAATTCAAACACGATTCCCCTCTGAAGATAATGACGGACTGCCCTTGCAATGCCGCTTCTAAATACAGGATTTACCTCTTTTTTCTCAGAAAAATATCTAAGCATCGCAAGACTTACAACATCAATGAACTTTTCACCATGCTCAAGATGTGAGTATATTCTTTCAAAAATGTACTCCTTCGTAATACGATTCTTGACAAAATAATCATAGGCAGCATAAGTAAGCCATGCCTTTACAAGATCATCACTATTATCCGGCTTTGCATATAAAACAAAGACGTCATCAGCTTCACCAACAAAGGAATGCGCAAAAAGCATCTGTGAGATCATCCTGCGCTCTATATGAACTGCTGAAATATTAAAGTTCTGAGCTGCCTTCCAGATATCTCTCAGGTGTCGTATCGAGCCGTTGTAGTTTTCCTCAAGAAACTCCAATATGACCTCATCATACTTACCATGACGGAATGCACTTATACAGATATCCATAAGGAATTTATCTGAAGTATACTGATCATCTCTTATTATCCTGCTGGCAAGTCGTACTATCACCTTGCTGTCAAGTCTTGATGCCCCGTATTTTTTCAAAATGTCATAGGCACGCTGCTGCATTCCGCGGATCACAAGGTAATTTACATATTCAGCTCTCATCACTTCATTGAGTTTTCCCGGCTCTACGCTCAGCAGCGCTTCATCAAGCTCATCAAATCTGTCATTTTCGTAATAGAAGCTGATAAGATTGCGGCGCATCTCATTTCTCTCACTGTCCAATATTTCATCTGACTGCGTAAGAGCCTTGACTGCATCTTTATTCTCCTCATTAACAGAAAGAAATCTGCGCCCTGTTCCGCATATATAGAAGGCAAATCCGACATTTGCAGTCTGATTGGCCCTTATAAATCTTTCAAACATGATAGGCTGCAGCATCTTCCTATCAACTATTCCTGTTCTGTCCGCTGTACGATTTCCATAAGAATCTTCAAAGAAAAGCTCATAGTTATTGCTGTATATATCGATGTAGGCCTCTCCGCCTATCATCATTCTGCGTCTTTCTTTTTTGAATCCAAATTCGATCACACTGACCGAAACAATAGATTTGTTTTCAGTTGTGATATGATGCGTGAAACAGAGCATCGAAAGAGCATTCATAAGTTCAACGTGCCTGTCAAAGCCACGGATTGAAACAGCATACTCATATATACATGCGAGTTCCTCACTCATCTTTCCGGCAATTGCTTTTCTCAGCGCAAATTCAGCTATCTGCGGGTTGTAAGTCATTAAATACTCTCCGGCAGTATTTCTGTGCTGGATAAGATTTAAGTAAAGCTGCGCGGTAAGATCATCCGGAATATCCGTACCCATCTTAAAGTACATGAGCACTGACCTGTCGATCAAAGCTCTTGAATCTGTCGGGAACGAATACATATAGTACTCATATAATCTGGTTATCTTAAGCTGTCTTTCTACTGCAATACGGAACCACTTAAAATGAATCGGGGATGCCGCATGATTTTGGATCAGGTGAGTACAGATCGCACTTAAGATCTCTTCGGAGCGATATTTTCCGTAATAGGCACCTGCAAGGCGCACGTAAGTACGCACATAACGACGAAGTCTGCTTCCATTGAAAGCTATTCGTGTCATGAGCTTTTCGTTGAAAATACCATGCTTTGCAGCCCACCACAGTGCATTTACCTCAAACTCCGTCATTCCCTTCATTAACGAAGGGTCAGCAGATATAAGAAGCATAGCCTCTGAATATAAAAGCGGAGTTCTTCTTCCAGCCTCATATATCTTACGCATCATGGCCATTTTACGCTGAGGATCATTTTCCATTTCCTCATCCATATACATCAAAAGCCACAAAAGACGCGCAGAATTATCCTTGGATTTATAAAATTCTTTAATCTTTTCCGCATTTTCTTTTACAAGGAATTCATCTCTTTTGAGCATAGACTCGAGATAGAGCAGGTATGCACGATATTCCGGCTTACGCTTTTCAATATCGAATTCGCTTTTAATGTGCCCGAGCACGGACTCTGCTTCCTGCATTCGAGACTGCAGTATCAGTACATGCACCATATACAGTCTTGAAGCGAGATCATGCGGATAAACAGAATTTATCTTTTCAATAAGTATCATTGATGATCTGCACCATGCATCAAGTCTGATCTCATGCATTCTGAACTTAAGAAATTCATTCATCAGTGATACTTCAAGCTTCTGACGGGCAAGTATCCTGTCAGGTCGTTCTCCCTGAACGTGGCAGACGATCCGTATCTTTTCGTAATAATGATTACCTGAAATAGTAACCGTTCCGACATTGGTTCCGCCATGCATTGCCCCTTCGATCAGCAATATCTTGAGATAGCATACATCTCCGTCAAAATTTTCCTCTGTGATAAAAGTTTTTCCGACAACTGCAAAATCAGCATCAGAGCTCACTCTGAGACTGACATCTCCCCAGCCGCTCTTTTTAAGTATCAGAGAAATGCATTCATCTTCATCTCCAATTTCCTCTTCTACTTCTGTGCGGTCTACGGTATACATCACAGGAGCTTTCTTTCTCACAGAAACCAGAAACTCCTCCAGATTCTCTCTCGAGCCCGGAAGCGTACTGAAAGCGCGGTAAAAATTCTTATACTGCTCGTCAGCTCCTCTGAAAACAGTATTAAACTCAGGACTGTAAAAAATCTTTACAGCCTCATCAAAATCTGCCCGTGCCAAATTTGTAAAATGGAATAAATTCTTGATCTTTCCCTGTGAGGAAAGCGCGAAATGTTTCTGAATATTAAAAACAAAGGGAAGATGATACTCTCCGGCATCACTTACCACGTCGATCTCTCCCTTTATAATGTCGCCCTCTTCAAGTCCTGTTGTATCAAAGGTATAATGAACTTCAACTTCTGATGCCGAAAAGCTGGCTCTGTCAAGCTCAAGACGTGGCTCGCTTGTATAGAGAGTTCCGTTGCATCTTCGCTGTACAGATGATAATATGCGGAATTTTCCGCTTATCTTCTGTCCCTCCTCAGCTTCACGTTCAATACGCTTTTCCGGAAATGTAAGCGTTCCCACATCGTATTCGAATCTCCCATTGAGTATATCGGCGATATGGTTTTCCATCCTTTTTCTGTCCTCCCTGAACATAATTGCATTTTTAATTTTAATGCACTATCATAAATGATTATATCACCGGCTATGCGCTTATAGCAATGCAAACGCAACAGGAAAGGGGCTTTTAATGGCTATTGAACACAAAGAACACTTTCACGGAAGTGACCTTGAAAAGATTGAAAAAATATATGGTATCAAAAAAGATGAGATAATTTCCTTTTCAGCAAATGTAAATCCCCTTGGAATTTCAGAAAAGCTTCGCTCAACCCTTGCAGAAAGGCTGGATGTCATCACATCTTACCCGGATCGTGAATATACAAAATTAAGAAAGGTACTGGCTGATTACTGTAAAACAGTTCCTGAGAACATCACTGTTGGAAATGGGTCCACCGAGCTGATCTCCATTGTTATAGAATTCCGTTCTCCCAAAAAGGCAATGATACTCTCCCCTTCCTACTCAGAATACGAGCGTGAAGTGAAGCTTGTCGGCGGAGAGATCGTATATTTTCCACTTAAAGAAGCTGAGAATTTTAAGCTGGACACAGCCGCTTTGGAAACGGCCCTTGATGATGGGATCGACATGCTGATAATCTGTAATCCAAACAATCCTACCTCTTCATGTTTAAGTCAGAGTGAGCTTCGCACCATATTAAAAAAAGCTTCACAAAACAATATTCTCGTCATGATCGACGAAACCTATATAGAATTTGCTGATGACCAGAGTAAATTAGAAGCCATTCCACTGACTTCTGAATTTGACAATTTATTTATCATAAGAGGTATATCAAAATTTTTTGCTTCCCCAGGGCTTCGCCTTGGCTATGCCATCACAGGCAATCGTAAACTGCTCAAAGAAATAAATGAAAAGAAAAACCCGTGGTCGATAAATTCACTTGCAGAAGTTGCGGGAGAATTAATATTCTCAGATGAAGAATATATTAATAAGACAAAAGCTCTCATTTCCGCTGAAAGAAAGCGTATCTGCAGTGTCCTTGACAGTCTGAGTGCCTATGGTCTTAAATACTATGAACCATATGCAAATTTCATTCTCTGTAAGATCGAATCCACTACAGTTAATGCCGACACTCTTTTCGAAGCCTGCATCAAAAAGAAGCTCATGATCCGAAACTGCAGTACTTTCATGTATCTTGATGAACGTTTTTTCAGATTCTGCATCATGATGCCAAAAGACAACGACGCTCTACTTGAAGTGATAAAAACTGAACTCAGTAAATAATAAACAGGCACTGACCATTACGATCAGTGCCTGTTTTTCACTCTATAACACTTATTTCATTTGTCGAAACAGATTCTGTTTCCGCTCCTGCACTTGTTGTATTCTCAACAACCAGCTCAGAAACATCATTTGATGATTCAGATGAACTGCTGCCTGACGGAACTGCAGCTGCATCCTCGATCGGTATGACGTCATCATCATATATGATATCCGAGCTTACCGACACAGCTTTCTTTCCATCTTCTTCATCCTGTTCATCATACTCTATGTCATATTTCTCACTCTTCTTGATCTTAAGATCTGATACAAGCAGTCCTTCATAAGAGGTACCAGTCTCATCGATCAGGAAGTTAATGGTATACTTATATACTTTTGCATCCCACTCGTCTTCATCATCCTTCTTACCGTATACAAAAGTACCCTTGACCTTGAGCTTTCTTCCCTTCTGCTCAATATCCGTAACTGATTCCTTAGCTATGAATATATCATTTTCAGAAAGTGATTCCTGTGTTATCTCTTTAAGATACAACGATGTTCCATACAGATAAGCCGTATCAAGCGTCTCATTGCTGATATCTCCACTGAACTTTTCAGCGTTCACAAACGGAAGTACAGCAGCTGCTGCTTTCGATATCTTTTCTGCATTTGAAGAACTCATTTCGTATGCAGGAACAACCTCTTCACTTACGGTCTTCTTCTTTTTCTTCTTTTTCTTTTTTTCAGATTCCTTGACTGTTGTATCAGCCTTTACATTTTCTTTGGCATTTGCCGAAGCATGTTCTGTAGTATTGTTTTCTGATGAAGATGCCTTATCTACCGATACTGTAACTTCATTATCTGATATCTCCACCACAGTATTGTCAGAGATAACATAGTCATTTACAGACTGAAGTCCTGTATTATCAGAAATATTCAGACTTACAGAGCCCGGAACTGCTTCATTGCTCATATTATTATGAACCGCTGTACCAACTCCGACACCTGTTCCTGCTACAGCCACCGCTACAGCTACTGCTACGGATTTTGCGGCACCTCCTGCCACTAATCCTCCGGCTGCGATCGAACTGCCTGCTGCCCCTGCAGCTGCTGTCGTCGCCGCTCCTGCCGCTGCTGTCGTTACAGCTGTTGTCGCTGCTGTTCCTGCAGAAACACTGGCTGCTGTTCCTGAACCGCCGGTAGCTGCTGCCGCTGTTCCGGCTGCTGTTCCGGCTGCTGTTCCGGCTGCTATCGCCGAACCTGCTGCTATTCCAAGCTTACCGCATATTGCCGCATATGATGCCGCTGCCACAGGCGCTGCCATAACTGTCTCATCTGACATCACACTTATGGCACCGATTATCAGCGGAGCAGTGATCATTACTGCTCCAGCCTTGCCGCCGCTCACACCTGATGTTTCTTCGAGCCTCTTTTTCAAAAACTTTCTGGCATAGTTCAGACGACTTTTAACTGTTCCAACCGAACATTCCATAACATCTGCAATGTCCTCTATTGAAATACCGTCATAATAATGTGCCACAAGAGTCGTTCTCTGAGCCTCCGGAAGCTCTTCTATAAGCTTCTTGAGCTCAGCAGCCCGCTCCTTATCCTCAGCCGAAAGATCCGGCTGGGCACTTTTATCCGTACTAACCATGTTTCCGAAAACAGCATCGCTTTTTTCATCATCAAGGAGTATTTCATTTTTCTTTCGGAAAATTTTCATTCCTTGTCTATAGGTAATCGCTCCGAGCCACGCAAATATATTTTCAGGCTTATCAAGTGAATCTATCGATTTATACGCCTCTATGTACACAGTCTGAAGCAAGTCCATAGCATCGTCCTCATCCTTCATGATCTGACGCGCTCTGAACAGCACATAACTGTAAGTACCGTTATAGACGAGATTAAAACCCTCTTCCTCGCCATTTTTCATGCGTACGACTGCCTGAATCAAATCTTTGTCAGCTGCCATTCACATGTCTCCTTATTTACTCTTGCGCGGTTACCGTTCCTCCTTTCGCGATACTTTTTAAGGAAATCTTAATATAATCTTCATACTTCCATTAAATAGTACCTGAAAACTGTAAAACGGTTTTAAATCTACTGCGCAATTTTATTTCCGGTATATAGCTGATAATACCGACCTTTTTGAGCAATAAGATCATCATGAGAACCCCTCTCAATGATCCTCCCCTGCTCTAATACCATAATACAATCACTATTGCGAATTGTCGATAGACGATGTGCGATCACAAACGTAGTTCTTCCCTTCATCAGCTGATCCATACCATTTTGAACAATTTTTTCAGTTCTGGTATCAATTGAGCTGGTAGCCTCGTCAAGTATAAGCGCCGGCGGATCAGCAACTGCCGCTCTGGCAATTGAAAGCAGCTGACGCTGTCCCTGTGAAAGACTCGCTCCATCACCTGTGATCATCGTATCATATCCATTCGGAAGTCTTCTTATGAATCCATCCGCATTTACAAGCTTCGCTGCTGCGATCACTTCTTCATCAGTCGCATCAAGTCTTCCATATCTGATGTTATCTTTGATCGTACCGGTGAAAAGATGAACATCCTGAAGTACCATACCAAGTGACCTTCTAAGATCTCCCTTGCATATCTTATTTATATTTATATCGTCATATCTTATCTTTCCGTCCTGTATATCATAAAAACGATTTATAAGATTTGTGATAGTTGTCTTACCTGCACCGGTGGAACCTACAAATGCGATCTTCTGACCCGGCTCAGCAAACATCTTTATATCATGGAGCACGATCTTTTTTTCATCATATCCAAAATCAACCCCCAGGAAATCTACTCGTCCCTGCTGCTTTGTATAAGTGATGGTATTATCTGCCTTATGATAATGTTTCCACGCCCAGATATCTGTCTTTTTTTCTGTCTCAATGATATTTCCGTCTTTATCGATCTCAGCATTTACAAGCTTTACATAGCCATCATCAGTTTCAGGTGTCTCATCAAGTAAAGAAAAGATTCTCTCTGCACCTGCAAGAGCCATGATAACCGAGTTGAACTGCATTGATACCTGGCTTATAGGCATATTCAGACTCTTGTTGAATGTAAGGAACGATGCAAGCTTTCCAAGTGTAAGTGTGCCGATATTATTAAGAGCCAGAATACCTCCGACTATCGCGCAGATAACATAGCTCAGATTTCCGAGCTGGGCATTTACCGGCCCCATGAAATTTGCAAAGGTATTGGCATTGTAGGCACTTCTGTAAAGAGCCTCATTCCTTTTATCGAATTCTTCTATCGCAGCATCCTCATGGCAAAAGACCTTTACAACCTTCTGTCCATTCATCATCTCTTCGATGTAGCCGTTCAATGAACCCAGTGAAGCCTGCTGATCGTGGAAGAATTTTCCTGAACGTTTACCCAGCTGTCCTGAAGTAAAAAGCATTACACCGACCATCAAAAGTGTCACTATCGTAAGCGGCACATCCAGGATGATCATACTAGCGATCACGCTTACGACCATTATCACACTGTTTAAGAACTGAGGCATAGCCTGGGATATCATCTGCCTCAATGTATCGATATCATTTGTATAAATTGACATTATATCGCCATGTGCATGGGTATCGAAATACTTTATCGGCAGACTTTCCATATGCACAAACAGGTCATTTCTAAGTCTTAAAAGTGTGCCCTGTCCCACATAGATCATTATTTTCTGATATGTGAATGAAGCTATGACACCGACCGCATAAAATCCGGCAACCTTTGTCATCGCTGCTGCCAACGGTCCGAAATCGCTGCTTTTATTCTGCAGCATTGGAAGTATATAGCTGTCGATTAGCTGCTGCATAAAAAGTGTACCCTGTACATTCGCAAGGACGCCTATAAATATACATACGATAACAACTATCATCTGCAGCGTATAGCGGCTCAGCACATAACCCATTACTCTGGCGAAAAGCTTTCCGGGATTCTTGACCTTAGGCCTCTGACCTCTGCCTCTTCTCATTCCGCCTATTTCTTTTACTTTCTCTCCGGCCATTGATCACTCGCCTCCCTTCTCATCAAAATCACCGCTTCCGCCATTCTGTGACTCAAAAACATCACGATAAATAACGTTATTTTTAAGAAGGTTCTCATGTGTATCAAATCCATCAATACGGCCATTATCCATAACAATGATCTTATCTGCACTCTGTACCGAAGAAATTCTCTGGGCGATTATGATCTTTGTCATATCCGGAAGCTCATCTGAAAAACCTTTTCTGATCTTAGCATCTGTTGCAGTATCCACCGCTGAGGTAGAATCATCAAGGATCAGTATCTTTGGCTTCTTAAGCAATGCTCTTGCTATACAGAGTCTCTGTTTCTGTCCTCCGGAAACATTATTTCCACCCTGCTCGATATGTGTATAATAGCCATCCGGCATACGTTCGATAAATTCATCTGCACAGGCTATCTCACATGCTCTCCTGCACTGCTCTTCCGTAGCATTTTCATTTCCCCATCTGAGGTTTTCAAGTATGGTTCCGCTGAAGAGCTCATTTTTCTGAAGAACCACTGCAACAGAATCTCTAAGCTTGTGTATATCGTAATCTCTTACATCAATACCACCTACAGAAACCGAGCCTTTTGTAACGTCATAAAGCCTGCTTATAAGATTTACGAGCGATGACTTGGAACTTCCCGTTCCTCCGATGATTCCGATTGTTTCACCGGACTTTACAGAAAAGTCTATATCCTTTAATACAGGATCTCCTGACTGCCCTGCATACGAAAATTCCACATGATCAAAAGTTATACTTCCATCGGCAACTGTACCGATAGGATCGCTCTTCTGTCTGAGAACCGGTTCTTCATCAAGAACTTCTGTGATACGCTTTGCAGAAGCCTCCGACATCCCGACCATTACAACGACCATTGCGACCATCATAAGACTCATGAGAATATTCATACAGTACGCAAGAAGGCTCATCAGCTGTCCTGTTGTAAGCTCATCCACAACTATCATATGCGCACCGAGCCAGCTTATAAGCAGGATACAGGTGTAAACCGCTGCCATCATGACCGGCATGTTCAATACAACTGTACCTTCCGCCTTTACGAACATCCTATATATGTTTTCTGTAGCCTTTTTAAATTTATCGTTTTCATAATCTTCACGTACAAAAGCCTTTACAACGCGAATTGCGCTGACATTCTCCTGTACACTTTCATTAAGGGCATCATACTTTTCAAATGTTGCCGTAAAATATTTTGTCGCCCTGCTCATGATAAATCCCATAAAAACGGCGAGTACTATAACTGCAAAAAGATAGATACTGGCAAGCCTCGGACTTATCATAAATGCCATAAACATTGCAACTATGATAGACGACGGGGCACGCATGAACATTCGAAGGAGCATCATATACGCATTCTGAACATTTGTAACATCTGTTGTCAGTCTTGTTACAAGTCCGGCTGTTGAGTATTTATCTATGTTTTCAAAGCTGTAAAGCTGAATGCGTCTGAACATAGAAGCCCTAAGATTTTTAGCAAGTCCTGCAGAAGCGCTTGCTCCGTATTTTCCTCCAAGCATACCTGCTGTAAGTCCGCACAGAGCAGTGATTATCATCAAAAAGCCTGTCCTGTATATCGCATTCAGGTCACCGGCTGTAACACCCTTATCAATGATCACTGACATCAGAAAAGGGATTATCATTTCACATACGACCTCGAGTATCATAAATACCGGAGTCAGTATTGAATCCTTCTTGAATTCTTTGACCTCGCCAAGGATCCTTAACGCTGCTGCTTTCAGCGAGATCTTATCGTACGATTTTTCCATTCTGCCAATTTACCTCAGTTCTTTTTTGTATAAGTGCAGAAATAATAAATCAGATCAAAATAGGTCTGTTCTTCGGATTCCTGCGTCATTTCCCAGTTTTCATCCTCGTCAAGATTCGGGAAATAAGTATCCGCCTCATATACTTTGTCGATCTTAGTTACGATCGCTGTATCACACATACCTATGAGCTGCTTATAGATAGATGCACCTCCGATAAGGTAAACATCATCCTTATTGTAGGCTTCTATAACCTTATTAAGCTCTTCAATATCGTGAACGACGGTTACTCCCTCAGGAGCATAATCTTTATTTCTTGTGAGTACTATGTTCACTCTGTTCGGCAGCGGCTTCTTTCCAGGGAAACTCTCCAGAGTTTTTCTTCCCATAACAACAACCTTACCTGTGGTCTTCTCTCTGAAAAACTTCTGATCTGAAGGTATTCTCACAAGAAGATCATTTTTCAAGCCGATTCCCCAATTTTTGTCTGCTGCTACGATTGCTATCATTTTTCATTTCTCCTATTATTTATTTTTCCCATTTATCACAAAGTGATGATATCTGGTCTGCAAATCTGGCAATATCTTTATTTGCCCAGTGTTCTGCCCTATGTATAAGTGCCATGAGACGTTCTCCTGCCGCAAGAAGCCTGCCAAATACAGTACTGACTGTCTTCTGAGCTTTCTTCTTTCTGACCGCAGGAACACCCTTAGCCTCATATTCAAAGATTCCCCTCAAAAGATCATAGCGGGTTCCGCTGAACGGAGCATACGCTTTTACTCCAAACTCCTTTTCAAGAGTTTCCGCAAAGGTCTCTGTAACTTTATCATCCCCATGCACCACAAAAACCTGCGAAGGCATCCGCTTAAAGCCTCTCATCCAATTCAGCAGACCGTTTTTATCTGCATGTCCTGAAAGCCCTGTCATCTGCCTGATCTCAGCCCTTACCCCTATCTCTTCTCCAAAAAGCTTGACTTCATCTGCGCCTTCTATAAGAGCACGTCCAAGAGTTCCGACTGCCTGATATCCGACAAAAAGTATAGTGCACTCATCTCTCCACAGATTATGCTTAAGATGGTGGCGTATACGACCTGCATCACACATTCCCGATGCAGAAATTATTACTTTAGGTGTTTCGTCAAAGTTGATCGCCCTTGACTCTTCTGATGTGATAGAAAGCTTAAGTCCATGAAAAGAGATCGGATTTATGCCCTTTCGTATAAGAGCTACTGCTTCCTCATCAAAACAGTTTAATGAATTTTTATTAAAAATCTGTGTAGCTTCAACAGCCAGAGGTGAATCCACATAGACAGGAAAATTACCGTGCCCTGTCACAAGCTCCTTTGCCTTTATCTCTCTTATGAAGTAAAGAAGCTCCTGAGTTCTGCCAACGGCAAATGAGGGTATGACAACGTTTCCGCCCCTGTCAAAGGTTTTTTGGATAACATTTGTAAGCTCACTTACATAATCATATTTCTGCACCGGATGAAGCCTGTCCCCGTACGTAGACTCGATCACGCAGTAATCTGCTTCATCTATCACTGCCGGGTTCTTTAATATAGGCTGATTCAGGTTTCCGACATCTCCTGAAAATACGATCTTTTTAGTCATTCCATCTTCCGTGAACCATATCTCTACAGCTGCCGAACCAAGTAAATGACCTACATCTGTAAATCGCACGATTATATCATCGGTTACCGTGACCTTTGCATTATATTCCATAGGAACCAGCAGCTTTGCAGCCGCATCCGCATCTTCCATGGTATATAAAGGCACAAATTCAGGTGTTTCTTTCTGACGTCGTCCTTTACGGTTTCGCCACTCGGCTTCGAACATCTGGATATGTGCGCTGTCACGGAGCATTATATCAACCAGCTCTGCTGTTGCTTCAGTTGCAAAGATCTGCCCTCTGAAACCTTTCTGCGCAAGAAGCGGCAGCAGTCCTGAATGATCGATATGTGCATGTGTAAGAAATACATAGTCTATTTCAGCAGCTGCAACAGGAAGTTCTGCATTTTCATAGAGATTCTGCCCCTGCTCCATACCATAGTCAACGAGCATATGCTTTCCGCACGCTTCAATATAATGGCAGCTGCCTGTTACTTCATGATCGGCTCCGATAAAAGTAAGCTTCATAGTCTCCACCCCTTTTTATCACACTAATCTAAATTTTTCAGTAACTATTGTATTATTCGGCACTACGGTTATTACTGACCGCAACACCATATTTTCCCTAATTTAATTTTATCATTTACACATGTCACATATGGAACAAAATTTAATACAGACTTCTAAGGCCCTTCGGATAATGATTTTTTATAAGTCTGCCATCACTCTTTCCCCATCCTATCGCATAACCATCGCAAAGGATAAGTGTCCAGCCCTTAGGTGCCTCTATGCTTAATGTCTGCCCATTAAGGAACTGTCGGATCTCATCCGAGTCCGAATCAAAATTAATGCTTCTTTCAACCTCATCAGCCGTAAGGACCAGTGCAAGTGCATGTGAAGGCTCAAACCTGTTTTTCTTTACAGTTCCAAGATGCAGCCCTGCTCTAAGCACCTTGAGATGGTCAAGCCCCGGCATTCCTTCAGGCATTCTATAAAGCTGATCTCCGAATCCATAAAATCTGTTATTTATATCTATCTTCAGATTCTCTTTTGCAAATTCCTTAAAGCTTTCAGACATTTTCTTCGGAGCTTCTGCAGCAAGTCCATTTCTTGAGATCCTTACCACATTTGATTCTCTGTCACCATCTCTGTCGAGAACTGCCAGATAATGTCCCTCCCCCTTAAGTTTATGAGGCCAGAGTCGTATAGTTGTCTCTATTCCCTCTGCAGGATCATCTGTCCAGTCTGCCCTTCCACCGGCCATTCCTTCGTATTTTTCTGCCGGTGTCACATGAAAATCCTCATGTCGCTTTACAAATCGGCTGACACTCCCCTCGTCCTCTGCCGGTGCAAAAGTACATGTAGAGTATACGATCCTTCCTCCGGGAACCAGCATGCGCGCAGCACAATCCAATATCTCGTCCTGTCGTTCAGCGCACATCTCAACATTTTCAAGGCTCCACTCCTCCAATGCCTCAGGATTCTTCCTGAACATGCCCTCACCTGAGCAAGGCGCATCCACAAGTATTTTGTCAAAATAGCCCTCAAAAATATCCGCTAATTTCTGCGGAGTTTCAGAAGTCACAAGGCAATTTTTAACACCCATTCTCTCGATATTCAACGAAAGGATCTTGGCTCTTCCGGGATTTATTTCGTTTGCCACTAAAAAGCCCTCACCATTCATCATTCCTGCGATCTGTGTTGTTTTTCCTCCGGGAGCAGCACATAGATCAAGAATCTTTTCTCCCGGCTTCACGTCCAGATATACGACCGGCGCCATTGCACTCGGCTCCTGAATATAGTAGACTCCGGCTTCATGATATGGATGCTTTCCCGGAAGATCTGAATCTCCATAATAGAATCCATTCGAACACCATGGAACCGGTGTCAGATGGAAAAGTGAATCCTCAGGAAATACTCCTCCACGCTTAAGCGGATTGACTCTGAGGGCCTGAAAGCGTTCAAAATCATAACTTTTTTCAAATTCATCGTAAGCATCTCCAAGCATTGATTTCATGCGGTTTTGGAAGCTTTCGGGTAACGATATGGGCATTTTTACCTCCTAAGTTGTATAGACAATTAGTTATTTTTGCTCTTACATATATACAATTTTTATGTTATAATTATGCTAGCGTGCGGAGTTGTCCGCAGTTAGTTGACTTTGGTACTTTGCCATTTCCCCTCGCAAAGTACAGCGCCTGAAAGCAGGCAGAAAGGATAAGATGTTTAAAACCGGTGATTATGTTGTTCACAAAAACGATGGACTTTGTGTCATAACAGATATATCAACTCTTGATATACCGGACTGTGACCAGACAAAAGAATACTATTTCCTGACCCCTAAGGACAGTCCATCAAGCAGAATTTATGTTGCTGTCGGAAGCGGTGATTCTTCACTCAGAACTCCGATAAGTGAAAGCGATGCCCTCGCTCTCATCGACTCAATCCCCGAACTCGATGAAATTACTGTTGAGAACGAGAAACAGCGTCAAAATGTATATTCTAAAGCACTTGTGCAAAACAATTGTGTTGAACTCTTTAGATTGATCAAAACAACCTACGAACGGAAACAGGAGCGTGTCCGCAAGGGACGCAGTGCTACCTCCGTAGACGAGCATTTCTTAAAGTCAGCCCGTCAGGCTTTATATAGCGAACTTTCTTATGCACTTGGTGTCGACGAGGATAATATGACTGAGTTTATCGATGCCAGAATCCACTTAGACTAATTTATTTAAAATTTACAACAGGCGGCATGTAAAAAATGCCGCCTGTTTTTTTATCAATCTGTATGTCGCATAGAACGAATCGGAATATTTGCATAGAGAGCCGGTCCTGTCTCGTTGGCATCTCCTTCCGCTTCCATCTGCGTAATTTTTATGTCCAAACCTGACTGGTCGATCTCAACATACTTCTGCAATACATTGATAATGTCATTCTTGATCTTCTCCATTACTTCCGGAGAGCAACTGGCACGATCGGAAACCAGCACAAGCTTGAGTCTGTCTTTTGCTATATCACTTGATGTCTTCTTCTTAAAAAAATCAACTAATCTCATGACTGTCCCCTTTAATTATTGTTTGCCGAACAGGCTTCCAATTTTTGAAAGAATTCCTTTCTTTGAATCAAGATCAAGATAAGGAACTTCCTCCCCTAAGATCCTGCTGCATATATTCATATAAGATGTTCCAACAATAGAGCCGTCACCTGCAAGCGGTGAACCGGTATTTGTTGCAACGACGATCTTTTCATCATATGGTACAACACCGATAAGATCGATCGAAAGGACCTCAACAACGTCCTCTGCAGTCATCATATTTCCGTGTTTTACCATTTCCACATTAAGGCGGTTAACAATAAGGCGGTTATTCTTAATTCCATGTGCCTCAAGAAGACCAATGATACGGTCAGCATCTCTTACTGCTGAAACCTCAGGAGTTGTGACTACAAGTGCTCTGTCTGCAGCTGCAATGGCATTCATAAATCCCTGCTCGATTCCTGCAGGACAATCCAGAATGATATAATCAAAATCCTTACGAAGCTCATTTACAAGAGCTTTCATTTCCTCAGGTGTAACTGCTGACTTATCTCTTGTCTGTGCAGCAGGGAGAAGATAGAGGCCATCAGATTTCTTATCTTTGATCATAGCCTGCTCCGGCTTACAGTTTCCTTCAATAACATCCACCAGATTATAAACTATCCTATTCTCCAAACCGAGAACTACATCGAGATTTCTAAGGCCGATATCTGTGTCTACCAAAACTACTTTTTTATTGAGCTTTGCAAGACCTGTACCAATATTGGCTGTTGTTGTTGTCTTGCCGACACCGCCCTTTCCCGATGTAACAACTATTACTTCACTCATTTTCCCTTTCCTCCGTTCCGGCAAATTTCAGGAACTCTGCACTCCCCAAAAATGCTCTGTCATATTTTTTTATGACGATATGTCCATTTGATATAATAGCAACCTCAGGCCCATTTTCCTCTCCTGTATTTCTATTGAAAATTGAGCGCTTTTTGGATCTAAGATCCTGATCCTCGGAAATTGCCAGTGAATCTGATATTCTAACCTGAAGCGGATCTAAATGCAATGCCATCACAAAGGCTCTGTCATCGCCCATCGCACCTGCATTTGCGTTTCCCAGAAGACTTCCCAGAACAAAGATACTTCCTCCAGATGTAACCTCTGCTCCTCGTTTCACATCACCCATTATGATAAGTGATGTCTTTGCCTCATATTTGGTTCCACTTCTAAGATTTCCAATATATATCTCTGCTGTATTACTGCCGAGCATGCCCCCTTGCTCTAATGCGGCCGTAAGTGCAGCATTTTCCTTTTTTAAGCGAACGATCTGCTTCTCAGCATCCGCGGCATTTACTGCCTCTGCTCCATTCTTGATCATCGCTTCTGAGAACTTCTTTTCAAGAAGCTCATCATTTACAAATACAGCTCCGATCTTAAGAGAAGTATTTGCTTCAATAGTTTCAACAATTCTTGCTGCTTCTGCTTCATTTACCTTACGTCCCTCTATGGAAAGCGCCATTCCGGCATTTCCAAAGAAAGAAGCTGCGGCACTGAACTTTTCCCTTATCAAGGGCAGAAGCTCGTTAAAATCCATACTGCTGTCAAGTTTTAAGACGATTCCTGACTTAACACCTTTAATAGCTACAGGCTGGCTCATACTTCCTTTGTCTATCCCCCGTTTCTCCTTATATTTGCACTTATAATAATACATCATAACATGGATTTTTGAAAGAGTGAATGAAAAAAACAAATGACCCGAGAAGTTTGTACTTCTCAGGCCAAAATCACTTGATCACTTTGCACACAATATTCTTTTTATCCAAGCAAAGCCTTGTCCGAAGCAAATTCTTCTCCCGAAACTACCGCAAACTGATGCAGCAAGTCTTCTACTGTAAGATTTTTCTTTTTTGCACCCTTGATATCAAGCACTATACGTCCTTCATTCATCATGATAAGTCTGTTTCCATGGGCGATCGCATCTCTCATGTTATGGGTTATCATCAATGTCGTAAGATGATTCTGATTTACTACTCTGTCAGTGGCTTCGAGAACTTTTTCGGCAGTCTTTGGATCAAGCGCTGCCGTGTGCTCATCAAGCAGGAGTACTTTGGGTTTTACCAAAGTTGCCATCAAAAGCGTAAGTGCCTGTCTCTGGCCTCCTGAAAGGAGTCCGACCTTTGCTGTCATCCTGTCCTCAAGCCCGAGCTTCAATTCAGAAAGTTTCTCCTTGTAAAGCTTCTTCTCAACCCTTGTAACTCCCCAGCCAAGGCCTCTTTTTCTGCCTCTTCTATACGCAAGAGCAAGATTTTCTTCAATCTCCATTGTAGCCGCACTTCCGAGCATAGGATCCTGAAATACGCGTCCGATCATGTCAGCTCTCTTAAAATCAGGAAGTCCTGTTACATCTGTGCCATCAATGAAAATACGTCCTTCATCCACAGGCCATACGCCTGCCACAGCATTGAGCATGGTTGATTTTCCGGCGCCATTTCCCCCTATGACTGTTACAAAATCACCATTTTCAAGCTTAAGATTCACACCGTCCAGTGCAGTTTTTTCATTGATAGTACCCGGATTAAAGGTCTTATGTATATTCACCAGTTCAAGCATTTGCTCTTCCTCTCTTTCCGGCTCTTCTAAATGAGCTCTTAGCCTGTGAGCGGAGATATGGAACTGCAAGGAATACTGCAACTATCACCGCTGTCATGAGCTTTAAGAAATTTGAATTGAGCTTAAGCCAAAGTGCGATCACTACAACTATATAATAAACAACCCCTCCAAATACCACACAGGTAAGTCTCGCTGCAAAATTAGTCTTTTTTAATGCCTCAGCAACCACTTCCCCAATGATGATCGCTGCAAGTCCGATAACGATAGAACCACGTCCCATATTTATGTCTGCAAAGCCCTGAAACTGTGCCATCAATCCTCCGGCGATGGCCACCAATCCATTTGAAAGCGCAAGTCCCAGAATTTTCATGTTGCTGATATTAATTCCCTGCGCTTTACTCATTTCAGCATTACATCCTGTCGCACGTAATGCCGAGCCCTGCTCTGTTCCAAAGTACCAGTAAAGTATCCCGATTATGACAGCTGCGATGATAAGGCCCACAAATAATGCCCTTGTAACAGTTCTTGAAGATACCGCAAGTGCAAACTTATCAACGCTTACAGCCTGATTTGCCTTCATACCCATTATCGCAAGATTGATCGAATAAAGTGCAAACTGCGTAAGGATACCTGAGAGAATAGCAGGAATTCCAAGCTTTGTATGAAGAACTCCTGTCACAGCTCCGGCAGCTATTCCCGCAAACATTGCCGCCAGAACTGCAGCCCAGGGATTTAAGCCTCCAAGTATCAGCATGACAGTGACCGCGCCTCCGGTTGTGAAGGTGCCGTCGACCGTCATATCTGCCACGTTCAGAATTCTAAATGTAAGGTATACTCCAAGGGCTACTATTCCCCATATAAGCCCCTGTGCAATTCCTCCCGGCATACTGTTAAAAAGTGCAGTCGGATTAAGTGATGCAAAATACGTCATAATTATTATTCCTCGATTGCTTCATATTCATCCGGTACTGTAATGCCAAGTGCATCACAGATCGTCTTATTGTACTTCTTTACAGGATCAGCATAGTACTCGATAGGCATCTCTTTAACATCTGCCTCACCGTTCAGAATCTTAACTGCCATCTCTCCTGTGGTTCTTCCAAGCTCATAGTAAGAGATTGAAAGTGTTGCAATACCACATCCCTTTGTGATTCCCTCTTCACCAGTGATGATCGGAACACCTGCAGGCTGTGCCACATTATTGATAGCTTCTGTGCAGGATGCTGCAGTATTATCGGTCGGGATGTAAAGAGCATCATTCTCTCCGCATGCTGTCTGAGTTACCTGTGCTACATCATTTGAATCAGCAAAGGTATAAACTGTAACTGTGTGGCCTGAAGCTTCAAGTGCCTCCTTTACCTTATCTCCCTGATATACTGAGTTAGGCTCTGCCGAGCAATATACGATACCGATCTTCTTGGCATCAGGAAGAAGTTCATCAAACATGGCAGCCTGCTGATCAAGCGGTGCAAGGTCTGAAGTTCCTGAAATATTGCTTCCTACTGTTCCGCTGAAATCTTCGATTCCAAGAGCCACTCCATACTCTGTAACTGCTGTTCCAAGGATTGGAATATCTGAAGTTGCTGAAGCTGCCGCCTGAAGTGAAGCAGTCGCATTTGCAAGGATCAGATCAACTCCGTTTGCTGCAAATGTATTTGTGATAGTTGAACATGTAGCTGAATCACCTGAGGCATTCTGCTCATCAAAAGTAACTCTGTCCCCATAGGTTTCTGTAAGTACATCCTTGAATCCCTGTGTGGCTGCATCAAGTGCTTCATGCTGTACGAGCTGACAGATACCTATCGTAAATGTCTTTTCAGAATCTGCTGAAGAGGCTTCCCCTGTACTCTCCGCAGAAGCTGCTGAAGCAGCCCCCTCTGATGGAGCTGTCGATACAGCTGATGAAGCTGCGCTTCCGCATGCTGTAAGGCTCATTGCCATAACTGCCGCCATTGCCGCCGATAAAACCTTTCCTATCTTTCTCATAGACTACCCTCCGTTTATATTTGCTTAACTTCTTTATCGGTTTAACGCTTTTATGCGTCAAAGTATAAAAGTATAAGTGAATAATATAACAGCGTTCAAAAAAAGTCAAGACCGCATGCAGTCTTGACTTTCACTAAGTACAATGTTAAATTTCATGGTCGAAATCATCATCAGGATCCTCGTCCTGAAGCATCTCACGATTTGCCACACGATTAAGCTGTCTCTGCTTTTCAACTGTTTCTGAAAGCAGCTCCTTAACATCCCTTGAATTCTTTATATTCTTGATCTCGAAATCCCCAAGTGTTTTATCGGCAGACTTTATATAGATCGTTCCAAGTCCGAATATCTTCTGACCAAGTGTACGGACAAGCTGCACATCAAGTATCCTGTATAATCTGACCTCGTCCTCTCTTGAAGTAAAAAGTCCTGTCTCAATGAAAAGCCTGTCTTCTTTCAGTGTATATCTTGTAAAACTGATCGGTAGTCCAAAAAGTGTTCTCTTCTTGTCTGTCCAAAGTGTCTCTGTCATATTCGATCCTTTCTATGCTCAATCATTTACTATGTGTGTTGGTGCTCCGGCCGCCCAGGCTTCGATATTTTTTTTGACTTCTCTTATACAGCGGATTCTTGCCTCTGTACTTCCCCAGGCCATATGCGGTGTGATGATGAGTTTGTCACTGTCCTGAAGCTTTAAGAGCTTTGAATCTGCCGGAAGCGGCTCTTTCGCAAGCACATCAAGCCCCGCTGCAGCGATCTCTCCACTGTTCAGTGCCTCGCAAAGATCATCCTCATTTACCACCGGACCTCTCGCCACATTTATTAGAATAGCCGAATCTTTCATCTTTTCAAATGCGCTCTTGCCAAAAAGATTTCTTGTTTTATCACTCAACGGACAATGTATCGATATGATGTCTGATCGTGAAAGAAGTTCATCAAAGTTGACTTGCTCAAACTCAGTACAGTCGCTGTGTCCACTTGAAGCGTAGAATATCACCTTTGCCCCAAAACTTTCAGCGATTTTCGCAGTCCTCCTGCCGATATTTCCCATTCCGACGATACCCCAGGTCATCTCTGAAAGTTCTCTGAATGGCCTGTCCAGGCAGCAGAAATGCTCCTGCGATGAATATTCCCCGCTCTTTACGAACCTGTCATAGTGCTCAAGATGTTCCAAAAGATAAAAGGCAAGGGCAAAGGTATGCTGTACAACCGAGTCCGTGGAATAATTGACAACATTGGCGACCTTCACACCACGAGCACTGCAGGCTTTCAGATCAACATTGTCGTATCCTGTTGCAAATTCACATATCAGCTTAAGTTCAGGTGCTTTTTCAAGGATAGACTCCGTGATACGGCTCTTGTTTATAAGAAGGACCTCAGCTCCTTTAAGGCGCTTTTCTGCGTTCTCATCGGTTATTTTATCGTCATAATAATCGACTTCACCAAGATCATCATAGATTCTCGGGTCAATATCATTTCCCACGCTGTCGATGTCTGCCGCAACAATTTTCATGCTCTTTCCTCCATCACTGTCTCTTATTTATTATAAACCTTTTTTGTGACTATAAAATACGCAATTATCGTAGCTGTACCTGTGACTATCCACGTAAAAGGGTACACTCCTGCAACCTGTGCAAAATGAGTCCACTTTCCAAAAGTAAAATAAATATACACAAGCCTTACCCCACAGCATCCTATCATAGTTGTGATCGCCGGAAGCATAGAATATCCGATTCCTCTGAGGGAGGCGCCTGTGATCTCATAGGTCGCCGTAAGCGGTTCCAACAGAGCTATGCAGAAAGTTCGGATAACGCCATATCTTATAACCTCTTCATCAGAGGTAAAAAGATGAAGAAGCTGCTCTCTGAATATCGTAAAGGTCCCTGCAACTATCGCACAGAATCCAAAGGCAGAAATAAACGCTATTCTGTTTATTTTTCTGCATCTGTCAAATTTTCCCGCTGCATAGTTCTGGCTGACAAAGGTCATGCAGCTCTGTGCAAAAGCATTTACGACAAAGTAGCTTATATACTCAAAATTAAGGGCTGCTGAATTTCCCGCAATGCACGCTGCCCCGAAATAATTTATAGCTGCCTGTATCACTGTATTTGAAAACGAAAAGATAGTTCCCTGAAGTCCCGCCGGGCCTCCGATCCTTACTGTCCTCTCTATGCACTGCCTGTCAAGCTTTAACTTCCTAAGGTCAAGATGAAGCATTCCCTGCTCTTTCATAAGTATCATGATTATCATGACCGCACCAAACCCATTTGAAATAGTTGTAGCAAGTCCAACTCCGCCGGCACTCATATCGCAGACTATTACAAAAAACAGATTTAAGAATATATTTATTACACCTGAAACCGCCAGACAATACAGCGGACGTTTTGAATCTCCAACTGAACGAAGTACCGCACTTCCAAAGTTATATATCATAAGGAAAGGCATTCCCAGAAAATAAAGTCTTAAATATTCAACTGCAAGCTCAAGAACATCTGAAGGTGTACTCAGAGCTTCCAGTATAGGCCTTGCAGTTGCAATTCCAAGAAACAGCACAATAACTCCGCTTATGAGCGAAAGCATTATACTTGTATGAACTGCATCCGACACCCTGTCTCTCCTATCTTTACCGATAAGATCTGCAATTACAACATTCGCTCCCACAGAAAGTCCTGTGAACAACGATACTATGATATTTATTACCGGTGCATTACTTCCAACCGCTGCCATAGCTGCACTGGTCGAGAATTTTCCAACCACCGCAACATCAGCCGCATTAAAAAGCTGCTGAAGAATACTGCTTAGAGCAAGTGGTATAGCAACCATGCACAATTTGTCAAAAATGCTGCCCTCCAGCATATTTATTTCTGAATTTTTACTCATTACAACTCATTCCTAACTGCTGCTTTTTCAATGAATGCCAAAAATAGAATGCTTCTGCATTTCCAGTAACTGCCCAACTGAAAATATACAAAAGGTACAACGACGTGATCGTTCCAAAAAATGCAAATACTGTAAAGATCCACAGACTTCTGAATACACAAGAGCCAAGGATGACTATCACAGTCGGAACAAATCCCTCTCCGATACCTCTGGAAGCCGAGATACTTTCGTCCATAAATGCAGAAAAGCCATAAGAGAATCCCATAACTTTGAGCCTATAAAGTCCCTCCTTTATGACTACAGCATCCTTTGTAAAGAGTGATAAAAACATCTTTCCGGATAAAACAAGTGAGACACCTATAAATGTTCCAAATGTAAACGCGTAAAACATACTTATCCAGTATATCTGCTTTACTCTATGCATATTTCCTGCACCGTAATTCTGGCCAATATAGCTTCCGCTTGCAGTATAAAATGCCGCCATAACATCATAAACAAGGGCATCTGCATTCTGTGCCGCAGCATTCCCCGCAACAACTGTAGCATTAAAAGTATTCACACCATACTGAACAAACAGATTCGATATCTGGAATATCGCTCCCTGCATACCAGCCGGGAGTCCGATTGCAAGTATCTGCTTCGCAGGCTTTGCATGAATTCTCACTTTTTTTATTGACAGTCTGTGAGCTCCATCCACTTTCATCAACGCTGTCAGGATACAAAAAGCTGAAACATACTGCGAAATAGCGCTTGCCATTGCAACTCCGGCAACATCCAGCTTAAAGAGAATTACAAATACAAGGTTCAAAACTACATTAAGCGCACCTGAAACCGAAAGATACATGAGCGGCTTTTTCGTATCACCCGCTGCGCTGAAAACTGCACTTCCGAAGTTATAAATAGCAAGAGCCGGAAGTCCCATAAAATAAATATGCAGATAAAGCTCCGCTCCGCTGAACAACTCTTTCTTCGTACCAAGCAGCTCAAGTATCCACGCAGCTCCCGACTGTCCAAAGACCAAAAGCATGATTCCCGTCATCAGACTGATGATACATGCTGTGTGGACCGTAGTGCTTATCTCTTTCTGATCCTTTTTGCCAAAAGCATGGGCAGTTACAACATTTACTCCACTTCCAAAACCAATGATAAAATTGGTAAAAACTGTCACAAGTGTTGTTGTAGAGCCAACTGCTCCAAGAGCGATCGTTCCGCCAAAGCGTCCGACTACAGCGACATCTGACATATTGAAGAGAATCTGTAAAAGGTTGGAAAATATAAGGGGGATACTAAAAAGCAGTATCCCTTTCCAAAGTGACCCCTTTGTCATATCCTTTACACTATTTGAGGTTTTCATTTCTATTACAACTTAGATCAATCTACTGTGATTGAATATTCCTTTTCAAAAATCTTTCCGGCATCTACACTCTGTTCAAAATCTCTGTCTTTAAGCTCGCCGTCGAAGCCCTTAACATCTGCTCTTCCAAACCACGGTTCGATGCAGACAAACGGTGCATTTTTCTTTACCGGAGACCATACTCCAAAGAGAGGCGCATCAAATTTAAGTGTCACAAAAGGCTTTTTATCCTTTCCTGCAAGTGAAACTTCATGTGCCTGATCATTTTCGACAATAAATACTCCATTGTCAAAAGAATGCTCATCAAGCGCGATGTATCCATCCTTATCCGGCTGCATATAGTGCATCTCATCAAGTGCCACCGGGTCCTCGAATTTTCTCATTTCAAGTTCTTTAGATGTATCGAACTTAACAAATGTACCATTCTGTGTTCCATTCTCATCGAGTGTGATATTAAAAGCAGGATGAGCTCCGATAGCGAATGGCATTGTCTCATTGCCCGTATTGATAACCTTCCAGTTTACCTTTATAGATGAACCCTCAAGCTTATATGCGATTCTGAGTTCAAATTCATAAGGATATTCAGCAAGTGTTTCTTCATTACTTTTAAAAACAAATGTTATCTCATCTGACTTCTGTTCAAGAAGTTCAAATTCATTATCTCTTGCAAAGCCATGCTGGCCCATTTTATATTCTTTGCCCTTAGTACGGTAAACTCCATTATTAAGAGCACCTACAAACGGAAAGAGAACCGGTGATGTTCTGTTCCAGAATTTCGGATCAGCACACCACATATATTCACGATCTCCCTTTTTAAGGGATTTAAGCTCTGCACCAAAGCTTTCAATCTCAGCTTTTATGCTTTCATTCGAAATTGTATATCTCATTCTATTTTCCTCCATAAATAACAATAATCTTGATTGTATCAGGAATCAACCAAAATTTGTCAGTTTTTTCAAATATCGTTTTTATTGTGTTGCACGTGCAACAGCAAATATGCGATTTTTCCCTTACAATAAACTCAGCAAACATCAAATAAGGAGAAATAAATGAGCGAAATTTTAGGACCTATTCATCACTGGCTTTTTAACAAAATTCAGCTTCAGGAGGAGCTCATTAAAGACATCGCAGCTTCATCAGATATCAAATGTGATGTTGATAGAGAAGCTTTTGTAAATAAAGAGCTCCGCCCTTTAGAAGAGCTTATAGATACCGATAATATTCATGGATGGCTTCAGAATGCGATCCACGACGCCGAAGGAAGATACGCAAAGCTTGTAACTGCTATCCTCTCTTCTGACTCTTCAGCAATTGATCCGCTTAAAGAAATTGCTTTTAAGTCAGGTGCGAAACACCCTGCAGGAAAAAACGAATTTCCAACAGAGACCTACAAACATTTTCAGGATTTCTTCGTGAATGGCATGCCCTGCGACATGGTAAATTCTGTCGTTGATCAGAATAATGAACACGTTGTATGGGAAGAGCTTCAGGATCTTCACAGCTCTTACTGGAAAGACTGCGGCGGCGATCCTGCAAATTACTACATTCTCCGCGCTGAGATCATGAAGGGTATGCTCGCAGAAACCGATAAAGAATTCCGCGAGATCGAGCCTCAGCGTTTTGAAATTGTCCGCAGATAACATCTGTAACTTTGTTTTTAGAAAGGTAAAAATATGAACTACTGCATCGAAATAATGGAAGAAGAACACGCTAATATTCAACGTATGATAGCCGTTATCAGACAGATCTGCTGCAATATCCTTGAAGGCGGAGAAGTACCGGTTGATGATCTAAGAAGTATCACTGATTTCATCAAAAACTACGCAGATCATCACCACCACGGCAAAGAAGAAGCTTTCCTTTTCCCGGAAATGGTTGCACGCCTTGGAAAAATGGCTGATAATCTCGTTACTCACGGCATGCTTGTAGAGCACAACCTCGGCAGAAATTACAACATGGGACTTTCTATGTCACTTGACGCCTACGAAGCTTCTCCTTCAACACAGCTTAAGCTCGACATCGTAGGCAATGCCTTTGGATATTCCTATGTTCTTTCCGAGCATGTTTTGAAAGAAAATAATGTAGTTTATACCTTTGCTGAAAAAAATCTCCCTCAGGAAGTTTTTGACAAGGTAAATGAAGATTCAAGAAAATTTGAAGAAGAAAATATGATAAAAGGTACACAGAAACACTACCTTGATATGCTTGAAGGCTTCGAGAAAAAATACCTTAATAAATAATCCCTTAACAAACAGATAAATCCCCTTTTTAAAAGATATTCCCATTTCCCCGGGAATATCTTTTTTTATGTTATACTTTTAGTCAAATATCATTTTAGAAGGAGATCACACTATGGAAAAATTAGGTTTCATCGGTATGGGAAATATGGCTCAGGCACTTGCGATAGGCTTTATTAAATCCGGTAAGATTTCAAAAGAAAATGTCTATGCTTTTGCTCCGAGTCAGGATAAACTCAAAGCAAACGCTGAAAGGATCGGTTTTATCCCTATGACATCCGCTGCCGGGCTTGTCAAAGCAGTTGATACCGTGATCATGGCCTGTAAGCCATATCAGATAGAATCTGTGCTGAAGACTGTCGGTGAAGGATTAAGAGGTAAAGCACTCATTTCAATCGCTGCCGGATGGAACTACGAAAAATACTTCAACTACTTAAACAGCGATGTGCGTTTTCAGTTTGTAATGCCGAACACCCCTGCCATGGTAGGTGAAGGTGTTCTTCTTTTTGAAAGCACAAATTCCCTTGAAGAAGGCGAACGAGCAGAAATCATGGACCTTTTCGCCTCTACAGGCTATGTTCAGGAAATAGACTCTTCCTTAATGGGGATTGCCGGAACAGTGACAGGCTGCGGCCCGGCCTTTGTGGACTTAATGATCGAAGCTTATGCAGATGCAGCTGTTAAATACGGTGTTAAACGCCAGGATGCCTATAAGCTCGTTTCACAGATGATCCTCGGCTCTGCAAAGCTTCAGCTTGAAACCGGAGAACACCCTGCAGTCCTTAAGGATAATGTATGCTCACCTGCAGGTACCACAATACTCGGTGTCACCTCCCTTGAAGAGAACGGCTTCCGCAGCGCATGTATCAAATCCATAGATTCCATAATGAATAAATAAGAAAACAGGCGCCTTGCATCACTGCAAAGCGCCTGATCTCTTAGTCAAAATCTTTTGCTACAAAATCAGGAAGCGCTCCTTTGTTAAACAAAGTATAGAACGTTCCGTTACTTTCTAATTGTGCATTTTCCGGGGCATCGTCATTAAATATGACTTCTGCCAGATAATCACTTTCTTCATCATCAGTAGATTCCCATGTAGCACTGATATTATTGTCATGAACTGATTCAAGTATCTTTTTAATCTTCTCTTTATCTGTATAGCTGACAGTCTTGACTTCACCATCATCGTCATACTCGCTATTGTTTGTAACGATTATTTCCTTAACATGAGAAGCATCTATCTCTGTATCTATCCAGATACTATTCTTTTTCAGATAATCAATAGTATTTGTAAAACTGTCATAAATAGTAAAAGTCATGTCCTGACCATATTCAAATTCGTCACCATCACTGGTTCTTGCAACACTGTTTCTTGTATAAGTCACAGCACCTATCACATTACTCTCGACCACCGTTGAATATGAGAACTTTTCAAGATCCTTCTCGTAAGCAGCCTTAAAATTGTCAACTGCACTCTCACCCTCTATTTTTTTATCATATACATAAGAGCTATAGGTTATCGAAGGATTCTTAGGATATTGCTTTTCAAATGCTTCGCTGTGGTAGATAGGAAAATAACCCTCACGAAATTCCTTTGTTCCAAATACCGCATCCATGGTTTCTTTGTCCACGTCCTTCGGTACTTCGAGCTGTCTGTATACTTTCCTTCCATTTTTAAGTCTAAAGAGTACCTTCAAGCTATAACTGTCACTTGCGTTTTCTCCTGATGTAATGCATTTCTCACCGATTTTTACAATTTTCTCAACTGCTTCAATATTTGTGAGTTTCATATACTTTTCAGCATAATTTTCTGAATCAGTATAAGCTAATCCACCATCCCCTGTATCCGTGTAATAATTCATATTGTTATCCACAAAGAAAGCACAACTTTCAACTGACTTAGGATTAGGAAGATATCTGTCATATCCTGTAAGATCATACCTGAATGTCAGAACCACGATCACAGACACAGCGGCCCCGATGATCATCAGCACCGGCTTCTTAAACATTGATCTTACATTCATATAAAGAATCATATTTATGCTTACTGCAACTATCAGGCTGCTTACAAGTGTCACAATAATAAGAAATACTGTAACACCAAAGTTTCTCTGTTCTGCAAATGATCCTGCGAAAAACATAGAAAACGTCAGTGTGTATACAACATTCAGCACCACTGAAATAATGTCCCTTGCTGCCGGGAATACGATTGCTGTTCCGGCCATTTCATTTTTTCTGATCTTATATAATGCATAAGCTGCTGCAGTCATTACAACGAGCACTCCCAGATTAATAAGATCTCTTCTCACATTTAAGCCCTTATCAAAAATTCCTGCCATGAAATTTACCAGAGGCGACAGCGTGTAAAAAGCATCATCAGTTGAATCTGCCCTATAATATGTCTTATAAGAAAATGTCTCATACGCCTTAAACACAAATCTTAAATTTGCCTCAACTATAAGCAGAACCGACGATCCTAAAAAGGCAATTACCAGATTTCCGCAAAGCATAGCTGCAAATACCGCAACTGAATAAACAGAGGCTTCCATGACAAATACACGCAATATCCCATAAATCGCCTGTACAAGTAAGAATTGTGTCATACATCCAAATGATAATGCCAGTAACAGGCCAAAGCTCATAAACACAAGCTGTGGAATGAACATGAGAAGGATTCCATTTATAAAAACTGCTCTCCATCTCACACCCCTTTTAACAGGAAGTGCTTCATAGAAATCGAGCTGCTGACGGTTATTGAGCCAGCCATATCCAAGAACTGCAGCGCATACCGCAATGCCGGCCCATATCAATCCCATTGGTGTATTTACACCATAAACTTTCGCGAGTAACTCTATAATATTACTTAATTTCAATGGATCAGAACTTACGATGCGTTCTTTATATTCGATTATCGCCGTATATGTGGCTCCGACATAATATACAAAATCTATGATCGCAATGATCACAAGCTGCCATAATCTCTGTCTTGTAAGTTCTATCTGTAATGATGATCTCCTGGATGTCTTAGTTGAGGATAAGTTTTCTGATGTCATATCCGACCACCTCCGTTTCACTTATAAATACCTCCTCTAATGTAAGCGGAAGGACTTCAAAAAATGTAAGCTCATATCCGTTAAACCGACCCTCGATCTCTTCACGGTTACCTCTGATAGTAATGGTATGAAGCTTTCCACGGCGTTCATCCATCATAACATCAGCGCCTTCAAGGATCTTCTTCTCATCCTCATCATTCTTAAATACACACTGTACCTTCTGGATACCAAGTTTCATTTCCTCAATATCTTCTGAAAGAAGAACTCCGCCTTGATGAAGCAGTCCTACATGATCACATATATCTTCGAGCTCTCTTAAATTATGTGAAGCAATGATCGGCGTAAGTCCTCTCTCAGCCATATCATTGGCAAAAAGACTCTTGACCGCCTGTCTCATTACAGGATCAAGACCATCAAAGGTCTCATCAAGAAACAGATACTTTGTACCTGAGCATACACCAAGAATGCAGGAAAGCTGTTTCTTCATACCCTTTGAAAAGGTTGAGATCTTACGTTTTCCATCAAGATTAAAATTCTCAAGAAGTTTATTAAATCTGACCTTATCAAAAGCTTCATAAATTCCGCTATAGTATCTGGCCATTTCGTTTGGTGTAGCATTCTGGAAAAAGTAAGGATCATCTGCTGCGAAAAATATATTTTTCTTTGCTTCAGGATTATCATATATCTTCATTCCATCAACAATGATCTCACCTTCATCAGGCCTGTATATACCTGCGATCAGTCTCATCATTGTAGATTTTCCGGCACCATTTGTACCTATAAGACCAAAAACCTGTGATTCCGCAATATTTAACGTTATGCCATTCAACGCATTTACTGCTCCATTTTTGTCCCCGGAATCGAATGTTTTACGCAAATCTCTTATCTCAATCATTCTTCCCTTTTCCTCCAAGTCCTTCAAGAAGTTCTTTTCTGTCTATTCCTAATTCGTCCGCTTCTTTAAGTATCGCCTCAATCTGTTCTCTCATGCTTCGTTTTCTCTCATTGATCAAAGATACATTTCCACTAACAAAATTTCCACGCCCTTTAACCGTGTAGATGAACCCATTACGTTCAAGAGCAGCGTATGCTTTCTGAACAGTATTTGGATTAGTCGATAATTCAACAGCTAATCCTCTCACCGACGGAAGCTGCTCATCCGGCTCCAGTACACCACTCAAGATCAGCTTCTCAAAGCCCGCTGTTATCTGCTCGTATATGGGCCTTGCATCTTGATAATCTATTCTTATAAGCACAACTCTCTCCTTCCTGTTTGAACTGTACTATTTGTGTTAGTACAGTTATACTACACCCCTGATTTAAATATGTCAACTGTAAAAAAATAAAAAATCCGGTCCACACCAATGGACCGGATCCTTAACTCACCACTTTGTAGTTTTTAACCTTATCAGGAATATTATTCCTCTAAATGTCAGCTCAATGCTCATTGCTATCCAGACTCCTATAAGTCCGTACCCGCGACTTACCAAAAAATATGAAAGCGTGATACGTACTCCCCAGATACTTATAAGGTTCATAATACTCGGAGCAAGTGTATCTCCCATGCCTCTCAGAGCTCCCGCTGTGATTATCGACGCTCCAAAAAATGTCTCAGCCATAAGCTCTATTCTTAAAACTCTTGCCGCCAAAGCACCAACTCCGGCATCAGGAGTAAGAAAACCAATCAAAAACGGACAGATAAAATACATTATGACGGCTGTAACTGTCATTATGATCATACCCATTCCTACGGTTATCCAGGCAAAATTTTTGGCAAGCCTTTTCTTATTTGCACCTATTGACTGCCCGACCAATGTTGAAGCTGAGCTTTGAAGTCCATACCCCGGCATATAGCAAAGGCTTTCTGCTGTTACTGCAAAGGAATTCGCTGCTATCGCCACAGTTCCAAGAGGTGCGACTATGCCTGTGCTCATTATCTGCGCTCCTGTCAGCGCCACCTGTTCAAATGCTGCCGGAAGCGATATCCTGGCTGCTCTTTTAAGCGTACCGGAATCAAACATAAATCCATCTCTTAAATCTATTCTAAGCTGCTCAGAATGTATCGCCGCAAAATAAAACATAATTATCGCGATCACAAGCTGTGAGGCTGCCGTACCCAGTGCCGCACCGGTGACACCGAGTCCGAGCCCCGGAGGTGTTATCTCTATCCCCAGAACCGTATAGGTATTGGTCGGAAAAATAAAGAAGAAATTAAAAATTATATCCAGAAAACACATTGCCGACTCCAGAATTCCGGGAATTTTCATATTACCGGTTGCCTGAAGCGCTGCCGCTGAATAGTACTGTATCTGACATATCGGTAGCGAAATTGCATAAATCATAAAATACTTTGACGCATTGCCGCATATCGCCTTATTCGCTCCAAGAATATGCGGAAGCGGCCCGGAAAGTACTGCGCCAAGTATCATCAGCATCAGAGAAAATGCTATTGTTACAACTATTCCCTGCTTAAATACATTTTTTATCCTCCACTTGTCATTCGCACCGACCGCATGGGATATCTGTACCGAAAAACCATATACGATCGCGATCAGCAGGCTTCCGAAAAGCCATGTAGATGATGCTACAACTCCGATCGCTGCAGATGCTTCTGCTCCTATATGTCCCACCATCGCTGCATCTATATACTGCATGACTATCGAAGTAAGCTGGGCTATCATAGCCGGTATACTAAGGCGCCAGGTCATCGATACTTTTTCTCTAAAAGTCATTTTGTGGTTACTTCTTATAGCCACAGTTAAATTTGATATCATAATACCATCCTGATTTTCATAACGTCCAAAAAGGGCCGGAATTGATACTATCAACTCCAAGCCCTTTAATGCTTTTCGGTATTATAACGTCAAAACTGACAACTGTCAAATTTATAAAATTTTCAATACTGGCTGACATTTGAAGCGTCTACGATAGAGAACGGAACAATAACAGCCTTGCAGTCTTCCAATGCCCCATCCATGTCACCGATACTTTTTCCATTGGAAAGCCTTTTTATAGCTTTAACAGCTGCATTAGCCTGTCCTTCTGCATCCTGCAGCACTGTCATCGACATTTCTCCGGCTTTGATCGAAGCACATCCGTCCTCAGTAGCATCAACACCACAGATCGGTATATTTGAATAATCTACACCATTTTCCTTAAATGCCTCTACAACACCTAAGGCCATCGTATCATTATTGCAAAAGACCACATCAACATTCTGACCTGTTCTAAAAAAAGTCTTCATTAGATCGGCAGCTTCTGTATCACTCCATGAAGCATAATCATTAAATACATAATTTACCTTTATACCTGCTGCTCTAAGCGTGTATTTAACAGCTTTAGTCCTTCCGATCGTGGCCGCATGCCCCTCGACACCCTTTAAGATAATGGCATTTAGCTCCGAAGGATTTCCAAGCTTTTCCATTACCCATTGTGCCTGCAGTTCTCCGGCCTGAGTTTCTTCTGAACCTGTATAAACATATTTATCAGCCTTCAGCAGATCATCATCAGGTTTATTGTTTATAAATACAACAGGAAGGTCTCCCGCTGCTATCTCTATCTGTTTTGCCGTACCCGCATCAACAGCCTGAACGATTATTCCATCATATCCGCTTTGTACAAATTCTTTGATCTTTTCGATCTGTTCGTCAATAGATTCTGTCCCATCATACACATCAACTGTAACATTTTCATCAGCCGCCGAAGAAACGATTGCTTTGGACAGAACACCCTTAAAAGTATCTGTTGAAGTATTATATGTCAGATAAATATATTTAGAACCTCCACCGGCTGTATCTGCGCTTCCGCAGCCACTCAAAGAAACTGCCGACATAACGACCAAGAGAACAGCACATATTATTTTTTTTATATTCTTTTTCATATCTGTGTCCTCCTTAAATCTTAAATCGCTGCACATACGAGGTAAGTGTCTCTGAAGTTTCCGAAAGCTCGTGGGCATTTTCTGCCACATCCCGGCTGCTCTTATTGATATTATTAGCCTGCTCGACCATACTCTGTGAAGTATTCAAAATTTCATCAGCACTTGCCGCCTGCTCCTGCGAAATAGCTGCAACATTTGTTGCAACATCGCTGACCTGTTCGATTCCACTTATCATATCCGTTATCATCTTATTAGTGGAGTCAATATTTGCATAAATCTGATCAAAGGTCTCAACCGCAGTGTTTATAAGCTCACTATTGTGTTCTATACTCTGCGCTGTAACGTTTGACTGATCTACAACCTCTTCAATAAGATTTCTGACCTCATCTATGAGCTGTGCTATATTTTGTGCACTCTCTGAGCTTGTCTGTGCCAGCTTTGCAATTTCTGTAGCTACAACTGCAAAGCCTTTTCCGGCCTCTCCTGCTCTTGCCGCCTCTATGGAAGCGTTAAGTGAAAGGAGGCTTGTCTCATCCGCAATATTTCCGATAAGCTCAACAATATTAGTTATCTGCTCAGAAGCATCTCCAACCTTATTTATTGAAATAACCAGCTTTTCATTGGATTGATGTATATCGTTCATTGCGGAATTTAGCTGCTGCATATCCTCACGGCCCTTCTGAGAAATACTCACCGTGTCCTTCATACTATTATTAGCTTTTTCTGAGCTTTCCTTGGTATCAGAAACTACATTGGCCAGCGTTGTAGCATTTTGTGCAATATCATTAACGGCCACTGCCAGCTGATCTACTGTTTCATTAAGCTGACTCATCGCACCTGCCTGAGTTTCCGATGCTGATGACATAGACTTTGCCACTTCATCAGACCTTGTCGATTGTTCTTTAAGCTTTACAGATTCATTTGAAATGCTTGAGATCATTGACCTCATACTCTTGATAAATCCATTTACATGATCTCCCATCTGTCCGATTTCATCATTGCTGTCACTTTCAATATCAAATGAAAAATCTCCCCCTGCCATTGTCTGAATTTTCCTTGACATTGGTGCAAGCGGCGCAACTACACGATTAACGACCAATATCATGACGATCATGATTATTATTATGGCCACAATACCTATGATCATCATATAGATCTGCAATTTATTTACATCAGCCATAACGTCATCTACAGAGATCGTTGAAACCAATATCCAGTCAGAGCCTTCTATTTCCTCCATACTTACAAATTGATTTTTTACTGAGGTTGTAGAAAACTCTCTGTTCTTTATTCTTTCTGCGCAAGCTGAAAGCAGCATATCTGACATGTCATCAATGCATGTTCCGACCAGTGATGAATCATTGTGCGCAAGTATCGTTCCTTCAACACTGTCTACCAAAAATGAACTGGCTCCATCCATTTTTACGCCGGAATTGACTATAATAGTCATTTTATCAAGATTAACATTTGCAGCCAGCACTCTCAGATCGCTGGCATTGCTATTGATTATTCCGGCAGCAGTGACAACATATTTTCCTTCACTATTTTTATAGGCAGCTCCAAAATCCATATTGGTTCTGGTAATACCCTGAGTCCATGCTTCAGAGCTCAACGGATCGCTCAGTTCCATTTCAGACTCCGATGCCTTCTGAACTTCACCCGATTCAGAAATAACATAAAGTCCTTCCGGCGTATTATCATCAAACCCATAGAATCCATCAAGTACACCCTGCAATTTTGCGTAACTCAGATCAGATGTTTCTATCTGCTCCTTCACTGTCTTGTAAAACATCAGATTTTCATCCATCCAGGATTTAATATTTTCCGCCTGTGTACTTACAGATGACTCCAATTGAGCCTTAGACATCTTTGTAAGGCTCTGCTTAGAAAGTGAAATCGTAACAAATACAAGTATCAATACCAACAAAACTACTGTTGGCATAATAAACATCAGTAATTTATTTCTGATCTTTCCGGTCTTCTTTTTATTGACCTTTGCTTTTCTACGCACCTTTCCAGATTTTTCCGTACTCATAAGCCCCTCCACCTACTTCTTGACATACTATATTAATTCTAATTGAATTATATCAAAGCAGCATTGCAGTTTGTGTCTTTTCTATAATACATGTGCGTTTTTGGGGTTATTTTTTGTACTTTTTGACGAATTTTTTAACTATATAGCTGTCAAAGAATAAAAAAAGAGCTGCCGAATTATACCGGCAGCTCTCTGAGCAATTTATTTTATTATTCAGCCTTATTTTCAGCAGGCTTCTCAACTGCATCCTTGATTGAGAATGAGATTCTTCCCATCCTATCCTTACCCATGCAGCGAACCTTTACATGGTCGCCAAGTGTAAGAACATCCTCAACATGAGCAATTCTGCGCTCTGCGATCTTAGAAATGTGAACCATTCCCTCTTTACCAGGTGCAAATTCAACAAATGCGCCGAAGTCCTTGATAGAAATTACATCACCTTCGTAAATCTCGCCTTCCTTGAACTCACTTGTAATAGTGTTGATGTAACCCATAGCCTTATCCATAGCAGCTGCATCTTCACCACAAACTGAAACTGATCCATCATCCTCAATATCGATCTTAACACCTGTACGAGCGATGATCTCATTGATAGTCTTACCTCTCTGACCAACAACCTCACCGATCTTATCAGGATCGATCTTTGTAAGAATAATCTTAGGAGCATACTCTCCGACAGTCTTTCTAGGCTCAGCAATAGCATCCTTCATAACTCCATCCATGATGAAATTACGAGCTTCATGACACTGCTTGATAGCCTGCTCAACTATAGGACGTGTAAGTCCGTGGATCTTAATATCCATCTGAATAGCTGTAATACCCTTATGTGTACCTGCTACCTTAAAGTCCATGTCTCCGAAGAAATCTTCAAGTCCCTGGATATCTGTAAGTACGATGTAGTCATCGTCGGAATCACCTGTTACAAGACCACATGAAATACCTGCAACCTGATCCTTGATAGGAACTCCGGCTGCCTCAAGTGCCATGCAGGATGCACAGATAGAAGCCTGTGAAGTAGAACCATTAGACTCAAATGTCTCAGATACGGCACGGATTGAGTAAGGGAACTCTTCCTCTGATGGAAGTACAGGGATAAGAGCCTTCTCAGCAAGTGAACCATGGCCGATCTCACGACGTCCCGGACCTCTTGAAACCTTTGTCTCACCTACAGAATATGAAGGGAAATTGTACTGGTGAATATATCTCTTCTCTGTAATGTTCTTGTCGAGACCGTCAATCTTCTGCTTCTCAGAAAGCGGTGCAAGTGTAACAACATCACAGATCTGAGTCTGTCCACGTGTAAACATAGCCGAACCATGTACTCTTGGAATGATATCAACCTCTGCAGCAAGTGGACGGATCTCCTTGATATCTCTTCCATCAGGTCTCTTATGATCTTTAAGGATCATCTTACGTACTGTCTTCTTCTGATACTGATATACAGCCTGAGGAACAAGCGGAGCCCACTCTTCATTCTCAGCAAAAGCTTCCTGGATCTTCTCCTGTGCAGCAGCAACTGCAGCTTCTCTAACCTGCTTATCATCAGAGAATGTAGCCACTTCCATTTCCTCAGGAGTAACGATCTTCTTCATTTCTTCGAACATTTCTTCAGGAATAGCCTGTGAGATATATTCGCTCTTTTCCTTACCACACTCAGCCTGGATCTTCTTAAAGAAATCAATGATCTGAAGGTTGATCTCATGACACTTGTAAATTGCCTCAAGCATCTTATCATCACTGATCTCATTTGCTCCGGCTTCGATCATGATGACCTTCTGACCTACAGATGCTACTGTAAGACGAAGATCTCCTTCATCCCAATCCTTCTGTGACGGGTTAACAATGAATTCACCATCAACCATTCCAAGCTGTGTCATAGCGCAAGGGCCATCAAACGGAATATCTGAAATAGTTGTTGCAAGTGCACATCCGAGCATACCTACGAGCTCCGGACGACACTCAGGATCTACTGACATAACCATTGCATCAAGAGTTACATCATTTCTATAATCCTTCGGGAAAAGTGGACGCATAGGACGGTCGATAACACGGCTTGTAAGTACAGCATTCTCAGATGCCTTACCTTCACGCTTGTTAAATCCGCCAGGCATCTTTCCTACTGAATAAAATTTTTCTTCGTACTCTACTGAAAGAGGGAAGAAATCAATTCCTTCACGTGGTGCCTTTGATGCTGTTGCAGTACAGAGAACTGTTGTCTCCCCATAGTGCATAAAAGCACAACCATTTGCCTGTTTACCTACTCTTCCGATATCCACCGAAAGTGTTCTGCCACCAAGTTCCATTGAATATGTCTTGTAAGCCATTCGCTTCTCCTTCTGCCGCGGAATGCGGCTGTAACATGCTGCTACCGCATGTCGATTTATACACATGCCTTCATTACTCAGTGCATGGAGTCAATGTATAAATCTACACGTGGTCCACAGCTATCTACAAAATAGTAAAGGCGGGAAAACAAGTTTCCCGCCTTTGATAACAGAATTATTTTCTGAGGCCTAACTTTTCAATCAGATCACGGTAACGATTGATGTCCTTCTGCTGAAGATACTTAAGAAGTCCTCTTCTCTTACCAACCATCTTGAGAAGACCACGTCTTGAGTGATGATCATGAATGTTAACCTTAAGGTGCTCAGTAAGCTCTGCGATACGCTCTGTGAGGATAGCAACCTGAACCTCTGTAGAACCTGTATCTACACCAGTCTTACCAAACTTCTCAACGAGTTCTGCTTTTTTCTCTTTTGTAATCATTGTAACAATTCTCCTTTATCTGTATATCTCTCCAACAGCCAAGCCATAGCCGGAGAAGCTCCTGACTGAGCCGTGGAACAACATAATGTGCATGTCTGCACGTTTATGTATCATACCATATTTTAATACTTAGCGTCAATATTTTTATGCCACATTCTGCCGGCTTCCATGTCTTCATGCATCTGTTTTTTCAGCGCATCAAGGTTTTCGAATTTTCTCTCTTCTCTTCTCCAATGAAGAAGTTCCACCCTGAGATTCTCACCATAAATATCATCGTCAAAATCATAAAGGAAGGTTTCTACACTAACTGCTTCATGATCAGAAAGTGTCGGCTTTCTGCCTACATTAGTGATTCCATGGAAAATTTCCGAACCGATCACAACATCTGAAAAATAAACACCAAATGGCGGTAAAAGCTTATTTTTCTCAGGCATGATATTTACAGTCGGCATCGAAAGCTCTGAACTGCCAAGCTTTCTTCCATGACTGACCTTGCCTGCGAACGAATACGGATGTCCAAGAAGCTCACGTGCAGCCTCCATATCTCCATCAGACACCTTTGATCTGACAAGAGTGGAGCTTATCTCTTCACCATTATATCTGACTTTATCTACTTCTACGGTCTCAAATCCCATACACCCCTGCATAGATCTAAGTAACTCAAGGTTTCCACGGCCATCCTTGCCAAAGCTGCAGTCACTTCCTGCCGCAACAACTCTGGCGTTGAGCTTATCTCTAAGAACATCTCTTATAAAAACTTCCGGTTCAGTAGATATAGTCTCCTGATTTACCGGATATTCTATCAGATAATCTACATCATTCTCTGCAAGATACTCTCTTCTTTCATCATTAGTAGTCAGTACCGCTACATCATGTCCTGTAAAAAAAGCCGCAGGAGGCATATCAAAAGTAAAAACAACAGACTTTAAGCCACGCGCCTGCATACTCTTAATAACCTCGATAAGCTTCTGATGTCCACGATGTATCCCATCGAACTTTCCAATGGCGACCGCAGTCTCTGTGGCATTTTTACTTATTTCTCTATTAAATTCATTTATGTCAGAAAATATCCGCATATTCTTGCTGTCCCACTTTTAATTTCGTACACTGCCGCAAATGTACCATCCTCAAATGAAACTCGATACTTACCATCAGGTTTCTTAAGTCGGAGTGAATTTCCATTTCTGACTTTTTTCTCGAGTTCACCTGAAACTGTAATTTTTGGCAGCTCACTGAATACCTCTTCTAAAGAAACTATCCTTTTCTCCATCGTTCCTTCCGCCATAAGCCTCTCACATTCTTCAAGTTTTATAGCGTCTTTAAGTTCAAAGCCTGCGGCTCTGGTACGCATAAGCGACTTCATAGCACAACCGCAGCCAAGCTTTTCACCTATGTCACGACACAATGAACGAATATAGGTTCCTTTAGAGCAACTGACATCAAATGTAAATTCCGGCAGAGCGATATCAACAAAATCAAGTGCCAGTATCCTTACATCACATGGCTTTCTTTCGATGATCCTGCCTTCTCTGGCAAGCTCATAGAGCTTTTTCCCGTCAACCTTTTTTGCCGAATACATCGGAGGAATCTGGGAATAATCTCCTATAAAGCTCTCTGCCGCTTCAATAAGCTGCTCCTTCGTGATTTTTGAGGCATCTCTTTCTTCTGTAACAGTTCCCGTAAGATCCTCAGTGTCGGTCATTATACCAAGCACCGCAGTGCAGCGGTACGTTTTATCAGTGTCTGTAAGCATACTCACAAGCTTAGTGCCTCTTCCAAGACACACAGGCAAAACACCTACCGCTGCAGGATCAAGCGTTCCCGTATGACCAATCTTTCTCATATGGAGAATGCCGCGAAGTTTTGCAACAACATCGTTAGAGGTAAATCCAACCTCTTTATAAATGGGAACGATCCCGTTAAAATTATTCTGCATCAAGCTGTTTCTCAATCAATTCTGAAATATTGTTCAGGATATCATGATATGATCCACACATAGTAAATCCTGCCGCCTTTTTATGACCACCGCCGCCAAAATGCGTAGCAATTGCAGCCACATCAACAAGATTACCTGAACGCATGGAAACCTTATATGTAAAAGGTTCTGCCTCATACATAAAGATCGCACATTCGATACCCTCAGTAAGAAGAAGCTGATTCACTATTCCCTGCAGATCTGCACTTGTAGCACCATAAAACTCCATAACTTTATGATCGACAACTGATGCTATGCATCGCTCATCCATAAATCGGATACTTTCCATGATCGCACGACCCATTATCTGAGTCTGGCAATAAGTTTTCTCATAAAAAGTCTTGTTTATGATGTTAGTGAAATCAAATCCATAAGTAATAAGCTTTCCGCCTATCTCCATCGTACGTTTTGAAGTATTGGAATATTGGAAAATACCTGTATCATGAATAATACCTGTATATATGCACTTTGCAATCTCTGTATCAACATTTGCCTCATCAAAAAGTGTAAAGACAAGTTCTGATGTAGAGCTTGCGGTGGGCTCAATATAATCATTCATCGAAAAGCCTGTATTGCTTATATGATGATCAATACATGCTGTAACCTTTGCTGCTTTGAAATATTCGCCGGCTTCTCCAAGTCTTTCAATATCACCAAGATCAAGCGCAAAAAACAGATCATAGGCTTCCACTGTGTCAGAGGTCAACATTTTTTCTTCTGCTGTCTTACGCTGAAGACTGACTATTTCGTCAAACCCCTTCAGGTAAGAAAAGATTTCTTCCGGATTTTCAAGGAATACTGTAACCTTTTTCTCCGGCCAGCATTTTTTAATATAATTATAAAGTCCAAGAGTGGAACCAATAGCATCACCATCAGGACGCACATGTGCGCTGATGGCGATAGAATTGGCTCCACCCACTAATTCTTTTAAATTAATCATTCCTGTCCTTCATCTGTTGAAGCTTTTATATCGCCTCGTTCTTCTTCTATCTTTTCGTCCTTGGCGATAACATCTTCAATCTTCTTTGACATGTCTACACCATATGCTATTGAATCATCCATAATGAATGTAAGCTCCGGTGTGTTCCTCAAATTAACAATGTGGGCAAGTTCACGTCTGATAAATCCCTTTGCAGAATTGAGTCCTGCGAGAGTCTCTTCTCTTTCCTGCTCGCCTCCAAGAACACTGATATAAATCTTACAGGTCTTAAGATCAGGCGCAACGATAACTTCCATTACCGATGTGAAAGGGCCCACTCTTGGATCCTTTACTTCACGAATTATTCCGGAGAGTGCTCTGAGCACTTCTCCGTTAATTCTATTAGCTTTTGTAGAATTTTTTCTCATTTATTACTTTCTTTCTACCTCAACCATCTTATAACACTCTACGCGATCAAGCTCCTGAACCTTATCGAAGCCTTCGAATACAAGACCACACTCATATCCTTCCTTAACTTCCTTAACGTCATCCTTGAAACGCTTAAGTGACTTAAGCTCACCTTCGAAGATCTTATCATCACCACGGAAGATACGAACTGAACATCCACGCTCAACCATACCGTCTGTAACGTAAGAACCCGAAATATTACCAATAGCAGATGCCTTGAAGATCTGACGGATCTCTGCATGTCCGATAACTTTCTCCTCATATACCGGAGCAAGCATACCCTTCATGGCAGCTTCAACATCGTCAATTGCCTGGTAAATAACCTTGTAGAGACGAATATCAACATTTTCTGTATCTGCTGTCTGCTTTGCAAGATTATCCGGACGAACATTAAATCCGATGATGATCGCATTTGAAGCAGATGCAAGAATAACATCCGATTCATTGATAGCACCAACACCACCATGGATGACCTTAAGAGCAACTTCCTCATTTGAGAGCTTAAGAAGGCTGTTCTTCAATGCTTCGACAGAACCCTGTACATCAGCCTTGATGATAACGTTGAATTCCTTCAGCTCACCTTCCTTGATCTGTGAATAAAGATCATCAAGAGACATTCTGTTCTTTGTCTCGTTAAGAAGCTCTTTCTTATGCTGAGCCTTAAATGTCTCTGCAAAGTTCTTTGCTTCCTTATCTGTTTCAGGTGAAACAAAGATCTCACCTGCATCCGGAACATCATCAAGTCCAAGAATCTCAGCAGGTGTTGATGGGCCTGCCTCTTTAAGCTGCTTACCATTCTCATCAAGCATAGCTCTTACACGGCCATGGCACTGACCAACTGCGATGAAATCACCGACTCTGAGTGTACCCTTCTGAACAAGGATAGTTGTGACAGGACCGCGGCCCTTATCAAGTCTTGCCTCGATAACAAGACCTCTTGCCTTACGGTTTGGATTAGCCTTAAGTTCAAGCATATCTGCAGAGAGAAGACACATCTCAAGAAGGGTATCGATTCCTTCACCTGTCTTAGCCGAAACAGGAACAAATACTGTTGATCCACCCCAGTCCTCAGGGATGAGTTCGTACTCGGCAAGCTCCTGCTTTACTCTGTCGATATTTGCATTAGGCTTATCCATTTTGTTGACTGCAACGATGATATCAACACCTGCAGCCTTTGCATGGTTGATAGCTTCTACTGTCTGAGGCATAACACCGTCATCAGCAGCAACTACGAGAATAGCCACATCTGTTGAGTTGGCACCACGCATACGCATAGCTGTGAATGCTTCATGTCCCGGTGTATCAAGGAAAGTGATCTTCTTACCCTGAATATTTACCACGTAAGCACCGATAGCCTGTGTAATACCACCAGCCTCTCGATCAGTAACATGTGACTGTCTGATCTTATCAAGAAGTGATGTTTTACCATGATCGACATGACCCATTACACAAACTACAGGAGGACGCTTCTGAAGAAGGCTTTCATCCTCTTCCTCTTCCTTAAGAAGCTCTGCGATAACGTCAACCTTCTTTTCATGCTCACAAAGGATCTCATATCCAAGAGCGATTTCCTCAGCCTCTTCATAAGAAATCTCTGTATTAAGAGTAACTACCTTTCCTTCGAGGAAAAGCTTCTTAATGATAACTGAAGGCTGCATCTTCATGTGATCAGCAAGCTCTCTGATAGTAAGTTCATCAGGAATTGTGATTACCTTGATCTGCTCCTCAGGCTCCTTTGCAACCGGTGCAGGCTTGTGGAAGCCATGTGGATTGAACTTCTTGCTCTTTTCCTCCATGGAATTCTCGTAATTCTGCTCTTTTCTCTTTCGAGCCTCGCTCTGTTTCCAGCGATCCTGTCCTCTGCGGTTTCCGCCTTCTTTTCCTGTTGGTGCAGGTGCAGCGCTCTGGCCAAAGTTTCCGCGGCCTCCCTGGTTCTGGTTGTTGGAACCCGGTCTGCCGTTTCCTCTGTTAAAGTTTGAATTATTGCCACCATTGCCAAAGCTGCGGCCGCCACGTGAATCAGACGATCCATTTCTGTTGAAATTTCCTCTATTCTGTCCCTGATTGTTGCGTCCATTGCCATTGTTGTATCTTCCGCCACGGTCGTTATTGCGGTCATTGTTTCGGCCATTATTTCTATCGCCGCGGTTCTGACCTCCGTTTCCGTTTCTTTCAGCAGACGCTGCACGCTGTGCTCTTGCAGCCTCACGTTCTTTCTTAAGCTTTTCCATATTGGCAAATACATTACCAATAACTCTTGCGCCTGTGCTCTGAGTTTCTGTTTCAGCAGGCTTTTCCTTCTTAACTTCAGCAGTCTCAGTCTTAACTTCCTCTGCCTTCTTTACAGGCTGCTCTTCAACCTTCTTCTCAGTTTTTTCGAATGCTTCAGGTGAAGCAACCTCTGTGTGCTTAAAAGTCTTCTTTTTAGGCTTATCGTCTTCTATCTTACCATTTGTAATTTTTACAACCTGTCGATTTCCCTGACGTCCGCGTCCGGAATTGTTTGTTGCAAAAATGATATTGTGTTTACTCTTTTTCTGTGCCTTTACTTCTGTATCTTTTACTTCTGTTTTCGCTTCAGGCTTTGCGGTATACTTCTGCTCCGTACTTTTCTCCTCCGTATTACTATTACTGCTATTTTGACTACTTGAGCCAGTATCATATTTATCTCGAACCATTTTAATATAGTTATCGTCTATGGAAGACATGTGACTGCTAACATCGGCTCCATTTTCTTTAAGGAATTCAACAACATCCTTATTGCTGACGGTAATCCCCTTATCCTTAAGTTCTTTCGTAATTTTCATTATCTGCATTTTAGCCATTCAGTCACTCCTCCAGACGTTCCATAATCGTTTTCGCAAAACCTTCATCTTCCACAGCGATACAGACACGGAATTCCTTGCCAATAGCTGCTCCAAGCGTTTCGCCGGTTCCATAAAAACGAATCGGTATCTTATAAAATTTACACTTATCACTAAATTTCTTTCTTGTATTTGCAGACGCATCTGTGGCTACTATCACAAGTGAAGGTTTAGCGGCCTTGACCGACTTCTCCACCGAAAATTCACCACTGCAGATCTTACCTGCGCGCGTCGCGAGTCCAAGTAAAGAAAGTACCTTATCTGATATCAAGCTTTCCAAACTCCTCACGCAGGCTGTTCCGGGCTTCATCAGAAACCGTACATCCAAAAGACCTTTCAAGTCCTCTGCGTTCGATTGCTTTCTTTAAGCACTCCGGATCAAGGCACACATAAGCGCCCCTCCCGGCTGCATGACCAGACAGATCAAATTTAATCTCTCCGTCTTTATTTTTAACGATCCTCACAAGACCGCTCTTATCTTTTGAAACACCGCATCCCACGCAGCGTCTCATGACTTCGTGCCCGGAAGCCTTTTTATCACTCTTCATCTGAAACCTGTTCTTCGGATTCTACTGTATCCTCAATAATTTCATCGACATTTTCATCAACAACAGCATCTTCATCCTGCTCTGCTGCTGAATCTTCCTCTTCATCCATAAGATAATCTTCCATACGGAATCCAGGAGCATCTTTAGCCTGTGTCTCAGACTTAATATCGATCTTAAATCCTGTAAGTCTTGCCGCAAGACGAGCATTCTGACCTTCCTTACCAATGGCAAGTGAAAGCTGATAATCAGGTACGACCACCTTAGCTGTTCTTGCATCACCATCTACTATTACAGATACTACCTTTGCAGGAGAAAGTGCATTCTCAATAAAGATAGCAGGATTTTCATCCCAATCGATGACATCGATCTTTTCTCCGCCAAGCTCTTCCACGATAGCATTTACTCGTGAACCATTCATACCTACACAGGCACCGACAGCATCTACATCTGAGTTATTACTCCATACAGCCATCTTTGTTCTTGAACCTGCTTCACGTGAGATCTCCTTGATCTCAACTGTACCATCAGCAACCTCAGCAACTTCATTTTCAAAAAGTCTTCTTACGAGTTCCGGATGTGTACGGCTTACAAGGATCTTAGGTCCGCGTGTTGTACTCTTAACCTCAAGTACATAGACCTTTACTCTGTCATTGGCATGAAGCTCTTCTGTTTTGATCTGTTCATTCTCAGAAAGAAGTGCATCTGCATGACCAAGATTGATGCTGATGTTTCTGCCCATGAATCTCTGAACTGTTCCGGTAACAACATCATGTTCCTTCTCAATGAATTCATTATAAACAGAATTTCTCTCTTCCTCGCGGATCTTCTGCAGAATCACATTCTTGGCATTCTGTGTAGCGATTCTTCCAAATTCTCTGCTGTTGAGATCACATTTAACAATACTTCCAATTGAAGCTGCTGCATCATACTTTGCAGCCTCCTCAAGCAGAACCTCGTTAAGAGGATCTGCAACCTCTTCAACAACAGTCTTCTCTGCATAGAGATGATACTGACATGTCTCACGATCCATTACGCAGTGAATATTATCAGCCTTTCCAAAATTATTCTTGCATGCTGTCATAAGAGAATTCTCTATCGCATCAAGAAGTGTCTCTCTACTGATTGATTTCTCCTTAACAAGAAACTCAATAGCTTCAAGAAGTTCGTTTTTTGTTTCTATTTTTGAAGTCTTAGCTGACTTCTTTTTTGCTGGCATTATTCTGTATCTCCTTTCACGTTTGGCTCTTCCATAAATCCGGGAGAGCTTATCTCCATTGTATAAGCATCTTCAATATAATCTTCACGGTCGAGCAGCTTACTTGCCCTGCGGCTCACAAGAACGCAGTCATCAATTGTGATTCCCTCCGGCTTATCAATATAAGCTCTCAAAAAATAATTGCCGTTTTCTTTAACATATTCCGTTCTGATAAGCTCAAAGCCATACTCATCTACGACCGGCTTAATGAGATCTGCGAACTTTTTTGCAATAGCAGTGTTATCCACTCGTGCCTCCAAATATACTTTTTTGCATAAAAAATGTGGACTCTTTCGAGCCCACTTCAACGTTACATAACATAATATAGCATCTATTATTAGTAACGTCAAGTTTTAAAATCCCGACAAAGTGGCTCATTTAGCGCATTCTTTAATCTTTTTTCAATTTTTTTTAATTTTTTCGAAAAAAATGCTTGCATTTTGTTATCCGTGGTAGTATAGTATCACTTGTCTGCGGCGAACGACACAGACACAAATAACTAAGGCTCGTTGGTCAAGCGGTTAAGACGCTGCCCTCTCACGGCAGAATCAGCGGTTCGATTCCGCTACGAGCTACTTGGATCATAAAATGATTCATTAATAATTTAATAAACATGATTATGGCTCGTTGGTCAAGCGGTTAAGACGCTGCCCTCTCACGGCAGAATCAGCGGTTCGATTCCGCTACGAGCTACTTGAATCAATCAAATGATTCATGAATAATTGAACACACATAATCATGGCTCGTTGGTCAAGCGGTTAAGACGCTGCCCTCTCACGGCAGAATCAGCGGTTCGATTCCGCTACGAGCTACTTAAAACCGGAAGTTTTCTTCCGGTTTTTTGTTGTATAAAATATTATCACTTTATAAAATAAAAGAAGCATATCCTCTAACCAAAAGGATATGCTTCCTTATTTATAACTATTATACATCCTGGCTTACATCATCAGATCAAATATCGATAACTGATTTGAATCCGGTATATCTCCAAGCAATCCAAGATCTTTAAGCTTCTTTGCAACATTTTCTGAGCAGCCTGTCCTTACACAGAAATCATCTACAGAAAGGAACGGTCCATCATCTGCCGCAAGAGCTATCGCATTTGCCAGTGCATCTGCCGCTTTTCCACCAAGTCCATCAACCGAAGAAAGCGGCGGCATTATGGTTTTATCACTTGCCTGTCTGAAATATTTAGCATCAGCTTTATTTATATCAATCTTTTCAAAGCCAAAGCCCCTGGCATACATTTCCTGTACCAGACGCATATCTCTGATCGCATCCAATTCAGTAGCCGTCATCCTGTTTTTACCGACTTCCTTCATTTTATCCTGAAGTACTTTAAGTGTTTCATCCAGTCTTCCACGGCCCTGACACATTGTCTCATAGTCGATCTTACTTGCTCTTATCGAAAAGAAAGCCGAATAATATGCCAGCGGTTTATATACCTTAAACCACGCAACTCGCCATGCCATCATAACGTACGCAGCCGCATGTGCCTTAGGGAACATGTACTTGATCTTAAGACAGGATTCGATATACCAGTCCGGTACATCGTTTGCAAGCATTGCCTCTTTCATCTCAGGCTTAAGGCCTTTACCCTTTCGAACTGATTCCATTGTCTTAAATGAAAGTGCAGGGTCCATACCCTTTGCTATCAGATATATCATGATATCATCTCGACAACAGATACATTCAGCCAGCTTAAGTCCCTTTTCTTTAATAAGAAGTTCTGCATTTCCCGCATAAACATCTGTACCATGTGAAAGTCCTGAAATCCTTATAAGATCGGAAAAGGATACCGGCTTCGTATCCAAAAGCATCTGTATGGCAAAGTCCGTTCCATACTCAGGTATTCCAAGCGTACCGGTCTTACATCCTCCTATATCTTCAGGGGTGATTCCAAGTGCCTCGGTATTGGTAAACAGTGACATTACTTTTTTATCATCCAGCGGTATTGCTATAGGATCAACGTCTGTGGCATCCTGCAGGAATTTTATCATCGTAGGATCATCATGACCGAGAATATCAAGCTTAAGCAGATTATGGTCAATCGAGTGATATTCAAAGTGAGTCGTGATTATCGGAGTTGTCATATCATTTGCAGGGTGCTGTATCGGAGTAAATGAATATATTTCCTCTCCTCTCGGCATAACAACAATTCCGCCCGGATGCTGACCTGTTGTACGAAGTACACCTTCACATCCGTGAGCCAGTCTTTCCATCTCAGCTCTTCGCTTATGAATTCCTTTTTCCTCGCAATATTTAAGAACATATCCATAAGCTGTTTTCTCAGCCATTGTACCTATAGTTCCCGCACGGAATGTCTGGCCTGCTCCAAAAATTACCTCAGTATATTTATGCGCCTTGGACTGATAATCACCCGAGAAATTAAGGTCAATATCCGGCTCCTTGTCTCCCGAGAATCCAAGGAAAGTTTCAAACGGAATATCAAATCCTGTCTTTCCAAGCTTTTCACCGCATCTCGGACATATAGCATCCGGCATATCACAGCCCGACATGCCTCGTTTCTGGAAGTCCTTTACAACCTCTGAATCAAAGTCATAGTAATGACACTTAGGACACAGATAATGTGCCGGAAGTGAATTAACCTCTGTTATTCCTGCCATATTTGCGACAAATGAAGAACCTACAGATCCTCGAGAACCTACCAGATATCCATCTTCGACCGATTTCCAAACAAGCTTCTGCGCAATAACATACATAACCGCATAACCATTACCTATAATTGATTTAAGCTCGATCTCAAGTCTGTCCGAAACTTGATGCGGTAGGTCCTCACCATACAGTTCCTTAGCCTTCTCATAGCAGATATCTCTAAGAGTCTGATCAGAATTTTCAATTACAGGCGGAGCCTTATCCGGACGTACAGGGGTTATCTTGTCGATCATATCTGCAATAAGATTGGTGTTTGTTATAACCACCTCTCTTGCCTTCTCTTCTCCAAGATACATAAATTCATTCAGCATCTCGTCTGTAGTCCTGAGATATAGCGGAGGCTGATCGTCAGCATCATCAAAGCCCTTTCCGGCCATAACTATCCGGCGGTAAACCTCATCTGCCGGATCAAGAAAATGCACATCACAGGTTGCTACAACAGGCTTATTAAACTGCTCTCCCAACGCGACTATCTTACGATTTACATTTCTAAGGTCTTCCTCAGATTCATAGACTGCCTCTTTTTTACCTGAAGCCTTCAGCAGGAATTCATTATTTCCTATAGGCTGAATTTCCAGATAATCATAAAAATTTACAATACGGGCTATTTTATCTTCTGAACTTGAACGCTCGATTGCCTGATAAAGCTCTCCTGCCTCACACGCACTTCCGACAATAAGTCCTTCTCTATACTTATTTAATATACTCTTTGGAATTCTGGGCCGTCTCCTGTAGTAAGTCAGGTACGACATCGAAACCAATCTGTATAGATTGACACGTCCGATCTCGTTTTTTGCCAGGATGATAACATGATACATCGGAAGATTCATGATCATGTCCGTCGTGATCTCATTTGCCGCTGCCATATTTTCAAAATTTTCGTAGCCGGCATCTTTGGCCTTTTCTTCAAGCTTTACAAAAATCTCCGCTGTACACCCGGCATCATCAACAGCTCTATGATGATTTTCAAGCGAAACATCCAGCTCTTTGGCAACCTGATCAAGCTTAAAATGAGCAAGATTATGCAGGAACATTCTTGCCATTTCCACTGTATCAACAACAAATTTATCAAAGGAAAGTCCCAGATCTCTTGCATTCTTTGCAATAAATGTCGTATCAAACTCAGCATTATGCGCAACTACATGAGCTCCTTCACAGAACTTAAGAAATCCCGGAAGCACTTCCGCTATATTTCCGGCTCCGCTGACCATAGAATCATTGATTCCTGTAAGCTCTTCAATCCTAAACGGAATAGGTATCTCAGGATTTACAAATTCATCATAATGATCTACTATCTGACCACCGCTCACTCGCACAGCGCCGATCTCTATTATTTTATCTTTCTCCGCCGAAAATCCCGTTGTCTCGATATCAAATACAACATAATCCTCGTCAAAGCCATGATCTTCGCGTCCGTCGGATGCTCCTATATTCCAGATAATACGTCGCTCATCATCTACAAGGTATCCCTCAACGCCATAAATTATCTTAAAATCAGGATTGCTCAGATCGGGCAAAGTATGATTTGCCTCAGGGAAGGCAAGCACATTTCCATGATCTGTTATGGCAATTGAATTCCACCCCCAACTGTCAGCTCTTTTAACGATGGTTTTCACATCAGAAAGTCCATCCATTTCACTCATTCTGGTATGACAATGAAGTTCTACTCTCTTTACAGGTGCAACATCATTTCTCGGCACAACAAACGATCCAATTTTTTTGATCATCCTGATTCCGCCAAGTACTATATCATGCTCAAAGGAATCCAGATTCAAAAGTCCTTTTACCTTTACAAACTGTCCCGGCTTGCCTTTTTCCAGCCCCGCTGCGCCTATTCCCTCTCTGAACTCACCAAGGTCTTCGTTCTTTATGAAAAGCTTCATCGTAATAGAATCAGTAAAATCTGTTATATCGATCGAAATAACATTTCTTTCTCCTCTGATCGGATGCTCCTCATAGCCTATAAGCTGTCCTCTGATCACAACCATGCTGTTTTCGCCGACAAGCTCATTTATCGGTATGGCTTCTTCATCAAAGTCCCTGCCATAAATGATATCCGGATTAGAGGCTTTCTTCGAAAAGCTTTCTCTCCGTTCAAAGCTCTTCTTTGCAAAGCTCTTCTTTTCGGTACTTTTTTCACCGGAAGTTTTCCCGTTATCGCTCTTTTTAGAACTGCTTTCCTGCTTTTCAACTTTTTCCTCAGCATTTCCTGCAGCCTTCAAAGCAGCCTCTGTAATTGCGGCAATTTCATGCTGAACACGTATTTCTGCCTCAATAGCCTCCTGAGATTTCTCTTCTTTTCTGTAAAATATTCGAATATTAGCCCTGAGACCACATCTCACATTCATTACGTTAGTAAGATAGTCCGCCAGTTTTTCAGACTCTTCCCTCGCAATGATCGTATCCTGAAGCTCCATATTTACAATATTGTCATCCGCAAAACCAAATTCCGCATGACGATATAGATTGTAAAGTATCGGAGATTCTCTTTTAAGCTCCGCACTAATGCTGTCATTGTAGACATCCAGCAGTGACTGCGGAGTATACTGATCTGAAAGCTGAAATGATTCATGCAGAGTAAATCTCACATTTTTCTGCTTTGGAAAAAGCTGCTTCGCCATTTCAGCCGCAACATGCCGCACCATTTTCTGGCTTATCAAACGTGGACACTGTATATAAACATGAAATATATCACGATTTCTTGTTGTACTGATTTTTTTAACGCCAACAAGGGAGAAGAGCTTATGCTCTTCTCCCTCGAGTTTCAATGTTGGAAATACTTCATAAAAAGGCTTTGTCAAGCTCATCCTTTAATGCTCCTAAAAGTTCTGACTCCGGAAGCTTCTTAATGATCTGACCTTTTTTGAAAAGAAGGCCTACACCATCGCCTCCGGCTACGCCAAAGTCTGCTTCACTTGCTTCACCGGGTCCATTGACCGCACATCCCATAACAGCCACTTTTACATTGGCATCATATCTCTGCACAAGGTTTTCAACCTGATTTGCAAGCTCGATAAGATTTATTCTTGTACGTCCACAAGTCGGGCAGGAAACAACTTCAACACCATTCTTTCTAAGTCCTAGTGTTCTAAGTATGATTCTTCCGCTCTTAACTTCCTCCACAGGATCGCCTGTGAGTGAAACTCGTATAGTATCACCTATTCCCTGATATAAAATAAGTCCGAGACCAACTCCTGATTTTATATTTCCTGAGATAAGTGTACCGGCTTCAGTGATTCCTACATGAAGCGGGTATTTCGTCTTAGATGCAATGAGCTCATAGGCTTTAACGCACATAAGCACATCCGAAGATTTAATACTGATAACGATATTGTCATAATCATGACGCTCGATCATTGCAGCTTTATCAAGTGCACTTTCAACAAGTCCCTCTGCTGTAACTCCGCCATATTTCTCGATCAGATCTTTTTCAAGAGATCCTGAATTAACACCAACTCTTATCGGTACATCATGCTCTTTTGCAGCTTTTACAACTGCAGCGATATTCTCTTCTCCTCCGATGTTTCCTGGATTGATACGGATTTTATCTGCACCGTTTTCAATAGCCGCGATTGCCATCTTATAATCAAAATGAATATCTGCGATAAGAGGAATATGTATCTGCTTCTTTATTTCTTTAAGCGCTTCAGCACATGCAAGCGTCGGAACAGTACAGCGAATAAGTTCACAGCCGGCTTCTTCAAGCTTGAGTATCTGCTCTACCGTCGCCTTAACGTCATCTGTTCTGGTATTTGTCATTGACTGAATCAATATCGGGTTGCCGCCTCCGATAACTCTGTCACCGATTCTTACAACTTTAGTTTCGTCTCTGTACATAATTTAAGTACCTCAATTATAATCTTGAATATAATAAACTCTTTCTATACTATCACCGGACAAGAATCAATGTCAAACCATCTTATTTTCTGCCCCTTATAATAAATTCCGCAGACGCTTTGCTCTTGTTTCCAGCTGCATCCACCGATCTAAGAGTCAGTACATAATGTCCGGGCCTATCAATTTTATGACCATCATAAACTTCATTATTAAGAAGCATCTCTGTTCTGCACGCACTGAAATCCGGATTTATAAACCGATCCATAGTTTTTATCTTTATATTTCTTAAATATTTCTTATCCAATTTTTTGATATCAGGAAGCTCAGATGAAGTTTTATCTATCATAAATGACTTCACTATTGAAGTCTTATTTTCATATTTATCCTCCGCAGTCGTTTTTACAATATAAGATCCTTCTTCCGATGCTTCAAATACTCTGCCTCTCTGAACATATCTATGTTCGTTCCCGGCTTTATCTTTATAAAATACTTCAAAGCTAACTCTATTCTCAGCAGCTGCTGCCGTTTTCAGCTTAACTCCTGTTTTAACAGTTGAAAAGGATTCCACTCCCATCACTTCTAATTCCGGCATCACTGTCTGTTCTTTATCGATCACATATTCTTTCACTGTTTTATTGTCAATTTCATCTAACGCTATTATTTTTAACACATGCATCCCCACCTCCAGATTTTTTATTTCAGTACTGCACCTTATCTCAGGTATCTTGGAAGCGGACAATTTTTTATCATCCAGATACACCGAAATCGCCTTAACTCCAAGCAGATCATCATGTGCACGTGCACTTATGCTCATCTCACCATTTTCATCTGCAGTAACATCAGCCAGTATTTCCGGTCCCGAAGCGTCAATAATGAGTCGTTTATTTAATTCTGCTTTTTCAGATTTATTCCCGGCCCTGTCAACGGCATATACCGTTATCCTCTTTTCTGAGCCAGCCTCTATCTGCAACTTGTCAGCCTCATATTCCCTGCCATTCTCAGTCACAAAAATATATTTTTCAACCCCGGAACATTCATCCTCTGCCTTCACCTCTATCGTTAACGATTTCTTTGCCGCCAATCTGCCTGAATCTTCAATTACAACATCGCCATCTATTCTGATCTTAGGCACAGATGGCGCATCCGGATCATAAATAATTTTCTTAAACGGAATCTCAGCATATTCTTTCCGGCCATCTCCATTCTCGCTCCATACCTCGGCCTCCGTACACCCTTTTTTTAGACTGAATATTTCTCTCCTGAAGATTCTCACAAGACTTTCTTCATCACCGCTTTTCACTCTAACATATGTAGGCTCCGTACCAGGTTCAATTTCTATCCCGGGATTTTCTCCGTTTATATAAAGAATTTCTCCGACTTTCTTACTATCTCCTTTCGTGATAAGTTTTACTTCAGGAGTCCGTCTCAAATTCCTTCTTTTCCTTATCACTGACGGAAGCCCACTCACAGGAGCATAGATATGTCTGCTCTTATCCACCCTTACAATTGAAATATCAGCATTATTCTCCGAAACACAAAATGTATCTCCATCAAGCTGCTTATATCCTGTATCTCTCATATCTGTAACAATCTTTGTATATACATTTCCATCATTTCTTATCTTAAAAAACAACTCTCCGTCAACAGCCGCGACTCCGTCTTCGCTCATCTTAAGCTCGTGTCCCGCCCTGTCCGTCATCCTGACCTCTTCATTCGCATACACTGGGATACGGTTCATTATAAGTGCTGCAATTGCCAGCAACGCACAAATACATCTATATTTCAAAGCTCAATTACTCTCCTTCTATTTTTATCAGTTCTTTGATCTTTTTTTCAATCAGAACTTTTTCTTCATCATTAGCTATTCTTTTGTCACTATTTAATTTCTTTAATAATTCTCTAAGGGATTTTTTATCAGGGAATCCTGACAATTCATAAGATATTTCTTTATACGTACAAGCTGCAGAAAAGCCATTTTCTTCAGCCTTCAAAAAATAATCTGCTGCACGTTCATAATCATTTAACTCATCAAATGCTGCCATTCCGCATTGTAAATATAGCTTACCGCTGAATTCTCCGCTTTCCGTACAGTCTGCGTCAATTTTATCCAAAGCCTCTTTCGTTTTATCAAGCTTTGATGCAAGAAAAAGATAATCTGATTCAACATCAGCCATCTCTTTAATGTAATACGCCTTCTCTTCTCCGGCCCTTTTTTTCATCAACGCATAATCAAAAAGCAGCGATGTTATTATTAGGCTCACAATAAATCCTGCCGCTGCCAGTCTTCTCCACCGATGGAAAAATTCAACTCTTTTAAGATCACGCAGCACCATACTCATTGAAGTATATCTTTTCTCTCTGCTCTCCGTGCACTTCTTAATTATATATTTAAGACCTGCTATATTCTTTTTTCCGGAGATTTTCTCCAGTGTTTTTCCAAAATTATAAATATCCGTCTTTTCATCACTAACCCCCATTCTTTGCTCCGGAGCCGCATACTCCTCCGTTCCGACCGCATATTTATCTATTTCAGAGCCTGTTTTCGCCTTTGCAGCCCCGAAATCAATCAGACACAGCACACCATCCGGCTGTAATATCACATTCTGTGGCTTTAAATCTCTATAGATAATTGCCGGAGTATTCTGATGAAGCATCGTAATGATCTTTGCAATCTGAATTCCCCATTCAAGAGCCTTTTCACTTGCAAATTCCGGATTTTTCTCAGCTATCTGCTTGAGATTCATTCCTTCAATGTACTCCATCACAAGACACACTTTTTCATTTTCAATAAAACATTCTCTGATTGCTGCTATCCTTCTGTCATGCAGCTTTTTTAATGAATTCAGTTCATTAAAAATACCCATTCTTACATACTCATCTTTACAGCTTATCTTTTTAATGATCCACTTTCTGGCCATAATATTATCAACAGCCAGATATACTTCTGACATTTTAGACTTAGAAAGCAGTTCAACAATTCTATAATTACTATTCAATTTTTCCTCAAACAATTCCCATGAAATTTATACAGTGAATACTGTATAGAAAGATTTGTATTGCGGATGTTATAATACCCCGCCTTTTAAAATATGTCAAGCGGTGGCTTTTATAATGACCACCGCCTGAATCTACCTGAAAAATTTCGATATATCATTGTACATCACAAACATCATAAAGACCAGCAATACACACATTCCAACAAAATGAACTATTGCTTCAAACTTCCTGTTGACCGGTCTTCTTGTTATCGCTTCGATCACAAGGAATACGAGTCTTCCGCCATCCAGCGCAGGAAACGGAAGCAGATTCATAACGCCGAGGTTCGCTGTCAAAAGTATCGTGAGTTCCATCAGATTCAGCCACACATAGTACAGACCATCTGCCTTAGACTCATCATACACTTCTCCTACTACCTGTGCCACTCCGACAGGTCCCGCAACATCGTCCTTTGATACATGCCCGGAAAATATCATTCCAAGGCTCTTCCATGTTGCCTCGATCCAATAACGAACTTCAACCATGCTGTAATGTATTGTATCTAAAAAGTTTCCTTTGGTTCTCTGACCTGAGCCATAAAGACCAAAAAGATACCTTCCTGAAGCCTCATCATATTTTGGTTCCACAGAAGCTGTATGCTTCTCATTATTTCTGATATAAGTTATTTCTGCAGTCTTACTCTCATTCAGCATCATATACAAACTTATATCACGATAAATATCAATTTTTTTATCATCGATTTTTACGATTCTATCGCCTGATACAATACCTGCCTCTGCAGCAGGATAACCTTCCATGACACCTGAAACAACAGGTTCATCATATCCGACACTTCCGATCACAAATAATGCAAGGAAAAACGCCAGAACAAAATTCATGATCGGTCCTGCAGCAACTGTAGCGATACGTGCCCATACAGAGGCATTTAGGAAGGATTTCTCGCCAATTTCTTCATCATCCTCCGGGTCCATCCCTTCAAACCTACACAATCCACCTAAAGGAAATGCCTTTATCGAATACTTTGTATCGCCCTTTGTAAATTTGAAAAGATCCGGGCCAAATCCAATTGAGAACTCAACGACATGAATACCGCTTCGTTTACCAACCAGAAAATGTCCACCCTCATGTACCACAACGATGACCATAAAGATCAGTATGAATAAAATCAGTTTTATAAGCACTGTCTTACTGCCTTTTCTGTCTCAAAAATCTCATCCAGTGAAGGATTTTCAATCAATTTATGTGCATCCATTGCTTTTTCGATTTCTTCTGTGATCTCAGGATAAGTGATCTCATTATTAAGAAATCTTCTGACTGCAACTTCGTTAGCTGCATTAAATACAGTTGGCATACTTCCGCCGGTCTTTGCCGCCTTAAAAGCAAGTGCAAGACCATGAAATGTTTCCATATCCGGCTTCTCGAAAGTCAACTGTGAAAGCTTTGCCAGATCAAGTCTTTCCTGTCCAAGGAACATTCTATTCGGATAGAAAAGCGCATACTGAATAGGCAAATGCATGTCAGGAACACCCAACTGTGCTATAACAGCCCCATCAACATACTGTACTGCTGAATGAACTATACTCTGCGGATGTACTATAACATCGATGTCGTCATAATCCACATCGAAGAGCCAGTGAGCCTCCATGACTTCCAGTCCTTTATTTACCAGGGTTGAAGAATCAATAGTCACCTTAGGTCCCATACTCCAGTTAGGATGTTTAAGCGCTTCCGCAGCAGTCATTCCGACCAGATCTTCCTTTTTCTTTCCACGGAAAGGTCCGCCGGATGCTGTAAGCAGTATCTTTTCTACGCATTTATGCTCATTTCCCTGAAGAGACTGAAAAATTGCTGAATGTTCTGAATCAACAGGAAGTATCTGAACTCCATTTTCCTTTGCAAGCTGCATAACAATATGCCCTGCCGCTACAAGCGTTTCCTTATTTGCAAGCGCTATTGTCTTATGTGCTTTAATAGCTGCAACTGTAGGACGAATTCCGATCATACCAACAATTGCCCCGACTACTATGTCTGTACTATCGAGTGTAGCAGCCTCCAACAGACCATCCATGCCTGTAAGCACCTTTGTATCCGTATCAGAGATCCTGCTCTTCAGATCTTCAGCAGCCTTTTCATCATAAAGCACTGCCACCTCAGGATGAAATTCTCTTATCTGCTCTTCTATCTTGTCTACACTCTTCATTGCTGCAAGTGCTGTTACTTTAAGCTTATCCGGGTAACTCCTTACAATGTCAAGTGTCTGTGTTCCTATTGAGCCTGTACAACCAAGTACTGAAAGGTTTTTCATTTAAGAAGTACCTCCGAAAGAATATATATAATTGGAGCTGTAATAATCACAGAATCAAATCTGTCAAGTATTCCGCCATGTCCCGGAATAAGATTACCGTAATCTTTGATATTATGATTTCTCTTTATCGCTGATGCAAAAAGATCTCCGAACTGAGAGACCACAGCTCCTGCTGCACTTATCACGATAATTAAAAACATGTTCATTCCTGTCAGGCAGGCAAATAAAGCACCTACAGCAGCTGATCCGATAACTCCGCCAACTGCGCCTTCTATCGACTTTTTAGGGCTGAGGATCGGTGCCAGCTTATGTTTTCCAAGAGCTCTTCCGCTAAAATATGCAAAGGTATCACATACCCATGAGCTGATGAAAATGAGCAAAGTCATGGCAAATCCATGCTCCCGTCCGAGCAGATATATGAATCCCAGCATCACCGGAACATAAACTTCTGCAAAGTAAGTCTGCATGGCTTCAGTTGCTCTATACTTAGGGAATGAAAGAACATATATTATCATATCAGCTATAAGGGAAGTTATTATCACGAAAACAGGAACTTCCATCGAATCTGTAAGAAGAATAGAAATATAATAACAAAATGTTTCGATTATACCGGCAATCTCAAGGCTTGTGCATTTATAGTGTTCACTGTAGCTGACTCCATGAAGAGCCCTGTACAGCTCGACCTGTCCCATTAATGAAGCAAATAATAGGAGGGTCCATAAATAGTACCCTCCCACATATAACGCACTGCCTAAAATTATTACCAGAGCTATACCGCTCAATACTCTGGTTTTAAGCATTCTCTGTTTCCTCCTGTTTCACGCCGCCAAATCTTCTGTCACGACGTGAGTACTCTTCTACTGCCTTTAAAAGCTGATTCTTATCAAAGGCCGGCCAATGAATATCAGTAAAGTAAAATTCCGTGTAGGCATTCTGCCAAAGCAGGAAATTAGAAAGTCTCTCTTCTCCACTTGTTCTGATCAAAAGATCAGGATCAGGCATTCCTGCCGTATCCAAATGCTCTGAGATCATTTCCTCTGTAACAGGTGTATCAGCATCTATCACTCCTGCTTTCTTCTCCTCAAGAATCTTATTTACCGCACGAATTATCTCATCTCTGCTTCCATAGTTCAGCGCGATAGTAAAATAGAGTCCGTCATAGGTCTTTGTAGCCTCTTCAAGCTTCTCTATCGTTTCCTGAATATCTGAATCAAGGCGTGTCTTGTCTCCAATAACCCGCACTCTCATGTTATTCTTTTTTGCTGTCTTCTGGCACGTCGCAAGATAATTCCTAAGAAGCTTCATCAAAGTAGAAACTTCTTCAGAAGGTCTTGACCAGTTCTCGGTTGAAAAAGCATATACCGTTAAATACTTGATTCCAATGTCATGGCAGGCACGACAAATATTTTCAACATTTTTCGCACCAACGGTGTGACCATAGGTTCTCGGCATCCCTTTAGCCTTGGCCCACCTTCCATTTCCGTCCAGAATGATTGCAACATGCTGCGGAATTCTCATACTGTCATGATTTCCTTTTCTTTATCAGCTTCTGCGGCATCGATTTTTTTAATGAAAGAATCTGTAAGCTTCTGAAGATCATCCTGAAGACCACTTATGATATCCTCAGATACATCTTCCTTTGTAAGCTTCTTAAATTCTTCGTTTCCATCACGACGGATGTTACGGATAGCTACCTTGCATTCTTCACCCTTCTTCTTGATATCCTTGCAGAGCTGCTTTCTGCGGTCCTCTGTAAGCTCAGGGAATACAAGACGTACTGTCTCACCATCACTATTTGGATTGATTCCGATATCGCCGATCTCAATGGCCTTGATTATCTCTTTAAGCATTGTCTTATCATAAGGCTTGATCATGATAACTCTTGCTTCCGGAACTGATACGTTAGCAAGCTGCTGAAGAGGTGTCGGTGCACCATAATAATCTACTCTAATGCGATCAAGAATGTGCGGATTAGCACGTCCTGCTCTGATTGCCTTGTATTCATTATCAAGGTTATCAAGAGACTTGATCATCTTGGATTCGTATTTTTTTACTCTTTCGTCCATTAACTGTTTTACCTCGTCTATTTATTCGCAGGTGATCTCTGTTCCTTTGAAATCACCACTTACGGCATTGATAATACCATTTTCTTCGTTAAGAGAAAATACCCGCATAGGAACTTTATTTTCCATTGCTAAAATTGAAGCTGCAAGATCGATGACCTGAAGCTTCTTATCTACGATTTCACTAATCGAAAGTTTATCGTACTTCTTTGCATTTGGATTGCTCTTTGGATCTGAATCATAGACCCCGTCAATAGCCTTAGCAAGAAGAATTGTGTCTGCCTCGATTTCAATGGCACGAAGAACAACACCTGTATCAGTTGAAAAATATGGATGTCCCGTTCCACCTGCAAAAAATACGACCTGGCCATGTGCAAAATACTTATTTGCTCTGTCCTTAGAGAACAGCTTTGTAAATGAACCAACTTCAAATGGAGTGAGGATATTAGTCATCATTCCTACTGAACGGAAAATCTCCGATACATAAATGCAGTTCATAATCGTTGCAAGCATACCAATCTGGTCAGCCTTTGTACGATCGATATTTTCTGATGTACGACCTCTCCAGAAATTGCCGCCGCCAATAACAATGCCGACTTCAATTTTGTCGTCTACCAGTTTTTTTACCTGAAGCGCAACCTTGCGGACTGTAGCCTCATCAAAACCGGTTTTCTTTTCTCCGGCGAGAGCTTCGCCGGAGAGCTTTAACATTACTCTTTTCATCTCAAATCCTTATTTTTTCTTTTTTGTGTCTGTTGTACCCTTAAGTTCATCAAAGAAGGATGTAGGATTAACATCAGCATAACTCTGTGAGCAATGACCTTCGATAACAGCACCATTGTTGATCTGTACTGATTTTGAAATGATATCACCCATAACAATAGCTGATGTATCAAGAATTACTGGTCCCTGTACGTCAATGTTACCCTTAACCGCACCAGCGATTACTGCTGATGTAGCTGTTATATTACCAAGGATTACTGAATCCTGTCCAACCTTAACCGCGCCTTTTGAAATTACTTCGCCAGTGATTTTAGCAGAATCTGCAAAAATTTCTGCTGCTGTAGAATTACCTGTGATAGTTCCTGAAATATTAAGTTTCCCCTTGATATTAATATCACCAACTACCTTGCCAAGTACATCAAGTGATCCATCTGCCGAAATGTTGCCGTTAATGGTCATTCCTGCTGTGATACTACCTGTTTCATCAGAAACGGGGCCATCATCAAGCACACCGTTCTCAAATTCGTTTACTCCGCTTTCCATGTTGTTACTCTCCTCAAAAATGTCGTTACCCTTTTCTTCCTCTACAGGCTCGATAACCTCTTCCGGAATCTTCTCTACTTCTTCTGTTTCAACTGTGCCTTCTGAAACATTTTCAAAAAGATCTGAAGGAATCTCCTCTGTGAGTTCCATGTCCTCCAATACATCCTCTGTATTGTCTGCTGCTTCCTCCTGCAGCCCGGCTTCTGCTTCGTCTGTAAGCACAAGATCATCGAGTGGCAGTTCATCAGCTTCGGCTACAAACTCCTCCGCCTCAGCAGTTTCAGCTTCTAATACTTCATCTTCTGCCCCCGCAGATTCGTGAACTGTTGACTCAATGTCATCTTTAAAATCACTGAAAAAGCCCATTGACGCATCCTCCTCGCGTTTATTTTAGACAAAAACATTATAAAATAGTTTGTCTATTTAATCAAGAAAATAAGGGTTCTGTAACCGCATCCTGATAGTAATTATTAGCAGGTATTATGGTTCCCCCGTCGATTTCAAAAACTTCCCACACAGCCCCAAGTGAGTTTGCAGGGATCTGGAAAGATGCAACTATACCATCCTTATTGTAAATTTTCACACACGCACCGGTAAGCGACATCGCGCTGGAATTAAATGTACCATTCTTGGCATTTACCGCATCTGTAAGATAGTATTTAAATTCTGTATCGCTGCTGATCTTTACAACAACATCATTTTTATTTTCCTTCTCACCCTTTTTCAAATCATAGAGAACAGGTGTGACTGAATCTCCATTACTCTCATATGTTGTGACGATTTCAAACTCATCATCGGCAAGATTGCCCGGTGCTTTACTTGAAACATCAAGAAGATATACGGGATTCTTATGTGCTGATACTTCCCCTTCAGGTGTCATATACACTACTCCCGGGCAATACTCAACTGTACCCGGTCTGATACTGATATCATCGATTTCCTTGGAAGGGTAATCTCCATATGTATATTTGATGTTATACCAGTCATCCGTATTTACAGGAACATATGCTTCATAATATCCGTCATCATTTGAAACAACTTCTGTACTATATGAATGTGCTGTAGAAGTGATTGTCACATGTACATTTTTAAGCGTGCCGCCGTCCTCATGCGCAGCATATCCTGAAATCTTGGCTATTCCCGGGTGTGAAGCAGCAAATGTGTAGTTAATATATGCCCTGTTGACAAGATTCTTTTCAAGATCATCATATTCTGTCTTGGTAGCCGCATCTAAATTGATATAATCCGATGCATTATATGTCACACCATTTTCAGTATTTTCACAGCGGACCATAGCATCATCTTTAAAGGTACATTTCTTTCCCTTTGCACTGTATGAGGCTTTATAGGCTGTTCCATAAATATTGTCAGAATACTCATATACGTATCTTAAAGCAGCATTATCATAATAAAATTCTTTTACATCACGGCCGCTGCTGCCATACTCGATCGAAACTATCTTTGCGATATTATTTGTAGTAGTATCAGTCCATACATAAAGATCAAAAACAGCACCATCTGCATCAGCTCTTGTTGTTTTGATTCTTTTAAGACTATAACCAGAGATCGCAGAATTTATCCTCACTGCAGCTGATGCAGCATCGTATGACTCAGAGTCATCCCTTTCCCCCGGATTATATTTTGTCTCCGAATAATCGATAGCTTCTACTTTTCCTTCTGTATTTTTAATATATGCTGCAGCAGTGTCAAATGAATCATTTGATGCAATTCCCTGCTCTACAGGGCCGATATAACCGTCATTTTCCCAGTCTGCCTCAGTCGCTGCTGCCGAATCAAGCGAATCAACTATGGCAATATCTTTTTTTGAACTTGATAATCCGCATGCAGAAGTCAGTACGGCTGCTGCAATAATTGCAATGATCAATCTTTTTTTCATTATATTTTCTCCATTTATATTCTTGTTAACATTTACTAAGTTATAACACACCTGTCATTTGCATCGCAACTCCGGTCACGACACTGATAACATAAAGAACTGTCATAATAGTCAGGTTTTCTCTAAGGCTTGCATTTACTCTAAAAAGGACCATAAGACCAACTCCTGCGCCTGTAAGAAGCCCTGTTATCATCGCCGAGAAACTTATCATATTTCCCAGAAATAACTGTGTAATAGCTACCGATGCTCCGCAATTCGGAATAAGTCCGATCAATCCCATTATCACTATACTGAGCAAAGGCTTATCCGCCGTAAATTTACTTACAGATTCAATACCGACCGTCTCTATAACAAATCCAAGTGCCAGATTTACTGCAAATACAAATGCCGAAATCTGAAACGTATGCCTTAGCGCAGGAAAAAGTATACCATGATGATGCCTGTGATCACTCAGATGATGAAGTTCCTCTTTATTCGTTATATACTCAGCACAGTGACAGTTTTCTCTCTCACAAAATCTTCTGATATTCGTCTCCTCAGGTACAATTTTTAAGAGCACTCTTCTCACAACATCTATGGCAAAACCCCAAAAACAGCCAACTATAACTTTTATAACAAGCGTTTTTATCAAAAGTGATGCTTCAACTTTTTCTGATAAAAAGATTGGTATCAACTCATCAGATGTGGACATAAAGATAGCTATTACCGTACCTACCGTTACAACTCTTCCCGCAAAAAGATTAGCTGCAGCAGCCGAAAAGCCACACTGTGGGAAGGCACCGAGCAGGCTTCCCCAAAACGGCCCAAGTCTCCCCGCTTTCTTAACTACAGCTGCGAATTTACCTTCCGTATGTCCTTCCAGATATTCCATCGCCAAATAAGTCACAAAAAGAAATGGAATAAGTTTAACTGTATCTATAAATGCATCGAGTATAATATCCTGCATATTTTCCTTCCTATAAATCATATTAATTTATCATCACTTGATTTTTATATTAAGCCACATCGAGAATATTATTGCAACATCCGGCGAACCGACCGACGAAGCCCTTTGGGCGAGGAGACCTTGAACCTGGATTCAAGGGACTCCTCGGCCTTATAAATCATAATCAGGGTGCTTCAATAACTTTAAAACAACAAAAACCAGGACGCATCCTGGTTTTGATTTATAATGCGGAAGATGGGGTGAGACGGACTACGAAAAAGGTCCTGTGGACCTTTTTCCCGGCGAACCGACCGACGAAGCCCTTCGGGCGAGGAGACCTTGAACCTGGGTTCAAGGGACTCCTCGGCATTATAAATCATAATCAGGGTGCTTCAATAACTTTAAAATAACAAAAACCAGGACACATCCTGGTTCTGATTTATAATGCGGAAGATGGGACTTGAACCCACACAACGTTGCCGTCACAAGATCCTTAGTCTTGCTCGTCTGCCAATTCCGACACTTCCGCATACAACTATTTAGTTGTAACTGCATCTCTTTGAGCTGTGCTCTCCGTGACACGAATGTTATAATACCATGTATTTTGTATTCTTTCAAGTACTTTTTTACAAAAATTTTAATTTTTTCAAAACACCAAGTTAAAAACCGACAAAAAACAAAATATCCCCCGCCGCTTAAAAGCGGCAGAGGACATTCCCTTATGTATTATTCTTCTCAATCTGATCAATAAGAGGATCTGTCTGCTCAAGAATATTTTCCATATTCTCAAAAATAAATCCCTTTCTGGTAATATTAAGACTCATATCATCAATTGCCGCATCAACCTTATCGAAATATTCCTCCGACGCTTTTATACTCTCGGTGATAGAATCAACATTTCCGGCACATTCATCGAAAACCGAAACCATCTTCTTATTACCTTCTTCGATCTCCCCTGCAACAACCTTTATGTTATCCACAACCTCTTCAGTCTCATTTACATGAGTTACTGACTCCTGCATTGCCTGCCTTGTTTCATCTATCGAAGACATAAGCTTGCTGTTATTTGCATTAAGAACGCCCATACTGTCGCCTATTGAGCTTACAAGCTCTTTAATATCAGACGAGAGCTTATTTACCTGATCCGCAACTACAGCAAAGCCTCGACCGCTCTCTCCTGCCCTGGCAGCCTCTATAGAAGCATTCAGTGCAAGCAGATTGGTCTGATTTGCTATGCCATTGATCTGATTAACCTTCTCCTGAATCTCATCAAAGCTATTCTGAAACTCTGTAAACACAGACTGAACAGCAGCTATTGTAGTTTCAACAGAATCAGAGCTGTCACGGACTCTTCCCATATTCGTATGTGTCTCGTCCGCTGTACTTATCATTTTTTCAATGATCTGGTCAAATGATGCTGTAATCTCTCTTACCTTAGAAAACTGTTCTTTGAAATTTTCAACTGAGGTCGTGATCGCATGTTCACGCTCTGTAACCGCATCAAAAGATTCTCTTATCGCTATCAGTTCATACGATGTAGAAAGCTCTTCTTCCTGAAGTTCTTCCTTCTGCTCAGCTATAAACTTACCAAAAGCCCTCATCGAAGCCAGGTCGGTCTTTAATCCACGACCCTCTTCTGATTTATTATTTAATATCTCGACAGGTTCTTCTGCCGCCTTCTTAAATCCGAACATCCGGCGCCCTCCTTACTCAAATACAGCAAGAACCATTGTCTGATTTACATGCTGATTGTTAAACTGCTCTCCACCACCTATATTTCCGATATGTGTACCAAGCGTAGACATATTCTTAAGGAAAGTATCCATATAATTCTCTTTATTAAAGAGCATATACCTGTATATACAGTTGCATGAAATTATCAGACTTGGATTCGGAAAATCACTTGCAACAGCATTTCTGGTCGTTTTGTTTATTTCATCATAATCAAAAAGATCAAGAATATATATGGTATCGTTCTCATTTATTCTCTTATAATTGAGAAGCGATCCACCCGGCTTAAGCGTATGCATTGAAGATATAAAGATATTATCCTCAACAGCTCTTCCAAGAGGATTCTTCAACACATTATCTATTATCTTATCCTTAGAAAGACCAAGTTCCTGTGAATATACATCTGCAGCAGCCTTATGATCAAGTTCTATCAGTTCCTTATCCTTTAGATTGACCTTCGTTGCAATATGAGGTTTTGCGTCCTTCCCCTTGCCGTATATATTTTCTCTATACACTCTGGCCTTACCCTTCAGATTTTTAACTATAATATAGGCACAGGAATTTTCAAAAACTTCACCATTAAGTGTCACCTGTCCCGGCGAACCTGCCGGATATCCAAATACAGTTCCGCCTATAAGCGAAATGCCTGTTCTCTCAAGAGCAACACTCATTGTAGAAATAAGTTTTTCTTCATCATTAGTGCAGTACTCGATACAAATAGTATCATCACGTCCTGCCGAGATATCCCTCACACTTTTCTGTAAAACAGATATATCATAGATTGGGCATGTAGCAAGATTCTGGATCACACCCGCTTCAACCTTACAATCAGATTCAAATGCAGTAACGATAAGGATCGAGTCTGAAATTTTTGTACCGACATACGAAATTCCACTGGTTCCGATTACTTGTGCATTTGGATATTTATCATGTATTAATTTTGACGCTTCCGGCAGTGAAGCATAATCCGACATTATAATGATTCCAACCGGATCTTTTATCCCAGAAGTAGCTTCAGAAACTGCACTCTGCACATTTCTATTTGAACTTGAACCGACTACGCTCTGCATTACGATAACCTCCTCATAAGTTTATGAATTTTGCCAACATGCCAAAATTCATATAATAACTCATATTTTGTTATTTTTATTCTAACATACGTCTTTACTAATTTAAATCGTGTACTTGTGCTAAACAGCAAACAATCAACACTTAACGACGTTTTTCTTGAACATTTTTTCACACAAAAAATACTGCTGTGAGCAACAAACTCACAACAGTATTTAAAACAGTGCCTTTTGCTTATGAAGCAGATTTTTCTACATACATAAAGTATTTCATTCCAAATACATTTACGTAATCTCCTGATACGTTACCCTTCTGGAGATAGAAATCATTATAATAATAAAGTGGAAGAATAGCACCTGTATCCATAAGCATATCCTCGGCCTTGTGCATAAGGCTTACACGATTTGCCGAATCTGTTTCTGACTTGATCTGCGCAAGAAGATCGATGTACTCTGACCAGTCAGGAGCATACTCTGTCGAATTAAGTCCAAGCTGCATATCATCATTACCTGAATCGTCTCCATTTGGAGCACAGATCTCAAGCATATTTACAGGATCATCATAGTCAGCAAGCCAGCCTTCACGAGCAATATCAAAGTTACCATTCTTACGATCGTTAAGGAATGTCTGCCAGTCTTCCTGCTGAATATTCATTGTGATACCGATCTGAGCCACATCCTGCTGGATCTGCTGTGCGATCGCAATATGCGCTGTACCATCGTTTGTAAGATAATTAAGTGTAATAGGTGTTGAAGCTGAAAGCATGTTATTCTCATCAAACTCATAACCAGCCTCTTTAAGAAGCTCAACTGCCTTGTCAACATTCACTTCGATCGGGAAGTATCCTGCAGAAGCCTCATCCGGATATGTGTAAGAATCAGTATTCTGCTTGAAGATTCCACCATTGCCATCGCTCATACTGTCAGGAATAAATGTATTTGCAGGAATCTGTCCTGTCTGGGCAATATTATCAACTATTGTCTTACGGTCTACAAGATATGCAATAGCCTTACGCATTGCGTTTGCCTGCTCAGGTGTCTTGCCTTCAAAAAGTGTGCTGTTTACATTAAATCCAACATAATATGTTCCGATCTGATCTGCAACGTAGAAATCATCCTTATCCTTAAGGTTTGCAAGCTCATCATTAGGTGCGCTGTCGATGAAGTCCAGGTTGTCTGCGCCATAGGCAGCATACATTGCTGTGTCATCAGAAGAAAGCATGTAGTCAAGTTCTTCAAGCTTTACATTATCAGCATCATAAAAATATGGGTTCTTTACATAAACCATTGACTCGTTGTGCTTCCACTCTTTAAGTGTAAATGCACCGTTTGAAACAAATCCTGCCTCTGATGCCCATGAACCCGGGTTTGTCTCGTGATCTGCAGGCGCCTCAACAGCTTCCTGCTTTACAGGCATGAATGTAGGGAATGCAAGAAGTCCCTCAAAATATGCACATGGTGCAGCGAGAACTGCAGTAAGAGTCTTACCGTCATCGCTGGCTTTTACGTTGATATTTCCATCCGAATCCTTTGCAAATACATCAAAGAGATAAGAGTAATCAGAAGCTGTGCTTGGATCTGCAGCTCTCTTCCATGAATACTCAAAGTCTTTAGCTGTGAGGTCTGAACCATCGCTCCACTTAAGACCATCTTTCATTGTAAATGTGTAAGTAAGCTTGTCATCGCTGATCTGAGTATCTGTAACAAGTGCAGGAACAGTTTTTCCCTCTTTGTCATATGTGTAAAGACCAACAAATGAATTCACTGCAAGTGTCGCACCATCAACTGTGCTGTTAAGAGCCGGATCAAGATGATCTGGTTCACTTGCGAGACAAACTCTGAGAACCTTTGTGATATCAGATGTTGCGCTCTGTACACCTGATGCGCCCTTTGAACCGCCGCAGCCTGTGAGAAGGCTTGCAGTCATGGCACCTGTAAGAAGTGCTGCAATTAACTTCTTCATAAAATCTCCTCCTTGGAATTCGCATTAAGTATGCTTTTATATACCTCTCTATATCTTTCCGCTTATGCGGCTAAGACCTTATTTATTCCAGCATGCAACCATATGTCCGTTTCCACGGTCTGTAAGTGTAGGGCACTCGGCAGCACACTTTTCTGTTGCATATTTGCATCTTGTTCTGAACGGACATCCTGAAGGCATATTAAGCGGGCTCGGAACATCTCCCTCAAGAATGATTCTCTTTGACTCCCTTGCCTTATTGGGATCCGGGATCGGAACTGCTGAAAGCAATGACAGAGTATACGGATGAATCGGTGAATCATTTAATTCATCTGCATCTGCGATCTCAACTATCTTACCAAGATACATAACAGCTATTCTGTCTGAAATATGATGAACAATAAGAAGATCGTGAGCAATGAATAAATAAGCTACTCCAAGCTTTGCCTGAAGATCCTCAAACATATTGATGACCTGTGCCTGAATCGAAACGTCAAGCGCTGATACCGGCTCATCACATACGATGAATTTAGGGTTGACTGCAAGTGCTCTTGCGATACCGATTCTCTGCCTCTGACCGCCTGAAAATTCATGGGCATAACGTGTAGCATGCTCTGCATTAAGTCCTACAAGCTGCATAATATCAAGAATCTTATCACGACGTTCTTTTTTATTTGCATAAAGATGATGAACATCTAAAGGCTCTCCAATGATATCCTCTACGGTCATTCGTGGATCAAGTGATGAATACGGATCCTGAAATACCATCTGCATCTCTTTTCTTAAAGAAGTGATGTTTTTATCTGTTACCAGCTCTCCATTAAATCTAACTTCACCGGATGTAGGCTGATAAAGTCTTAAAAGAGTTCTTCCGACTGTAGTCTTACCACATCCTGACTCACCAACAAGTCCAAGGGTCTCACCCGGCTTGATATTAAAGCTTACGCCATCAACAGCCTTAAGATATGTGCTTCCAAAAAAGCCCTGCTGAACCTTAAAATGCTGCTTAAGGTCCTTAACTTCTACCAAGTATTTACTTTCTTCACTCATTCTGCTTTAAGACTCCCTTCCTCTTCGAGCTGGCGTTTTACATTGATCCAGCATGATGCATAATGTCCATCAGGCATCTCCATCTCCGGAGGAACTTCCTCAAGACAGATCTTAAGTGCGTTCTCACATCTGGCGCAGAATGCACAGCCTTTCGGCATATTTAACAGGTTGATAGGATTTCCGGCAATAGGAATGAGCTTTTCATTCATATTGTCAACATTCGGGATCGATCTAAGGAGCCCCTTTGTATATTCATGTGCAGGTCTGTAGAAAATATCATCCGCTGTACCGCGTTCACAAACTCTTCCGCCATACATAACGATTATCTCATCACACATCGAAGCTATTACGCCAAGATCATGTGTAACGAGGATTATTGCCATTCCGAGCTTATGCTGAAGATCCTGCATAAGTTCAAGAATCTGAGCCTGAATAGTCACGTCAAGCGCTGTTGTAGGCTCATCAGCGATAAGGATATCCGGCTCTGTTGCCAAAGCCATTGCGATCATTACACGCTGCCTCATTCCGCCTGAAAGCTCGTATGGATACTGTTTTATTCTTTTAGACGGCTCATTAACTCCAACGAGCTCAAGAAGCTCGATTGAACGTGCAGTAGCCTCTTTTTTATTTTTATTTGTATGAAGCATTATTGCCTCATTAAGCTGATAGCCGATCGTAAATACCGGATTAAGGCTTGTCATCGGGTCCTGGAAAATTATGCTGCACTTTTTACCACGGAACTCTTCCATCTGCTTTTTGTTGTATTTAAGGATATTCTCACCCTTGTAAAGGATCTCACCCTCAACTACACGTCCGGTATCTGCGAGGATCTGCATTATAGAATATGCAGTTACACTCTTTCCAGAGCCGGATTCACCTACAACACCAAGTATCTTTCCTCTTGTAAGATTGAAAGAAACACCGTTTACAGCCTTAACTTCACCTTTATCTGTGAAGAATGATGTGTGGAGATTCTTTACCTGAAGAACCGCCTGTTCCTCATTCTCCTTTACTTTATTTTTTACATCCATCTTTGCGATATCCATTAGATTTCCTTTCAGATTACTTATCTGTTTTCCATGATTTCATTCTTACTTGCGAAGCTTTGGATCAAATGCATCTCTGAGTCCATCACCAAGCAGATTGAAAGCCAATACAATAAGGCAGATCATCGTTGCCGGAAATACAAGCTTAAGCGCATTTGATGACATTGCCTGTCTTGCCGAGTTTGCAAGGCTTCCGAGGGAAGGCATCGGAAGTGCAACACCAAGTCCAAGGAATGACAGATAACTTTCTGTAAAGATCGCAGAAGGAATCTGAAGCGCTGTAGCGATGATGATAACGCTTATGCAGTTAGGAAGAATATGCTTTTTTATGATATGTCCCGGCTTTGCTCCGATAGATTTTGCAGCAAGAACATATTCATTTTCTTTGATCGAAAGGATCTCTGCTCTGACAAGTCTTGCCATTCCTACCCAGTAGAGAAGTCCGAAAACAAGGAACAGTGAAACCATATTTGACCCAAGAGAACCGATTACCGGTATTCCCGAAAGATCAAGTGTCTCTCTGAAAACAACCGAGAGCAGGATAATTACAAGCAGATCCGGAAGAGAATAGATGATATCTACAATTCTCATCATTATCAGGTCGATCTTACCTCCGGCATATCCCGAGACAGCTCCATAAAGCACTCCGATAACAAGTACCACGATACTTGCAAAAAGTCCTACAAAAAGAGAAACTCTTGTGCCATATACGACTCTGATGAAGTAGTCTCTGCAAAGCTCATCAGTTCCCATAATGTGTGGGAATATCTTGCCGCCTTCAGCGATATACTGCTGCTCTAATGTAGAATACTCGAAAGGAGCAAGATTCTTTGCTGACGAATCTCTCACACCGTTTACAGAAATGATCTCCTCGTAAGAATACGGCACAAATGCCGGTACTACGGTGATCATGAGCACTACAAGGATGAGAACAATGATACTACCGACCGCAAGCGGATTTTTCATGAGCTTTCTCATACCATCCTTAAAGAATGTTGTAGATTCACTCATGACGTCTGCCTGACGTTTTTCCTCATCTGTCGCTTTTTCAAATTTTTTAAGGTCGAGCTGGGCGCTTAGTAAATTTTTCTTAGGCATTTCCATTTCAGATTTCTCCTTTATTCAAACTTAATTCTCGGATCAACCAGTTTATAAACCAGATCAGAGAGAAGATTTACAACAACCATGAGTACTGCAAGGAATATTGTTGTTCCCATGATCATCGTATAATCACGGTTTGTAATAGAATCTACAAACTTTGAACCCAGTCCTCCGATCGTGAAAATAGTTTCTACAACAAGGCTTCCTGTAAGAATCGATGCAGTCATTGGTCCGACATAAGTGATGACCGGGATAAGTGCATTTCTAAGTGCATGCTTAAAAATAACACCAACGATTGGAACACCCTTTGCCCTTGCGGTTCTTACATAGTCCTGTCCGAGCACATCCAGCATACTTGTCTTTGTAAGTCGGGTAATGTACGCCATTGGATAAAGTGAAAGCGAAATTACAGGAAGAATATAGTTTGGATTATATGAGCTCCATACCGGAATAAGCTTTAATTTTATACAGAACACGAGCAGTAGCAGAGAAGCAAGCACGAAACTTGGAACTGCTGTAGCAAGTGTTGCAAGAAAGACGATCAGTCTATCCGGAAACTTATTTCTGAAAAGTGCTGCAAGACTTCCGAGTATCACACCACACACCAGAGCCAAAACCATTGCAATAAGTCCGATATGCGCAGAAACCGCAAAAGATTCAGATATTGTCTGCCAGATGTCTCGGCCTGTCTTAAGTGAAACTCCGAAATCACCATGAGAAATATTACCCATGTAGATCAAAAACTGCTTCCATACAGGCTGGTCAAGATGAAATCTCGCTTCAAGAACTGCTTTAACTGCAGCAGATTGAGCCTTTTCCGAATTGAATGGGCCACCCGGTATTGCATTCATGGCAAAAAACGTGATAGCACAGATAATAAGGATTGAGACGATTGCAAGAATAACTCTTTTAATTACATACTTCGCCATACTTAATGTTTCCTCCTATTCGCTTAACGCGTTATAACTTTAGCGCACTAAATTATTAGAATAAAAAAAGTGCCCCGGACGCACCGTTGCACCATTAATATTTATAACAAAATTATTCATTTTGAATACTTGCATACTATTATACATGTACATCGACTGCGAACAATTGTCTATTGTACACGCACTACTTTTTAATGTCAAGATACTAAATATACATAAATTATTCATCATGTACTAAAATCAGCACATTATTTCCCCGTAAAACCTTTTATTTCTAGGACTTTGAGCATATTATCACAGATTAAAACCCGTCAAAAAAATTTTATAAAATTTTTTATCAGCGCCGACTGTTCAGCCTTTACACATGCTATCTGGTCAGACCATTCTCATGGAAAAACGACTGTATATTGCCGTTTTTCCGCTAAAAAAGGGCATACCACGAATGGTACGCCCTCAATATGCTTTTTATGCATAAAACAGTGATTAAATATGCAATTTATACAAGTCCCTGAGCCTTCATAGCATCAGCAACCTTAAGGAAGCCGGCAATATTGGCACCTGCTACATAGTTTCCTGCAACACCGTACTCCTTAGCAGCATCATCAAGGTTGTGGAAGATATTAACCATGATTCCATGAAGCTTATTATCAACCTCATCAAATGTCCATGAAAGTCTCTCACTATTCTGGCTCATCTCAAGAGCTGATGTTGCAACACCACCTGCATTTGCTGCCTTACCACCAACAAAGAGAACCTTATTAGCAAGAAGATACTCTGTTGCATCATAAGTTGTAGGCATGTTAGCACCTTCACATACAGCTGTTACACCATTAGAAACAAGGAGCTTAGCATCCTCAAGTGTGAGCTCGTTCTGTGTAGCACATGGAAGAGCAACATCACACTTAACGCTGAATACGCCCTTGCCTTCGTGATACTGAGCACTGGATCTCTGTGCTGCATATTCTGTAAGACGTGCTCTCTTGACTTCCTTAACCTCTTTAAGAAGTGCAACATCGATTCCTTCAGGATCATAGATCCAGCCTGTTGAATCGCTGCATGTTACAGGCTTTGCGCCAAGCTGCTGTGCCTTCTCAATAGCATAGATCGCAACATTACCTGCACCAGAAACAACAACTGTCTTGCCTGCAAGATCGATTCCATTGCTCTTAAGCATTTCCTGTGTAAGATAGAGAAGACCATAGCCTGTTGCCTGAGTCCTTGCAAGAGATCCACCGTATGTAAGTCCCTTACCTGTAAGAACTCCTTCATAAAGGCCTGTAATTCTCTTATACTGTCCGTAAAGATATCCGATCTCACGTCCGCCTACACCGATATCACCAGCCGGAACATCCACATCTGCTCCAATATACTTATAAAGCTCAGTCATAAAACTCTGGCAAAATCTCATTACTTCAGCATCACTCTTTCCGTGAGGATCGAAGTCACATCCGCCCTTACCGCCGCCGATTGGAAGACCTGTAAGTGAATTCTTGAAAATCTGCTCAAATCCAAGGAATTTGATAATGCTAAGGTTTACTGAAGGATGAAAACGAAGTCCTCCCTTATATGGTCCGATCGCTGAGTTAAACTGTACACGGTAACCATTGTTTACGTGTGCAACACCCTTATCATCAACCCATGGTACTCTGAAGAGAATCTGTCTCTCAGGAGTAACAATTCTCTCAATAAGAGCTGTCTTTCTATACTCAGCTTCATTTGCATCGATAACTGTTCTAAGAGATTCAAGAACTTCCTTTGTTGCCTGAAGGAACTCAGGCTGATCTGCATTCTTCTCAGCAAGCATGCTGAGGACTTCGTCTGTATATGACATTGTTCTACCTCCAAGTTATTCACTCTCCAGCTCATATATGACTGGCATATTCTATTTGTTCACTTTTTAGATGATAAACTAAATTGTTTTAAAAATCAATACATTAACGCATTAAATTCCTGACGTGTCCATTGACAGCTTACGCTTTTCCCGTATAAACAAGAAAAAAGGCACGGTAAAAACCGTGCCTCAAATCTCATTATTCTACAGAAACAACGTCTTTACGAACGTATCCTGTGCTTCCCTTATAGTCAATCTTGTACCAATCTCCATCAGTACCGTAGATTTTATATGTATCACCCTTATATGCACTACCGATCTTTGCAGCATCAGTACTAGCCTCGCCACGAATTGTGACAGGTTCAGATACAACTACCTTCTTACCTGTTACTGAATCACTTGAAGACTCTGCAGTATCCTGCTGTGCTGTTTCCTGTGTAGTCTCTTCTGTAGTTGTTGTTTCTTCCTGAGTTGTCTCAGCTGTATTATTTGAAGCGTCGTCGCCTGCAACCTGACCTGCTACAACTGTATCACCCTGAGCTGTTGTAAGGAAATCAGAACGAACATATGCTTCTGTATCCTTATACTGAATCTTACTCCAGCCATTCTCCTCGCTGATACGTACAAATGAATCTCCGGCCATAGCTGTTCCGACCTTCTCGCCATTTTCGTCAGGTGTAGAACGCACATTAACTGTATCTGTTGTTGTTACACGAACTGTAGCCGCATCTGCTTCTTCTGTTGATGAAGTATCTGTAGAAACTGATGATGAATCGGCAGCATCAACCTTTGTCTGGAGTGATGTCATAAACGCAGCAAGTGTAGGGTCTGACTCCATATTCTTCTGGTAAAGAGTGTCAACCTCTTCAAGAAGTGAATTTACATCATCAAGACCTGCAACTTCTGTAATATATTCCTTCTCATTCTCAGGAAGAGTTGAAATGCTCTTAAGTGAATATGAGTCTCCGTCCTTTATAAGATAAAATGTTGAAAGGCCTGGTGCAAGTGTATCGATATTCTTAAACTTGATCTCGTAATAAACAAATACGATAAATGAATTATCTTCCGGACCTGCTACAGTATAGCATGACATATTTTCATAATCTTCTGTATATGTCGCACGTACACTTCTCTTAGCCTTGTCGTCGTCAGAAAGTGTTTCTCCCATACTTTCAAGAGTATCAAAATCTGCATCGGCAAGTGCCTTATAATACTTTGTAAAGAAAGAATTTATATCTTCATATGCATTTTGCTCAAGTGTCAAATTATCCGGAACAGGTATAGGCTCAGTGCTTACTTCCTCCGAAGATGCCGTCGCTTCAGCCACCTTAGCGTCATCTTTTCCTGATTTGCCACGCTGAACTGAAAAAACTATTAAAACTACAACTAGCAGTACAAACAAAACCCCAACTGCCACATACTGATAATGCTCTGTAACAAATTTCTTTACGTCATTGAATTCCAACTTTGCTTCTTCCTTTCAACATGAAAAAATATTCTTAAAATTATTAATTACTTCGAAGCTTAAGTGCTTCACATAGGATACGGTCTGCAAAACAGCATGCAGACCGCTATGTAAAATGCGTTTGGAGGGATTCGAACCCTTGACACCAGGCGTCGGAGGCCTGTGCTCTATCCAGCTGAGCTACAAACGCTTGTTTGCGATATTATACAATCTTATAACGTACTTTCAAATGATACCACAACACATTTAAAATAACAATCAAAATATTACAAAAATGTTACAGCAAACAAATTAAATTTTTGTGAAAAAGGGGTGCACAAAAATGCAACCCCTTTAAAAAGCGTATTTCTAAGTCATACGCAGCCTTTTTTATTTTACTTTTATTACCACATCATCTGCATCGTATCCGAAATAGTAAACACTGTCTGAAAGAAAATCCTCCTTTGAGACCTCGCTCCTATTAATACTTTTAACCATATCATGCATATATTCTTCATCAATATCATCCGAATCCGGAACAATTATAATCTCATGCACCGAAGATGGCAATAAGTAAAATCCTCTTCCAAGATCCTCCGCAATTTCAGAAAGCTTTTCTTTGTTAAGCATTCCTGAAGCTCCGAATGTATATCTGGAATTCGTCATGATATACATCAACCCATCATAGATATCTCCGTCATCATTCCCCTGTGATAATTCACTGACTATGTCTCCGAATCTTTTTACAACAACATCATCATAGGTTTTCATATTGCTCTCAGCAATATTTTTAATATCTTCAAAATCCACATCCCAGTATTGAAGATGCGAATTCCTTATTATGATACATCCTTCAAAATCACTGAAATCAACAATGTATATCACCGCAAGATCCAGAAAATCTTCATGGGGCACATCTTTAAGCAATTCTTCATTTGCCTCTTTATTGATAAGCCTTACCCTTATCCTCTCCTTCACCCTTGAAAAGTCCGAGAAAAGTCCAACAACGTCCACATTAAGGCTGCCTCGCGTCTTATATATTCTGAGAATATCGTTTTCCACCTCAGCAACACTCATCATTCCCTCCGCATATTTCTCATACATAGAGTCGAGATATATGGTAGGTGCCACGACTGCGTCCTTTTCACGGATAGAAATACCATTCAATTCAACAGAATTATTCTTAGTAACACTCATTTTTTTGACTTCAAATTCCGGGCCGCAGATCTCGCTCATATCCTCAACGACCTTGTCAATAAACTCACTTAAAATAAGTGTTTCATCCTCACGAATAATTCTTCCGTTACCTGTTATTCTATTTTCCATTTTTTCCTCCATACCGAGGAGAATTCAAAAATTGAAATAATGATCGAACTGATCAGAAAAGAAATTAAATAGATATCTAAGCCGGTATAAACCGGCTTAGACAAATAAGCATTATGCTCTTGAAAGATACTCGCCTGTACGTGTATCGATCTTGATCACGTCGCCCTGATTTACAAAAAGAGGAACACTTACCTGAGCTCCTGTTTCAACAGTTGCAGGCTTAGAAGCACCTGTAGCTGTATCGCCCTTGAATCCTGGCTCTGTATCTGTTACCTCAAGCTCTACGAAGAGAGGAGGCTCGATTGCGAATACAGATCCATTGTAAGAGTTGATCTTGCATGTCTCATTTTCCTTAACAAACTTCATTGAATCGCCAGCGATCTCTGCGTTGATAGAGATCTGCTCATAAGATTCAGGATCCATGAATGTGAAAAGATCACCATCGCTGTAAAGATACTGCATATCTTTTCTGTCGATACGAGCAGCCGGGAATTTCTCAGTCGGACGGAATGACTTTTCAACCACACCTCCGTTGATAATATCCTTATATTTAGTTCTAACAAAAGCAGCGCCCTTACCAGGCTTAACATGCTGGAATTCGATAATCTGACATACCTTTCCTTCAATTTCGATAGTCATACCATTTCTGAAATCACCTGCAGAAACCATTAAATATTCCTCCTTAAAATGAACACACGTAAAATACTAAAATATTTTACACTAATAAAGGAACTATTTCAACCATTTTTTTCAACTACAGCATCCATCGCTTCAAGATAACCTTTCAGACCATGTCCGATGATCACCTGATCACACACCGGTGCCGTTACAGAATGATTTCTGAATTCTTCACGGCTGTTTATATCTGAAATATGAATTTCCACCTTGGGTATCGTGTGAAACGAATCAAGAGCATCACGGATTGCATAGCTATAATGTGCATAAGCACCTGGATTGATCACAATTCCATCCGTACCATCATAATACGCAAGCTGTATTCTGTCTATAATTCCGCCTTCTGAATTAGACTGAAAACATTCAACTTCGCATCCTTTTTCCTCTGCGTGCGCATAGATCATCTTAAGCAGGCCATTATAATCCGTCGAGCCATAAATATTTTTATCCCTGATTCCAAGAAAATTAAGGTTAGGTCCATTTATAACAAGGATTTTCATAGTTCTCTCATTCCCTTTCTTCTGCCATGAAGTATTCCTTTGAGTTCATTTATCACACTGTCAAGATCTTTTTTATCTATATGCAGAACATAGTCTGCTGCATCAAGATACGCATCTTCTCTTTCTTCGAGCAGCCTATCTATCTTTTCATCCTTATTGTCGCCTGCGAGCATGGGTCTGGAATTATCCTTCCCTCTCAAACGTTTTTTAAGAAAATCCGCCTCAGCCTTAAGGTAAACGACCGTCCCGATTTTCTTCATAAGCTCACGATTCTCGCTTCGAACCGGCATACCGCCACCAATTGAAATAATTTCTTCAACCTTATCAAGTGAAGCCGACTTTTCCAAAAGATAGTCTGTCTCCATATTCCTGAATGCTTCTTCACCATAGAGTTCAAAAATATTTGCAATTGTCTTTTGATTCTTTTTCTCTATCTCACAGTCTGTATCGGTGAACTTTATCAACAGATTCTTAGCCAGTTCCCGGCCGTAGGTACTTTTTCCGCTTCCCATGAAACCTTCAAGGATCAATTTTTCCATACTGCCTCCGCAAGCCTTTTTCCAGCCTTTTTAACCGCATCATCCGAAACCTTCTCACCTGTAAACAGCTGATAGCTTTCAACCGCCTGATAAAGAAGCATTGAAAGGCCGTTAAAAACCTTTGCTCCATGCTCTCCGGCTAGCCGCATAAACTTTGTCTCTGCAGGCCTGTATATAATGTCGATCACGCTTTCAATATGTTCAAAAAATTCTTCATCTTCAATAGGTGATACCTCCACTTTCGGAGCAAGGCCAACGCTCGTACACTGAATACAAGGATACTTCCCGGTAAGAACACCCTTCCAGCCCTCCAAAGGATAAATTTTAACATCCTTGAAATCACCGAATATCTTCTCTGCTTTTTCAACACTTCTGTTAAAAAGCAGGATTTCTCTGACATTTAACGAAAGCAGTGCATGTACTACAGCATTTGCTGCACCACCGGCACCGACAACCACCACACTACGATCTTCAACACACATGCCGGCTTCCTTAAGTTCTCTTATGAATCCAAGTGCATCTGTATTATAGCCCTTACATCCGCCATCTCTAAAAACAACAGTATTAACCGCACCTATCTTTTCTGCAAGTTCGTCAATATCGTCCAGGAATGGCATAACGCTCTTTTTATGAGGGACTGTCACATTCAGTCCTTTAATACCTAATGCACCTGCTCCACGAATTGCCATTTCAACATTTTCATCGTAAACATGAAACGGGAGGTAGGCCGTATTATTTCCGTCGACCTCCGCTATAGTATTATGTATCAGCGGAGACAGCGTATGTTCTACAGGGTTTCCAATCAGTCCAAGTACAGCAGTCTTTCCATCAATGTCAATCACTCAGTTAATTCTCCTTTTCGTAGAAATGCAAAACGATCTTCTCGAGGTAACGCTTTAATACTATCTGAATTTCTTCTTTGGGATCTATAGGATGCACAAGAATACTGTGTATTCCGGTTCTGTGCGCTCCCCAGACATCTGTAAAAAGCTGATCTCCAACAAACAAAGTATTGTTTTTTTCAGTATTCAGCTTTTCCATAGCTTTTAAATACCCGCCTCTCGACGGTTTATTTGCTTTATATATGTATTCACAACCAACCGCATCTGCGAATTTTTTTACACGTGGTTCTTTATTGTTCGAAAGTACAAGTGCCTTAAACCCAATGCTTTTCAGCTTCTTAAAAAACGCTATAGCATTGGCATCAGCCGGCGCGTCATGCGGTACAAGCGTGTTATCAATATCAAAGATCACACCGCGATACCCTTTTTCATACATCTTTTCGAAATCGATAGCATATGTTGACTCAATATACTCATCCGGAAAAAAAGATTCAAACACTTAACTAAAACTCCTAACTTATAATTCGAAAAAAGAGACCATGTAAACACGGTCTCCTTCACGATTGATCATTTCATTACTTTCTGCAGTTCATCCATAAATGAAGCTACATCCTTAAATTCTCTGTAGACACTCGCAAATCTGACATAAGCAACGGCATCAAGTTCCTTAAGCTTCTTCATGACGATCTCGCCAATGATCGAGCTCTGAATCTCTCTGTCGCCTGAATTGAAAACTTCTGTCTCAACAGAGTTGACAAGCTCTGATATCTGCTTTGCAGAAACAGGACGCTTGTGACAGGCTCTGAGAACACCGCCTTCAATCTTTGTTCTATCGTAAGATTCACGATTATTATCTTTTTTTATTACCATCATCGGGATAGTTTCAACCTTTTCATAGGTTGTAAATCTCTTTCCACAGTCATCACAGACTCTTCTGCGTCTTATCGCCGAATTATCCTCCGCAGGACGTGAATCGATGACTCTGGTATTATCATGCTGGCAAAACGGGCATTTCATATATTTACCTCATTAGTTTCTTTTAAGGAAATCCGGAACCTTAATGGATTTCGGTTCAACATGTGTCGGCAATGGTCTTGCCTGATAAGGCTGATTTCCTGATGTCTGAACATTATTCGGCGCAGACTGACGTACAGGCTGGTTTGCAAATCTCTGAGGGTTGAACGGAGCATTCCCTGCCTGTGTTCTTGGCTGTGCCATAAATGATGATGCTGCTCTCTGCTGAGCCATCTCGCTATCATCAAGTCCAGTCGCAATAACAGTGATCTTTACAAAGTCTGCTTCTGAATCATCCTGCTTTGCACCAAATATAATATTTGTGTCCTCACCTGTAAGAGACTGTACATAATTTGCTGCATCAGATGCATCAAAAATAGTGATATCACCTGATACGTTTACGATGACATTAGATGCACCGCGGATCGTTGTCTCAAGAAGAGGGCTTTCTACAGCGAGCTTAACAGCTTCGTTAGCCTTGTCATCTCCTTTTGCCATACCAATACCAATATGTGCGATTCCCTTATCTTTCATTACTGTACGAATATCAGCAAAGTCAAGGTTAATAAGAGCCGGAACATTGATAAGGTCTGTGATTCCCTGAACAGCCTGCTGCAATACTTCATCTGCCTTCTTTAATGCATCAGCAAATGTAGTTTTGCGGTCGACAATTTCAAGAAGCTTGTCGTTAGGGATAACGATAAGAGTATCCACAGCCTCTTTCATCTTCTCGATTCCACCCTTGGCATTTGTCATTCGTGTACGAGCTTCAAACTTAAACGGTTTTGTAACAACGCCAACAGTGAGAATACCAAGTTCTTTGGCAATCTTAGCAATAACCGGAGCAGCACCTGTTCCAGTACCGCCACCCATTCCGCATGTTACGAATACCATATCATAATCTTTTACAGCATCACTGATTTCTTCCTGACTTTCCTCAGCAGCTTTCTCGCCAACTTCAGGCTGTGCACCTGCACCCAGTCCTCGCGTAAGCTTTTCTCCAATCTGCAGAAGTCTTGGAGCTTTGCAATGCTGGAGTGCTTGTTTATCAGTGTTAACACCGATTAAATCCACGCCCTCTACTTTTTCATCAACCATTCTGTTGACTGCGTTATTTCCTGCCCCGCCAACTCCTACTACAAGGATCCTGCAGGACGAAATCGCTTCATCTTCCTTTATCTCCAGCACAGATAATTCCTCCTTTTATCTCCCTCACGTATTTCGGATTAATTTTAATACAATCTATCTAATTTATAATATAATTTTTTGTGCGAATAATCAACCATTTCACTAATCTTTTTCAAATGTAATATAGTCATCTTTATCTTCTTCGGTGTAATTTTCCATGTGAAGCACGCCCTTCATGCCTTTCAACTCAGGAACTATATATTGAAGTTTTATCATTTTCTCATCAATATTTTCCATAGAGCCTAGTGCAACTCTTGCATCACCAAAGAAAAGTGTGATCGAATCCGCCCCTGCAAAATATATGTTATCACATATGATACTGTATTTATCAAGCATTTGCGTTATTGATAGAATTTCTTGAAAAATTTCATCATTTTCAATCGGCAGCTTTTCATACATTATGCAGGCATTAAATTTAAGCCCCTTTATTTCCGGTATACCATCTTTTTTTTCTGAGGTACTTTCAACAATTATACCATCTTTGTCAAAGTACATGTAACGCCCTAAATACGAAACACACCCTGCAATTGCCTTCTCATATACCTGGATAGTGATCTCATTCGGTGTATCTATCCTGACATCTATCCTTTCGATAAATGGTATGTTTGTCTGTTTCTTTATCATTCTTTCAGCTCTAAGGAAAAGCGAGTTGCTGTCCAAAGGTCCCTTCAAAACCATTGCACGAATCTCATCCTGTGTATACTGTTTATTTCCGCTTACATGAACTATCGAAATATGATAGGTCTTCCAGAGATAAATAAACACCCCCAGCAGGACTACGACCGCAGCCACAGTAATAAAGACAAATTTTTTTATTCTGCTCATGCGCCGTTTTCTTCCCATTTACCGCAATCAACCTCTTTATTAATATATCTGTACCTGTGACGGCTTAGCCCTCGACACATTCAGTGCTATGCCTATCTCCGTCATCAGGAAAACTATCGACGTTCCTCCAAACGATATAAACGGCAATGTAACACCTGTATTAGGGATCGTATTTGTTACTACCGCTATATTCAGCACCACCTGAAGCGAAATGTGCGCCATTACGCCAACTACGAGCAGCGAACCAAAAAGATCCGGTGCTGTATTAGCTACGATTAAAAATCTCCAGATTAATATTGTAAACATGACGATCACAGCAAGTGCACCGATCAATCCAAGCTCTTCACAAATAATAGAAAATATCATATCATTCTGCGCTTCCGGAACGTATCCAAGCTTCTGTGTACTCTGCCCAAGGCCTTTTCCCAAAACTCCTCCGGAGCCTATCGAATAAAGTGCCTGAAGGGTTTGGTAACCCTTTCCTGACGCATCTGCCTCAGGATTAAGCCATGCCTTGATTCTGCCAATTCTGAATGTAGAAAGGCTTTCCGGGACCAATCCGTGCGAAACCACATAAATGACCCCAAATACTCCTCCTACAACCAACAGTGTAACTATAACATACGGTAAATATCTCGGCGATGCCACAAATATCATTATTGCTGTAATTCCAAGCAAAATGATAGCCGAGCTCATATTCTTGGTAATAACATAGATCATGCCTGCCAGAACAATTCCGGGGCCCATCCATATGATTATACCCTTCAGCTTTCTGAGGCTCTTTTGGATCACACAGATTTTAGCTGCGCAGAAAACAATAACTGCGAGCTTTGCAGCTTCTGCAGGCTGCAGTGACACTCCGACATTTATCCAACGTCTCGCACCATTAATTTCCATTCCAAGCGGAGTGATAACGAGCATTATCAAAAAAGCTGCTCCTAAATATGCCACAACCGCAAGTTTTTTCCAAATATGATAGTCGAGCCTTGAAACAAGTATCATAACCGCTATTCCAAGGACCGTTGCCCTCAACTGACTACGTAAATAGTATGTAGAGTCATTAAACTTAATGCTGGCCTCGTACGAGCTTGCCGAATAAACCATTATAAGTCCGAAACAAAGCAGCAGGACGACCACGATAAGCATACTATAATCCATATATAAGCTGCTTTTTTTCTTCATAACCCTCTCTCCATATCTGCATAAATATACGTTTTTAATTTCCGTCTCAACGTCTTACTATCATATATGCCACAAAGCAAAGAATTCCTGTAAGCAGTGAGAACATTCTTACCACCTTTACCTCGCTCCAGCCACCAAGTTCAAAGTGATGATGAATCGGAGCCATTCTGAAGAATCTTTTTCCTCCGGTTGCCTTAAAGTAAAGAACCTGGATTATAACCGAAACAACTTCAGCAAGATAAATAAATGCCACAAATATAAGCAATATAGGCATTTTAAGCATAAGCATAGCTGAAGCTACAAATCCGCCAAGTGCAAGCGATCCTGTATCACCCATAAATACCTTTGCCGGATGCCAGTTATAAATAAGGAATCCAAGCAGTGCACCTAGCATAGCTCCTGCAGCAGGTGTAATCTGAACACCTCTGTTCAGTGAGATAAATGCAAGAAATACACAGATAACTGCTGTCACAGTACTGAGCAGGCCATCAAGTCCATCTGTAAAGTTGGAACCATTTACTGTTCCGATTATTACAACAAAAAGGAACGGAATAGTAAGCGCACCCATATTTATATAAAGATCCTCTGCATTAGCAGAAAAGAACGCCGAAAACGGCACAAGCATATCAAACGAAACCTGAGTATAATTATGCATATACCACAGAAGCACGCCTGTTACAATAAACTGACAGAGCATCTTCTGCCAGGCTCTAAGTCCAAGATTTCTCTTCATTACAACTTTAATGTAGTCATCGATAAATCCCACAAGACCAAAGCCCAAAGTAGCAATTATTATCGGGATAATATTTTTATTATCTATCGCAAAAAATCCTGCCACAAGAACAAAGGCAACTATAAAGATAATTCCGCCCATTGTTGGTGTTCCTGTTTTAACCTTATGCGAAGCAGGTCCTTCTTCACGTTCTGTCTGACTTGCCTTAAGTCGTCTAAGACCAGGCAGCACAACTATTCCAAGTAAAGCTGATAATATAAATGCAACCGCCAGCGCAATAAAAAATCCTATAACCATTATTAAATCACATCCTCCTGTATCGTGACGTATTATAAATCAATACGGTTGCTATTTCAACAATCGTATACTGTATTTCGTCTTTGATCGTCCATCGTTAAATTAATCCGTAAAGATTACTCAAAAACGACATACTCAATTGACATCTGACATAAACGAAGAATTACCGTTTATAGGCTGCAAAGTATTCGGGTCAAGAACCTCTCCCGTTGCAGGATCCAATGGATATCCCGTCTCAGGATCGTAAGATATCTTATTCTCTGAAACAACATTTCCTGCACTGTCATACGATACAGTAGATTCTGTCGGATTTATCACTATAGCGTCTTCGCTGGCAGAAGTGCCATCAGCGACATCTTCGCTAACTGAATTAGTACTTACTCCATCTGAACCAATGAAGAATTCTCCCTGCTTCTCCTGAAGCTCTGCTGCTTCATCCTCCGTAAGCTCTTCTGTCGGGAAGATATTCAGATACGGAAGAACCTCTGTCATGATATCTTTATTCAAAACTGTAGCCATTCGTGTTGACTCAGACTGATACTGCGCATTCGGCCTGTCTATAACAACATAACATACCACCTGCGGATTGTCTGCCGGAATATAACCCATGAACGATACAATATAGTTACCGTTTCCACGTGGATAAGTCTCCGCTGTACCTGTTTTACCACCTTCTGTATAACCTGCCGGTCTTGCCGACCAACCTGTACATTCCGAAGGATCACTCATAACTACTGTCCTAAGCATATCTCGCATCTTCTGCGATGTACTTTCACTTATTACCTGCTTAACCGGCTTGCTTTCAACTTCCTGTACAACAGCACCCTTGGAATTCTCTATTCTGCTGACAACATGAGGACGATAATAATATCCACCATTGATCAGCGCAGAAAATCCAGCAGCCATCTGGATCATAGTTACATTAAATCCCTGTCCGAATGACGCAACTGCAAGGTCTGTCTGTCCCATTGATTCATCGAATGTAAGCTCTGCCGCATTGGCTTCTCCATAAAGATCGATATTGGTTTTAAGACCGAAATTAAAAGTCCTGTTATATCTAAGCCAGTCTTCTTTGCCCATTGCAAAAGCAATGTTCATCAAAACTACGTTACATGATTTTGCAAGGCCCTGCTGAACCGTAAGCATACCGTCTCCAAGTCTGTTATGACAGTGGATCGCATGACCTCCGACTGTAAGATATCCAGGGCAATCATAGGTTTCTTCACCTGTTATCTTTCCCGCATCAATAGCCCCCGCAACAGTAAAAGGCTTCATAACTGAACCCGGCTCAAATGCATCCGAAATACAGAAATTTCTCCATATCTGATTCTTCGCCTTGGTAATAGGATCCATTTTGTTTTCGGCATTTCCGCTTACCGTATCTCCCGATACAGTTCCAGAATCTGTATTTGCCTCCGGATTTGGCTGTTCTTCGCCATTTTCAGCTTTTTCTATCATTAAAGCATTAGCTGAAATACTGTTCTCTGAAGTAGATGATCCGACATATTCCGCAAGCTCAAGAGGATCAAACTTTTCCGGATCATTAAGGTCAAACACTGGATATCCCGCCATGGCATAAATCTCACCATTATTCGGATTCATTATGATCACTCCGACATTTTTAGCCGCCAGACCTTCTCTATATGCATTATTATATTTTTCGTAAAAAAGCTTAATGTGCTTTTCCGCTATTGATTGGATATTTGTATCAAGCGTAGTAACAATGGTATTACCATCCTGAGCTTCCTGGATGGCATCTTCCATGACCGCATCATCATTCATATAGCCATATTCACGGCCATTTATTCCATTCAGCGTATCATTATAATACTGTTCAAGTCCATAAAATCCCGTATTGTTGCCAAGTACAAATCCGACTACATCACAACCGAGCGAATTGTACGGATATTTTCGTTTATAATCTTCTTCAAACCACACACCCGACGGTTTTACACTGACTGTCTCGCCATCAGCATTATTCATGGACACGCTTGTGTCCATGATTTTTTCAAACTCATCTTTCTTGTTATAGTCAAGCTTTTTAAGAACTACTCTGTATCTTGAAGACGGATGCTTTGTTGAATATTCCCTTACACTGTCTATATCCAGCTCCGGGAAATAATCTTCAAGCGCCTTAAGTGTAAGCTCATAATGCTCGTCATCATCTTCATGCATCTGCTTAGAATCAATAACAAGATTATAAACCTTTTCAGAGTAAGCCAATCGGCTTCCCTTCCTGTCAACTATATCTCCTCGCCTGTAAGGAAGCGTTTTAGATGTAGCCTGCTGCTGAGAAAGCACCTGACGCTTATAAGCATCACCATTCTGCTCATTTATCTTATACAGCCTGTAAAAAAGCAAAACAAAAGCTGCTAGTACAAATGCAAACAGTACCATCAGCTTTTTCCTCATTCTAAACGTAAACTTCTTTATCTTACCCATCTGCCACCACCATTGTAAGCCAAATAAATGCAGGTGCAGAAAAACGCACCTGCATCCTTTATTTATTGTTTCTTATCCGGAATTTTACCATACTGTCTCACATAATCGTCATCTTTTCCTGATATTCCCACAACCTGATTTTCATCAGGATATTTCATTCCGTACTCAGTCATGGCTTTTTTCTTGATCTCTTCGAGATCAACCGAAGCAAGAATCCTGTCATATTCCTCGTCATTCGACTGTTTAAGCGTACTATACTGCGTTTCAAGCTTTGAGATCACTTTCTGACTTGCCGTGATCTCTGATCTAAGACGCACATACCATATAAGTACTGATGCTGCAACTAAAATAGACGCAACTAAAAATACCACATAACCCGGGCTCATGTGAACCGCTCTATGTGGGCGTTCCGGTATAACTTCAACCGGTTTTCTCCTTACAGCTTTCCTTCTCGCCGGTCTGACTTCAACTTTTCTGACTGTATTTCCATCAATATAAACGCTGGAATCATATCTTCTGCGCGACGAACTTCTGGTACGCCTGCGACTTCTCATATTTCTGCTCATACTAGCTCCCCTTTTAAGTGGATCCACACCCCATTCAAATGAATCCTACTCCATTCAGACACGTTCAAAAATCCTGAGCTTTGCGCTTTTAGATCTTGAATTTTCTTCCATCTCTTCATCAGACGGAAGAATAGGTTTACGTGTGATCACCTTCCCTTTAGACTTCTTACCACACACGCACACCGGGAACTCCGGAGGACATGTACATGGATTCTCATTTCTCTTAAAATCCACTTTTACGATCCTGTCTTCCAAAGAGTGGAAAGTAATTATATTAAGCCTGCCTCCCGGAGCCAACAGCTCAATCATTGTATCTAGTGTACTCTCCAATACATCAAGTTCTTTATTTACTTCGATCCTTATCGCCTGGAAGGTACGCTTTGCCGGATGACCGCCGTTCTTTCGTATCTTCATCGGGATCGATTCTTTTACGATTTCAGCAAGCTGAAGCGTTGTTTCTATCGGGTGCTCAGCCCTTTCCATACAAATATGCTTCGCAATGTTCTTGGCAAACTTGTCTTCACCGTAATCACGGATCATTCTGAAAAGCTCCATCTCTGAGTATTCATTCACTACTGTATATGCGCTAAGAGGATTTCTATCATCCATACGCATATCCAACGGAGCATCTTCCATATAAGAAAAGCCTCTTGAGGCTGTATCAAGCTGATATGATGAAACACCAAGGTCAAGCAGGATTCCGTCGACCTTATCTATTCCAAGTTCATCCAACACCTGCTTCATATTGCAATAATTACTTCTGACTATAGTCACACGGTCTGAAAATGGTTTTAATCTCTCAGTAGCCGCTTCAATAGCCGCTTCATCCTGGTCTATTCCGATCAGTCTTCCCCCCTGCGCAGGGTCTAACTTACTAGCTATAACACTAGAATGTCCGGCTCCTCCAAGGGTGCCGTCAACATAAATACCATTGGCCTTGATATCAAGACCTTCAATTACTTCATTTAACAAAACCGACTTATGATGAAATTCGACACTCATAAACTGAATCCTAACCCGCTGAGGCTTTCTGCAATACTATCAATATTTTCCGGGGCTGTATCGCGCCATTTTTCAGCGCTCCAAATTTCTACCTTGTCGCCCACACCGACAAGCACTACATCCTTGATCAGCCCCGCATGTTCCCGTAAATTAGCCGGCAGTAAAATTCTTCCCTGCTTATCAAACTCTGCAGTGAAAGCACCTGCCAAATAAAATCTTTTAACTGCTCTGGCTTCTTTCGAAAATTCCGGAAGCGCCGCAAGTTTTTCCTGGAGCTTTTCCCAACTCTGAGCAGTATAAGCAGCAAGACAGCCATCCAGTCCCTTTGTAACAACAAAAGTATCGCCAAGTCCTTCACGGAGCTTAGCGGGTATTATCAGCCTGCCCTTGGCATCAATTGTGTGATTGTATTCGCCCATGAACATGTTGTTCACCACTTTCCACCACAAAATGACACTTTCTACCACTTATGCAATAATTTTAGACCAAAAATACAAAATACGCAACACTTGATTGCAAACAAAAAGGACGTCCGAAGACGTCCTTAAGCCCAAAACAACAATATATTGTGTCATCTTTTTCAGCAAACGCTTTCTATTGTTTTGGTTTATTTTTGTTTTTTAACTTTAATTCTATTAAACACTATAACCACTAACGAAATCAGTACGCATGCCATCGCTACTATCTGACTTACCGGAATATTCAAGACCGGAGCTATCAACTGATCCGTTCTCAATCCTTCTATCCAGAATCTTCCTAAACCATAGAAGAAAAGATACATAAACAGCACTTCGCCCTTAAACTTCTTATGCTTTCTATATAACATAAGCCCAATAAGAAGGCAGATGTTCCACGTTGACTCATATAAAAATGTCGGATGCACCTGAATGTAATCCATTCCGGCTGTTATATGAGCCCTGATCCCATCTGAAATATCAGAATCTCTGACTGCCGCGATCGGAAGTCTCATTGAAAGCGGGCCTTCCGACCAGCCTCCAAAAGCTTCTCTATTGAAGAAATTTCCCCAGCGTCCCATCGCCTGCCCAAGCGGAAAGCCGAGCGCGACGCTGTCAGCAATTTCCAGAAACGACTCTTTTTTAACATGACAATATATAAATACCGTCAGAAATGCGCCTATAACGCCGCCATAAATAGCAAGGCCGCCCTCTCTTATATAGAAAACGCTTATAAGATTATCCTTATATTGATCCCAGGCAAATATTACATAGTAGGCTCTCGCTCCGACTATAGCAGCGATAACCGCATATGTAGCCACATCCCAGAGTGGATCAGTCTTAAGGCCTCTGCTCTTCCTGTCGTAAGAGGCAAGCATAAGTCCAAGAAGAATTCCGGATGCGATTATGCAGCCATACAGCGCAATGGAAAATCCAAACACGCTGAAACTTTTAGGCACATTATGAAGTGTAAGGCCGATGTTTGGGAATGAAATATCATTAACACTCATACATTGAACCTGAAGAGTACAACATCTCCATCCTGAACAACGTAGTCTTTACCTTCCATACGAACAAGACCCTTTTCTTTTGCTGCTGTCATTGAACCGTTTGCTACAAGATCATCATACGCAATTACCTCAGCCTTGATGAATCCACGCTCAAAGTCAGTGTGAATCTTACCCGCTGCCTGAGGCGCCTTTGTACCCTTTGTAATAGTCCATGCTCTTGACTCATCTTCACCGCATGTAAGGTAAGAAATAAGTCCGAGAAGACTGTAGCTGGCCTTTATAAGCTTATCGAGACCAGACTCCTTAAGGCCGAGATCCTCAAGGAATGCTTTTTTATCATCATCGTCAAGCTCTGAGATCTCTGCTTCGATCTCTGCACAGATAACAAATACCTCTGAACCCTCGCCTGCAGCAAACTCACGTACAGCCTTAACACCTTCGTTGCTTGCTCCATCATCAGCAAGATCATCCTCTGCAACGTTTGCTGCATAGATTGTAGGCTTAGATGTAAGAAGTGCGTAGCCTTTAAGAAGTGCAAGCTCATCCTCATCATCTGTCTCGTAAGATTTAACCATCTTGCCATCCTCAAGAAGCTTTTTTAGCTTATCGAGAAGTGCTGCCTCTTTTGCATAAGACTTATCCATTCTTGCAGCCTTGCCAACCTTGGCAATTCTCTTGTCGATAACTTCGATATCAGCAAATATAAGCTCAAGATTGATAGTCTCGATATCTCTAAGCGGATTAATATTTCCATCTACGTGGATAACATTAGGGTCCTCAAAGCAACGTACCACATGCACGATCGCATCACATTCACGAATATTTGCAAGGAACTGGTTTCCGAGTCCTTCACCCTTTGAAGCACCCTTTACAAGTCCAGCGATATCTACGAACTCGATAACTGCCGGTGTGACCTTCTTTGAGTGATACATCTCTCCAAGGTGCTTTACTCTCTCATCCGGTACCACAACGACACCCACATTAGGGTCAATTGTTGCGAACGGATAGTTTGCAGCCAGCGCACCGGCGTTTGTAAGTGAATTAAAAAGTGTGCTCTTACCAACGTTTGGAAGACCTACGATTCCTAGTTTCATATTATCTTATATCTCCTTTAAAAACCTTTATTTTATGGGCTTTTCGCTATATGTCTTTCTGACCGAGTGCCACATCGAGTGCCACGAGTCTTTATTTCGCATTAAGTTTTATATCACTTTTAAA
>JAILMH010000069.1 GCA_024692715.1 Lachnospiraceae bacterium
CCGGTTACCTCTATGAAGAACCATATAATTTGCTTATGCAAGAGTTTCGAACGGTTAACACATATAATACAGTGATTGAGGCGTGCTCAGGCGGAGCAAATAAAGTAAATGAAATTGCTGACAAAGTACATGAGTCGACCTCTGCGGTTTCATATACTATAAAGAATCTTACTACAGTAGGAGTTTTGGCAAAAGTTTCCGCCATAACAGATGAAAAGAACAAAAAGAAGGTTAATTATGAAATCGTTGATGGCATGTATCGGTTTTGGTATAAATTCATACCTAAGGGGCGTGCGGCTATCGAGATGAACCGCGGAGAAGTTTACTATAATACGTACGTGAAGAACAATTTGCATGATTTCATGGGTGAGATTTTTGAAGATATTTGTAGATATTACGTTCTTTCACACGGGCTAGATGGAAAGCTGAAATGCATGATTACAAATGTAGGAAAATGGTGGGGGATGGGACATGATCGTATTCCAACGGATATTGATGTTGTTGGAATTGATGAAATTGGAAAGAAGGCAATTCTTGGAGAGTGCAAGTTCAAGAATGAACAGATAGATAAGCCAGTTTATGAAGACCTGATGAATAGAAAGGGGCTCATTGATAGAAAATACGAGGAAGTTCAGTATATGTATTTTTCTTTGTCAGGCTTTTCTAAGTGGGTTGTTGAGAACGCTGATGCTGAAAAGGTATCATTGCTAACATTAGATGATTTGTATAGCTGAATGCGAAAATCCCAATAGGTGATAGAGCCTTTTAAGGGATTACAAAAAGTGTCGTAGGATAGCACACCAGCTCAGGCAGCTCTTAAGGAAGAGGGCATCGGCTGATAATTTATCAGTAAAATAAAAAGTTATACCTCAGCCGGGGCGAAAGCTTCGGCTGAGCCATAAATAGGTAAAACATTACTAAAAACTTCACGAAAAACAAACATAAACAAACATAAACAAAACGAAAACTTTACGACAACAAACAGAAAAGAACGGTTGCTGCAGCAGCCGTTCTTTTTTGTTTTACTATTGCTTATTGCATTAATAATATATTAGAGATAAAGTATCATTGCTAAATAAAGTGGAATGCATGAAAACAAGGAGCTTGGATTTAGGTTATGAAATTTGTGAAAAATGAAATAGTGTTGTGCGCGGCATTTGTACTGGCGGTGTTATCTGCATTTGCGGTACATCCGGATGTGAAATATGCAGGATATATTGATTACAGGACTTTGAGCATATTGCTGATGCTTATGATAACGATGGCAGGTTTTCAGAAACTTTCAGTTTTTAAGCAGATCGGGGAATTGCTGGTACGAAAGATGAGCTCCATAAGAGGCGTAGTGATGGTGCTTATAATGCTGTGCTTTTTCTCGGCGATGCTGATCACAAATGATGTGGCACTGATAACCTTTGTACCGTTCTCGGTGGTGACACTTTCCATATCGGAAAGAAAAGATCTGTATATCATGGTGATAGTGCTTGAAACTGTTGCGGCAAATCTTGGAAGTATGCTGACACCTTTAGGCAATCCTCAGAATTTATATCTATATTCACTTTCAGGAATGTCACTTGGTGATTTTATCATGTTAATGCTTCCGTATAGTGTGGTGGCGTTAATTTTGCTGATCATAATGGGCATTATTACAGTAAAGAGTGATCCGGTGAGATTAAAAGAGAGAAATGAATATAATAGGACAACGCAGGATAAAATCATGATAGGGATGTATCTTTTCACATTTCTTGTCTCGATACTTGTAGTATCCAGAGTTTTAGAATATATTGTCGGATTGATCATTGTAGCTGCGGTAGTTATGCTTCTTGATAGAAAAGTGCTCAGAAGTCCGGATTATTCGCTTTTGTTTACGTTTATATTTTTGTTTATATTTATCGGAAATATTAAAAGGATTCCTGCTTTGAGCAATTTATTGCAGCAGTTGGTAAGAGTAAATGAAGTTGGAGTATCGATCATTCTAAGTCAGTTCATCAGTAATGTACCGACTGCGATCCTCTGTTCCGGATTTACGAAAGCGATTCCGAAGCTTATCGTAGGCACTAATCTTGGTGGTCTTGGAACACTGATCGCATCAATGGCAAGTTTGATATCTTTCAAGCAGTACAGCAATATTGAAGGTTCGGACACTAGGAAGTATATTTTAGTATTTACATGGGTAAATTTGCTGTTTTTAGCCGTGATGATTGTGATAAATGTCGTGGCTGGACTATGAGATGAAAATATAATTCGAAAAAATTACTTGATCAGGGTTTATTGTTAAGATTCAAAATTGTTTAGATAACTGTACATTGAAAAGTGGAAAGGCTATAATTGTTGTAAATTTCTTTTTTGGAAGGTAATTTACATGAGTTTACGGATAAAGTTAAAAAGGTTTGTACAGTATGCCGCACCAGCGCTTCTGGTGGCAGTGATATTCTTTGGCGTGCTTTTATATAAAGGGATATTCCCGTTCGGTGAAGCCCGCATAGATTACTATGATATGGGGCAGACTAATGCGCCGTTATATTATCATATCTGGGATTTTCTGCATGGGAAAAGCCCTCTTTTTTATGACTGGTATATAAATGAAGGGCAAAATCTCTCCATGGGAAACGCGATCCAGTGGAATATTTCGCCGTTTAATCTTTTCTTTTTGTTTATACCAAGAAGCCTTGTGATGAAAAGTCTTTCGGTGTTTATGGGACTTAGACTGAGTGCCATGGCCCTTGTGATGTATGTATTTTTGACAAAGATTTTTAAGAAATCTTCATATCTTATAAGGTTTGTGGCAGCGACAGCCTATGGGCTTTGCGGATATACCCTGACTCACTACACGATAACAACCTATCTTGATATGACAGTATTTGTGCCACTTCTGGCACTAGGGTTATATAGGCTCTTGAAGTATGGGAAAGCATATTTCTACATGTTGATACTTGGCTTTACAACTGCTCTCAGCTATTATTTCGGGTTTATGCACCTTATATATATTCTGCTGTTTTCAGGGATATGGATAATGATCTATATGCCTTCCTATGAAAGCGGTGAGAAATTAAAGGAGCTGCAGCGGGACCGTATCTGGAAAATTGCAGCGGGAACAGTCGGCGGTCTGGCGCTTTCGGCGGTAATGCTGGTGCCGGCAGTTGCGCAGATGATGCTGTCGTCCAGATTTAATTCAAATTTAAGTAGCGGGCCGCTTGATACGATCAAAATGATACTGAATTCTGTTGGAGCGGATGAGTATTACGTGAAGGGCTGGCAGCTTTTTGGCCTTGAATGTGCGCTTGCGATAATTATATATGGCGCATTTAAGCTTAGAAAAGAGCGCAGAAGAACCCTGACGGTGCTTCTCATGGTATTTATACCGACAGCACTCATACCTTTTGAATCAATAAATATTCTCTGGCACTTTGGAACTTATTATCATTACCCGATCAGATGTGGATACTTGATTCCTTTTGCGATTCTTACGGGAATGACTTATTTCGCAACAAGGCTTGAGATATGCAGAGCGTTATATCTGCCGCAGATGGTATTCGCAGCAGTGGTCTCTGCTGTATTCGCTTTTGGAACGCTCGTTTTTTATTTTTCACGAGAGAGTTGGATAGTTCAGGAGCTGTATGCGATCTGGAGATATGGATTCACAGCACTTCTGGTGGTCTATTTTATATGTATTCTCATTCATAAAAGAAACAGCGGAGTACTTAAGAAATTTGGAGCTGCGTTTATTGTTATACTTCCGGTCGCAGAGCTGGTGATCGGTGCGGTCATCGGCTATGGACTGCCGAGATTTACAGATAAATTTTTCGCTGATCCGGAGCAGTCGGGAGAGTACGTGCAGACATCTCTTGAATTAAAGGATAAGCTGGCGCTGAATATAGATGAAAGTGCAGACAGGCTTCAGAGGATTAAAAATCCTGATACTGATCTTAATGCTGATTACGGAATGGTACTTGGCAGAGCCACTATTTCAGGCTGGGCGAATACGGTAACGAATGAGCAGCAGAAAAGCTCAGAACACCTTGGCTACAGTACTCACTTTATGAGGATACTTGACGCGGGCGGAACGTTCTTTACCGATTCTCTTTTGGGTGTGACGGATGTGATAACACGTGTTCCCTTTGAAGGTGAGGCACCTGTATATGAAAAGACTGGAGAGGCTGATACCTCAGGCGGTAAATATTATCTGTTTCATAATAATGCTTCTTTTCCGTCGGCTATCGCTGTCTCGGGGGATATTTCAGAGTATACACCAGAGGATATGAAGCTTGCGGATGCGCAGAATTACTTATATAAAGTGGTAAGTGGTAAAGATGAAGATATCCTTGAAAGCCTTGGAAGAGAAGAGAGTGGTAAGGATGTGCGAACCATCAGTATAAGTGGAAATAAAGCTCTTTATTTAAGAAAGGGCAAAGCACAGGAGATTCAGGTGAACGGGGAGACGATACCGGTTCCAACGATCAGCGATATGGAAAACACCGAGTATCCGGCGTGGTTTAATAATGACCTTCTTTATCTTGGCTCATATAGTAATGAAGAGATAGAGGTCAAATGCTCTAAAAATTCATATCTGTTTCTTCTTGATCTTGACAGGCTGCAGGCGTTGAGTGATGAACTTTCAGGCGTGAATACAGAGGTTAAGGCTGAAAAGACCGGTCTTGAAGTCAAAATAGAAGGCTCGGAAAGCAAAAACATGGCGTTGATACCTTTGCACTGTGACCCGGGATTTAGGGCAGTTGTAAATGGTAAAGTTGTAAAAACTTTAAATATAGCAGGAATTTTTACGGGAATTCCGATAGAAGCAGGAGAGAATGACATTGAGATCACATTCAGCCCTGCTGGATTCAAAGATGGAGCTTTTCTGTCGGCTTTAGCCGGCGTAGTGATAGCCGGATTATATGTGATCGGCCGAAGAAAAAAACTGGTAGTCGCAGAGGCTCTTAAAACCATAACGGCTGTTATCTATAAAATAGCCTGGGGAGCTGCCGGTGCAGTATTTTATATAATCCCTGTCCTATGGTTCTTCATTCACCAGATAATTAAACGTTTGTAAAGAAAAGACCGTTGAAGTTCAGGTTTCAACGGTCTTGATATTTTAAAATCCTTCAACTGAACGATGTTTTCTGTTTGCGCGACGCTTAAGTGCTGCTTCCCATTCGATACGCTCATTTTCTTTTGTGATCTCAAGTGAATATGGGATCGGAAGCGGTTTTCCATCGCGAGTGATCGCAACATAAGTGAGGTATGCGCGATTGATCGGGTGGCGATATCCGTCCATATCCTCGACATAAGTATTTACGCGGACTTCCATTGATGTGTGGCCGACATAAGTGACCTTTGCCACAAGAACTACGATGTCATTTGTATAGGCACCTCTTTTGAAAGTCAGATTGTCGATGGAAGCTGTCGTGATCTCCAGGCCGGAATGGCGCTGTGCACAGGTGGCAGCGGTCTCATCTATCCATGAAAGAAGTCTTCCGCCGTAGAGCCTTCCTGTTCCGTTGATGTCTTCGCCTCTGACAACGTGTAAATTTTCAATCTGTGAATATTCAACTGTTCTTGATGGTCTTGTATCCTTTGTTTCACTCAAAATAAAACACCTTCTTTATTCTTAAATTTCGTCTGGTCTGAGCATATGTCCTTCACTGCAGCGTACAAAAATACCGATTTTTCCGGTGGCTGCTTCTACCGGCGTGTTATGCCTTGGACAAACTGCACCGGAATTTTTAATGTATTCGTTTAAGTATTCCTCAGTGATCTCAGCAGTATTGCCGCACTTAGGGCATTTCGTTGAGTACTGCTTTTTAAAATTCCGGAATATTTCCATAGGATGCTTACATTTTAAGCATCTTGAATTATTTCTGATATATAGAGGAAAACCTTTGATCTCAGCGTCGGCTTTAGCGGCCTCAGCTTTTTTGACAGCTTCTTTATGATCTCTGTCAAGTACGCTCATATAAAATGCCTGATCGTCTTCTGAAGCCTTTTCTACTGTGATTTTTCGAAGAACGATCTTGGTGGCGTTCTCAAGTTCGTAATCTGCAGTATAAATTTCTGAAGCAGTTATACATTGTATAAAAATATGAGCGCCAGATATAAAAAGCTTTTTGGGTTCGATGGTCATCGGACAGTGAATGTCTGTTTTAAGCTGACCCGCAAGCAGCAGATCACTCCTTTCAGAATTATAGCTTCTGCCAAGTTTATCGGTCAAAGTTACCGAACGTAAAACTATTGCCTTTTCAGCGCTTCCCTGCTGCCAAGAAATTCCTGTTTTAATATCAAAAGAAGCATTATTGTCATAAATATATTTAGGAATACCTAAACGGAACGGGCATTCCTTAAAACTTGTAAATTCCTTCATAAAACCTCGTTATAATAATACTTTTTCGGGAAAACGTATTTAATTATAATCAAAAATCAATTGAATGGAAAGGCTGAAGAGCTAATTTATAAATACTTAATCCAAGTGGTCATCATACAGTACATCGCCGTAATTGTGTAATTATCCTCAAAGTGTTACAATTAAAGTGAGTATAAGTCTCTAAAAATTGGTGCTGTGGTCGAAGCGCCAATAATAATAAATTGTGAGAAAGGAATAATCACTATGAAATTGGGAGCACTTGAAGCAGGCGGAACAAAGATGGTTTGTGCAATTTGCGATGAAAACGGAAACGTTTCAGATCGTGTATCGATACCTACTACAACGCCTGAGGAGACAATGCCAAAGCTGGTTGATTATTTTAAGAACCATGAAATTGACTGCCTTGGTATAGCTTGTTTTGGGCCTATTGACCTTAGAGAGGATTCCAAAACTTATGGATATATCACAACAACTCCAAAACCGGGTTGGGCAAATACAGATGTTGTAGGCGCATTTAAGGAACTTGGAGTTCCGATAGGTTTTGATGTTGATGTAAACGGTTCAGTACTTGGTGAAGTTACATTTGGAATCGGCAAGGGACATAAGCATGTTATCTACATTACACTTGGAACAGGAATAGGAATGGGTGTTTATCAGGATGGCAAGCTTCTTCATGGAATGCAGCATCCGGAAGGCGGACATATTCTGCTTCCGATTCATCCTAATGATCCTATGAAAAAGGCAATCTGTCCGTTCCATCCAAACTGTTTTGAAGGACTTGCATCAGGAACAGCTATCCGTGCCCGCTGGGGTAAAGGAGGACAGGATCTTATCGAGAAGGATGAGGTTTGGGATCTTGAAGCCTACTACATTGCTACAGCTCTTGTAAGCTATACAATGACACTTTCACCAGAGCTTATTATTCTTGGCGGCGGACTTATGCACCAGAGCGAACAGATACTTCCGCGTGTTTACAAGGAATATGCAAAACTTCTTAATGGTTACGTTAAGACAGAGCAGACTATGCATCCGGAAAAATATATCGTATGTCAGAGTCTGAATGATAATCAGGGAATTCTCGGAGCAGCAATGCTCGGACTCCAGAAACTGAGAGGATAATTTTTTAGATATGAATATTTTAGTTGCCGGAATCGGTAAGGTTGGTATGACGCTTGTTCGTCAGCTTTCGGCCGAAGGCCATGATCTTACAGTCATTGATCATTCAAGTAGTGTTTTGGAAAACTGTGTCGAAGACTATGACGTAATGGCTATCGAGGGAAATTGCGCAACAATGGAAACATTAGCAGAAGCAGGGGTAGAAAATGCCGACCTGCTTCTTGCTATGACAAACGCAGACGAAGTCAACCTTCTTTGCTGTATGACAGCGCATCACATGAATTCGAAGCTTCACACGATAGCTCGTATTCGTGACCCGGAGTACACGCAGCAGGCGTATACGATGCGAGGTGCCTTTGCGCTTTCGATGGTGGTAAATCCGGATAGAAGCGCAGCCCGTGAGATAACCCGCCTTATTAAGTATCCGGGATTTTTGAAGAGAGATACCTTTGCCAAGGGTCTTGCGGAAATAGTTGAGCTTAAAGTGGATGAAAAGAGCGTACTTAAAGATGTTTCTCTTTTTAAGCTCAATAATATCGTCAAGGCGCAGATACTTGTATGTGCAGTCTTGAGAGAGGGAAATGCGATAATTCCTTCAGGTGATTTTTCACTCAGGCAGGGAGACCGTATTTTCGTGACCGGCTCAGCCAGAGATCTTGCAGAGATGCTTAGAAATCTTGGGATCATCACGCATAAAGCAAGGAGAGTCCTTATCGCAGGCGGTGGCCGTATATCCTATTATCTTGCAAAAAGCCTGCTTGAGCAGGGAACAGCGGTGCAGATAATCGAGCGGGATGAAAAAAGATGCCATGATCTGGCAGAAGCACTGCCTGATGCGAGCATAATTCATGGTGATGTCAGCAACCAATATATCCTTAATCGTGAAGGACTTGAGGGCTGTGATTCTTTCGTAACCGCGACAGGTGTGGACGAAACGAATATCGTTATGGCGTTATATGCGGCAAAGAAAAATGTGCCGCAGATCATAACAAAGCTTGGACGTGCAGAGAATATGGAGATCATAAACGAGCTTTCGGTGGGAAGTCTTGTCTGCCCGAAGGAGCTCTGTGCAGCTTCGGTCGTTCGTTATGTGCGTGCCATGAAGAATCAGGTGGGAGCAGCAGTCACTATGCATACTATTGCGGATGGACAGGCTGAAGCACTTGAATTTGTGGTTGATGAAAATACTCATCATTGCAACGAGCAGTTAAAAAATATAAAGCTTAAGGATAATGTTCTTCTTGCGGGAATCACTCACAAGGGAAAGACAATTATTCCAAGAGGCGATTCGTACTTTGTTCCGGGAGATTCTCTTGTTGTGGTAGAGAATGGCCAGGGAATGGTTCTTCGGCTCAATGATATTTTTGAGAGTTAAGGGAGCGAAAGAGTATGAATTATAAAATTGTAGGCAGAATCAACGGAGAGATACTTCTGCTTGAAGCATTCTTTATGATTCCGCCGCTGCTTATCAGCATATGTGACGGGACACTTGGTGTTACAAGAGCATTCCTTGAGTCGATGGCGATAATCATCTTCGTCGGAGGAGTCCTTATGGCTTTTACAAAGGATGCAAAGAAGAAGTTTTATGCAAGAGAAGGCCTGGTGTGCGTAGGACTGGCATGGATAGTGATGAGTGTACTTGGGTGCCTACCGTTTTATTTATCAGGCGAGATTCCGGGATATATAAACTGCCTTTTTGAAATTGTTTCGGGATTTACGACTACAGGAGCTTCTATTGTTCCGAATGTTGAGCTTCTTTCGAGAGGAATCTTATACTGGAGAAGCTTTAGCCACTGGGTTGGTGGTATGGGAGTTCTTGTATTTCTGCTTGCCCTTGTGCCGACTGACTCTAAGGGTAAGGGAGGCTTTTCTGTGCATCTTTTGAGAGCGGAAAGCCCGGGCCCAAGTGTAGGAAAGATAGTTCCTAAGATGCGCCAGACGGCAATGATACTGTATCTTATGTATATAGGACTCACTGTTCTTGACTTTATATTCCTTATGGCAGGAAAGATGCCGCTTTTTGATTCGGTCTGTACCGCATTTGGAACGGCCGGAACGGGAGGATTTGGAATACGCGCGGACAGTTTTGCAAGCTACAGCCCGTATCTTCAAAATGTTACGACGATTTTTATGATCCTTTTTGGAGTCAACTTTACATGTTATTATCTGCTTCTGGTAAAGCAGTTTAAGGCGGTATTTTCAGATGAGGAGATAAGGCTTTATTTTGGGATTATACTCGTAAGTATCGGTTTGATAGCAGTGAATATAAGGCACATGTACGGAAGCCTTGAGGAAACTGTCAGGACAGCCGCTTTTCAGGTCGCGAGTATTATAACTACGACAGGATTTGCAACAACAGATTTTGACAAATGGCCGGTATTCTCAAAGACTATAATACTTGCACTGATGATAGTAGGAGCCTGCGCAGGAAGTACAGGCGGCGGTCTTAAGTGTTCGAGAGTCCTTTTACTTATAAAAGGGCTCAGAAGAAATATTCACAGCGTTCTGCACCCGCAGAGAGTACAGGTCGTGAGAATAAATAAAAGAACTGTAAGCGAAAATGTTCTCAGTAATACAAATGCATATCTTTCAGCATATATGCTGATAATCGTAGTTTGTGTACTGATTCTTTCACTGGATGAGTTTTCGATAGAGGCTAATTTATCAGCGGTACTTTGTACATTTAATAATATTGGACCCGGATTGGCAGAGGTTGGTCCTGCATCTAATTTCCTGGCATACGGAGTATTGTCAAAAATTGTATTGATATTCTGCATGCTTCTTGGAAGGTTGGAAATTTTCCCTATACTCGTGCTCTTCTCAAGCAGTACATGGAAGAAGATGGGTTAACAGGGAGGATATCGGAGAGTGATCGATATGAGTAAGCAGGTTAAGCGCGATGCGTCGCGTATTCTTTTTTGTGCAGCTGCCGGTATCATAATGTCGGTAAATATTCGTACATTTGTACATACAGGCGGACTTTTACCCGGAGGTTTCAGTGGTGTGACACTGCTCCTTCAGAATATTTTTAAGAGATTCTGGGGGTTGGATATACCATATGGTGTGTTCTACTTCCTTTTGAATCTCATTCCGGCGCTGGTAAGCTTTAAGTTCATAGGAAAAAAATTTACATTATATTCCTGTGTGACTATTTTGATAAATTCGCTGGCAACAGATATAATACCGGCGAGAGTCATTACCTATGATGTGCTTTTAATAAGTATATTTGGAGGTATGATAAATGGATTTGCAATCTCATTGTGCCTGAGGGCAGGTGCGACGAGTGGAGGAACTGATTTTATCGCAATAGCGGTATCAGAAAAATATGGAATAGATTTCTTTAATTATATTCTTGCGTTTAATGCTCTGGTACTTGCCTGTGACGGGTTCCTTTTTGGATGGGACAAGGCTCTTTATTCGATAATATTCCAGTTTACCTCAACAGAGGTCATCCATATCTGCTACAAGCGTTATAAGAAAAACACGCTGTTTATAGTTACGGATTACCCTGAGGATGTAACGAATGTCATATATAAGACAACAGGGCATGGAGCCACTGATGTACATGCTGTAGGTTCATATGATAATGAGCCAAGGACAATGGTATACTCAGTTGTTTCGAGTGAAGATCTGAAAAAAGTAATAAAAGAAGTCCGTGACGTGGACAGCAAGGCGTTCATAAATGTCATGAATACTGAAGCTCTCTATGGTAAGTTCTGGATGAGACCTAACGATTAAAAAAGCGGATGACCGGTATTGTGATACGGTCATCCGCTTTTTTTATCCGAGTTCGTCAGGCTCGTGTATGAGCACTGTGGTGTCTCTGCCAAGCCTTTTGGCCTCGTAGAGGGCTCTGTCTGCAATTGAGGTAAAATCCCACAGTCGGTTAGAATCAGACGGTATATTGTTACATATGCCCTGCGAGATCGTTATGGATGGAAGGCTCATTGACGAGAGCTTTTCAGACAATTTGTTTCGGAGATCTGTAGTAGTCATAGAGATCTCATCGTCAGAGCAGTTGGCAAAGAGAATCTGGAATTCATCGCCGCCATATCTTGCGCAGAATATCTTTTGGTTCTCTATACTTCTCATTGCATCAGCTAATGCAAGAAGACACCGGTCGCCGGTCTGGTGGCCGTAGGTGTCGTTTATCTGTTTGAAATTGTCTATATCCAGCATTTCAACTCCCAGAAAGAGCTCATTCTTTCTGGCAGATTCAAAGAGTCTGTCGGATTCTTCGTTAAGACGCTGTCGGTTCGCTAGCTTGGTCAGTTCGTCGGTTCCGAGCCGCTTCTGCAGTGCAAAGTTTGCGGCTTCTGTTGCAAGGAGGTTCTGACGTGTCTCCATCATGATCTTAAGAACGCTATAGAGTTTTTTCTTATGATTATCGGAAAGACTTCTGTAGTGACGCAGTTCGTCGAGGAGATCGCTCCAGCGGCCTTCATGCTGAAGTACATCGCATCTGAAGCCTGAAATGGTCATGAGAGTGTCTGTGAAGTCGTTTGATGAGGTGACACTTTCAAGCTCTTTAATGACAACACGAATGAGGTCATAGCGCCCTTTTCGCTTTAAGTACTGCATAAGTTCTGTGCAGTCATCAAGATAATCCACCTTATATTCGCAGTCATGAAGAGCCTGCATGATGTCATCAAGGCAATCCTTTTCTGCTGCATTATCTTTGCAGAGGTCGGAGTACATGAGCCGCATAAGATAGTAATCAATTTCGTAGGGCTGTTCCGGCCTTGCTTTATACATTTCTTCGAGTTTATCAATTTCCCTCTGAGCACTGCTTTTTTGCAGAAGACATATGTAGATCCGAATGATATTTATCTGAATCTGAATAGGAAGATAAGCATAGTGATCATTGTCCTGGATCTGATTCACGTATTTACGGCATATAAGGATTTCTTCAAGAGCAGATTCGTTATCTCCGCCCTTATGAAGAAGTGTGCTGTAGTTGGCATGAACCATTGACCCCAAAATATAGAGACCGTAACGCTCGATCAGTATATTTGCCTGAGAATAGCTCTCTATCGCACCTGAAATATTTCCCTGATGCTCACAGAGTATTCCGAAGAGATTATAGCATTCGCCAAGGAGCTGCCAGTCAGCGGCTACAAAAAGCTCCTGCATTGCAGCATTTATATAGCGCATGCAGTTTTCAGAATCACACTGGGTAAAGTATGCGTCACCAATGAAAAAGTCTGCATGGCCGGCAAGTGCAGAATCACATATTGAATCTGCATATATATGTATTTCTTCGGCATATTTAATAACCAGTTCTGGAGAACTGAAACGTTCTTCGGTACATTGCTTAATTAAATATTGAATTTTTTCAGGATATTTATTAATAATCATACTAAAAATTATAGCATTAAATGATGTGTGATAGTACAAAAAAATAGGAGCAGAGATAAAAAATCTCTGCTCCACGATAATCGTTATAAATTATTTCTTTGCCTTTGCTTTAGCGCTGATTCCAGCTCTCTTTCTTAATACAGGATCAAGAATTCTCTTACGGATTCTAAGGCTTACAGGTGTAACCTCGAGAAGCTCATCAGCATCGATGAAGTCAAGTGCCTGTTCAAGTGAAAGGTTGATAGGCGGTACGAGTCTGAGTGCTTCATCAGAAGATGATGTACGAGTGTTAGAAAGGTGCTTTGTCTTGCAGACATTAACCTCAATATCCTCGCTTCTTGGGTTAGAACCGATTACCATTCCTGAGTAAACCTTTGTTCCGGCTCCGATGAAGAGGCTTCCACGCTCCTGAGCATTGAAAAGACCGTATGTAACAGCTTCGCCTGCTTCGAATGCGATAAGAGAACCGGTCTTACGGTAAGAGATGTCTCCCTTATATGGGCCGTAGCCTGTGAATGTTGTATTGATGATACCATTACCCTTTGTAGCTGTCATGAAAGGTCCACGGAAACCGATAAGTCCACGGGAAGGAATGTTGAACTCAAGTCGTGTATATCCGCCTGCGATTGAACCCATGTTAAGGAGCTCACCCTTTCTTGCAGAAAGATCCTGGATAACTGTACCTGAGAATTCATCAGGAACATCCACGTATGCTGTTTCCATAGGCTCAAGAAGCTTACCGTTCTCGTCCTCGTGGTAAATAACCTCTGCCTTACTTACGGCAAATTCATAGCCTTCACGTCTCATGTTCTCGATAAGAACTGAAAGATGAAGCTCACCACGTCCGGATACCTTAAATGTATCAGTAGAATCTGTTTCTTCAACACGAAGAGATACATCTGTGTTAAGCTCACGGAAAAGTCTGTCCTTAAGGTGACGTGATGTAACGAATTTACCTTCCTGACCTGCAAGAGGAGAATCGTTTACGATGAAGTTCATTGAGAGAGTTGGCTCTTCAATCTTCTGGAAAACGATCGCTTCAGGTGCTTCAACACCACAGACTGTATCACCGATCTTGAGATCAGCAATACCTGAGACAGCAACAATTTGTCCGATACCAGCTTCATCTACATCTACCTTATTAAGACCTTCAAACTCATATAATTTACTGATTTTAACTTTTTCATGACGACTTGGATCATGGTGGTTAACGATGATAGCGTCCTGATTTACCTTGATCACACCGTTATCAACCTTACCTACACCGATACGTCCAACGTACTCGTTGTAGTCGATAGTGCTGATAAGTACCTGAAGGTTTGCATCAGGATCACCCTGTGGAGCAGGGATATAATCAACGATGGTATTGAAAAGCGGCTTCATGTCTGTGCCCGGCTGATCAGGATCCATAGATGCGATTCCGTTCTTTGCTGATGCAAATACGAATGGGCAGTCAAGCTGCTCATCACTTGCACCGAGGTCAAGGAAAAGCTCAAGAACTTCGTCTACAACTTCCTTAGGACGTGCACCAGGACGATCGATCTTGTTGATGCAGACAACAACAGGAAGCTTAAGACCAAGTGCCTTCATGAGAACGAATTTGGTCTGCGGCATAACACCTTCAAAAGCATCAACAAGAAGGACAACACCGTTAACCATTTTAAGAATACGCTCAACCTCACCACCGAAGTCGGCATGGCCTGGAGTATCGATGATGTTGATACGTGTGTCGCCGTATTTTACAGCCGTATTCTTTGAAAGAATTGTGATACCACGCTCACGCTCAATATCATTGGAGTCCATTACACGCTCCTGAACTTCCTGATTCTGACGGAAAACACCGCTCTGGCGAAGAAGTGCATCTACCAGTGTGGTCTTGCCGTGATCGACATGGGCGATAATGGCAACGTTACGGATATCCTCTCTTGATGTAATCATTTGTTATTAAATCTCCTTATTACTTCTCTGAACATAAAAATGTTCGCTTCTAATAAATAAAGCTTCTTTTATAATATAAATCACAGTAACTGTCTAATTCTATCACAAATTCTGAACTTTTCAACATTGGATTGAAAAAAATACTTTCCTATGCTATTATTACGAAACAGTCTATATAAAAGACTGGACTTTTGCATGATAAAGCGGTAAAGTATGTATAGTCTAAAATACTAAAATGTTGCTTTGCAGTCTTTTAATGTTATAAAGTCAATTTAGTTTAGATATCAGGACGGAAAGATTATGGAACAGGGATTAATTCAGATTTTTGGCGGGACAGGGCGAGGCAAGACGAGTGCTGCTGTTGGTCAGGGAATTAAAGCGGCCAGTCTTGGACGATCAGTTGTTATGATTCAGTTTCTCAAGGGAAGCCCACAGGGTGAGTTCGATATAATCAAACGACTTGAGCCTGAAATTAAGCTTTTCAGCTTTGAGAAATCAGAGAAATGTTTTGAAGAGCTGAATGATGATGAAAAAAAAGAAGAAATTCAAAATATCAGAAACGGATTTAATTTTGCCAAGAAAGTTCTGCAGACAGGGGAATGCGATCTGCTTATTCTTGACGAGTTTTTGGGACTTTTTGACAATAAGATACTGGGATTGGAGGATCTTCAGGAGCTTATTTCTGCCAAAAATGAAAATACAGGAATCATCATGACAGGTATCAATGTGTCAGACGATATCTGCCGATGTGTTGATGAAATTACAAAGCTGGAAACAGTAAGGTTTTTGAAAGGAGAGTCATATGCCAGTTTTTAAGGGTGCAGGTGTAGCCATAGTTACACCGTTTAAGGACAATGGAGATGTAAATTACGAGAAATTTGGAGAGATCATCGATCTGCAGATCCAGAATGGCACAGACGCTATCATCGTCTGCGGTACTACAGGTGAAGCAGCTACTCTTACAGAGGAAGAGCATCTCGATGCTATAAAGTATTGTGTAGAGAAGGTTGCCAAGCGTGTTCCTGTCATAGCAGGTACAGGTTCAAACTGCACACGTACTGCTGTTTACCTTTCTCAGGAGGCTGAAAAAGCCGGTGCCGATGCACTTCTTCTTGTAACACCTTATTATAATAAGACTACACAGGCCGGACTTGTTGATCATTTTAAGACAGTAGCCGGTTCAGTAAACATTCCGATCATACTCTACAGTGTAAAGTCAAGAACAGGCGTTAACATCGCGCCTGAAACTGTTAAGATACTTGTAAATGAAGTTCCTAACATCGTAGGTATCAAGGAAGCTTCAGGGGATATTTCTCAGGTTGCAAAGATCAAAGCGATCTGCCCTGAGGTAGACCTTTATTCAGGAAATGATGATCAGGTGATCCCTATCCTTTCACTTGGAGGACTTGGTGTTATTTCCGTAGTTTCAAACGTAGCACCGCGTTATATGCATGATATGTGCTATAAGTATTTCGAAGGAAATGTTTCTGAGGCATCTAAGATGCAGATCAATGCTATCGATCTTGTTGAGGCACTTTTCTGTGAGACAAATCCGATCCCTGTAAAGCATGCCATGAATCTCATGAACATGAATGTAGGTCCGCTCAGAAAACCTCTTGTAAGTATGGCTCCGGCAAATCTTGAGCGCCTTAAGAATTCGCTTCAGAGGTTTGGACTTGCTCAGTTTTAAGCATTGTAGTGGCTCTGAAATAAAATAAAACGGGAAAGGAAAGCTGAGCTATCGGAATATGCCGGTGCTTGGCAAGGGACGATCAATGACAAAGGTTATTCTTAACGGCTGCAATGGACGTATGGGCCGTGTTATTTCTGAAATCGCTGAAAGAGATGATTCGTTTGAAATCGTTGCTGGAGTTGATAAATGCACAGGTATCGACAATAAATACCCTGTATTTGACTCTCTTGAAAAATGCAATGTTGAAGGAAATGTAATCATTGATTTCACTCATGCTTCAGGCGTAGATGCTCTTCTTGACTATTCTGTTGAAAAGTCAATACCTGTTGTACTTTGCACAACAGGACTTTCTGATGAGCAGATAAGACATGTTGAGGAAGCATCTAAAAAGGTTGCTGTTCTTAGAAGTGCAAATATGTCAGTTGGTGTAAATCTTCTTCTTAATCTTCTTAAGGAAGCAGCTCCGAAGCTTGCGGCTGCAGGTTTTGATATCGAAATCGTCGAAAAGCATCATAATCAGAAAAAGGATGCTCCAAGTGGTACAGCTCTTGCTCTTGCTGATGCAGTAAATGAATCACTTAATAATGAGTATGACTATGTTTACGACAGAAGTGGAAGAAATGAAGCACGTCCTAAGAAAGAGATCGGCATTTCGGCAGTCAGGGGCGGAACAATTCCAGGAGATCACGATGTGATCTTTGCAGGTGAGAATGAAGTTGTAACGTTTTCACATCGTGCTTATTCAAGAGCTATTTTTGCAAATGGTGCGATTGCAGCTGCAAAGTACCTCTTCGATAAAGGACCGGGACTTTACAATATGCAGCAGGTTCTTGCATAAATAAATCAATAAAATAGTGAGGGCGACAATATGCAGTTCAGACCTTGTATAGATATACACAATGGAAAGGTTAAGCAGATCGTCGGCGCATCACTTAGAGATCAGGGCGATTCAGCCGCGGAAAATTTCGTGGCGGATCGTCCTTCTTCGTATTATGCGTCGATCTATAGAGAGCAGGGGCTTTCGGGCGGACATGTGATAATGCTTAACTCATCGGATTCAGAATATTATAAAAAGACGAAAGAAGAGGCTTTGCTGGCGCTGAGGACGTATCCCGGTGGTATGCAGGCCGGAGGCGGGATAACTGATGAAAATGCTGCAGTGTTTTTGGAGGCTGGAGCTTCACATGTTATAGTTACTTCGTTTGTTTTCAAGGATGGAAGACTCAGGGAAGATAATCTTCAGAAACTGCAACGTGAGGTCGGAAAAGAGAGGATTGTACTTGATCTTTCGTGCAGACACAGAGATGGAAAGCTCTATATAGTGACTGACAGATGGCAGAAGTTTACTGATATGGAGGTTACACCGGAGCTTTTGGAAGAACTTTCAAGAGAATGCGGAGAATATCTCATTCATGCTGTAGACGTTGAAGGTAAAGCTGCCGGGATAGATGAAGAAGTTGTCAGATTAATGTCTAAGGTGAGAACGATCCCGGTCACCTACGCCGGCGGAGTGAGAAGTGTGGAAGACCTTATAAAGATCAGAGATATAGGAAATGGCAGAGTAAATGCCACTGTCGGAAGTGCGCTTAAATTATTTGGCGGAACACTTGAGATCGATGAAATAAAGGAAGGACTGAGGTGCTGAGCACCCCAGTCCTAATTTATTTTGTGTATTCGAGAAAGGCTTATGAGAAGAAAAATTACTTTGTGAAGAACTTCTGAAGATCAGCTTCTGTTGTGTCTTCACCGATAGTGATAAGCTCTGTTCCTGTGAGACGAGCGAACATTGCGATATCTTTTCTTGTAAGTGCTGTAGAAACAACTGAGTGATGAGCACCACCTGCATAGCACCATGCTGCTGTTCCGATAGCGAAGTTTGGCTTATGACGATACATGATCTGAGCAACAGGAAGCTTAGGCATTGGCTGAGGAACCTTAACAAGCTCGATGTCAGCGCAGATAATGCGGAAGTGATCGCCGAGGTCGATAAGAGTAACCTGGATACCATCACCTGTAACACTGTCGAATACGAGACGTGCAGGATCAGCCTTACCGCCGATACCAAGAGGATGAACCTCGATCTTTGGCTTTGTAGCTGCGAATGAAGCAGGAACCTCAAGCATGTGGCTTGCAAGCTCAAGCTCCTGACCAGGTGTAAGGTCATATGTGTAGTCTTCGATGAAGCCTGTAGCACCTTCACGTCCTTCAGCCATCTTCATAAGTACAGCAGAGAATGCTGAGATTTTGTAATCACCTTCTGGACCAAAACCAACGCCCTTAGCCATGATATTCTGAGCTGCGATACCTGGAAGCTGATCCATGTTGTGAAGATCCTGGAATGTATCTGTGAAAGCGTGGCACTTGTTAGCTTTAAGGAATTTCTCAAATGCGATCTCGTACTTAGCCTGCTCACGAACAGCTGCGATGTTGTCTGTAGCCATTGTGTACTTGCTCTCGTACTCAGCGATCTTAGCGCCAACTTCTGCATCTGTAGCTTCAGAAGCAAGCTTAACGATCTCGCCGATGCCCCAGTACTTGATCTCCCAACCATACTGGATCTCAGAGCTGAGACGGTTACCGTCTGTAACAGCAACGTCACGCATGTTATTACCAAATGTAGCAACTCTTAAGTTGTGTGAGAATGCGATAGCCTTTGCAACCTGAGCGAACTGACGGATCTTTGCAAGAACATCGTCGTGCTCATAATAGCCTGCTACAACTTCGTGTGCGATGTTGAGTCTTGCAAGGATGTAGCCATACTCGCGGTCGCCATGTGCAGCCTGGTTAAGGTTCATGAAGTCCATATCGATCTCACTGTATGGAAGCTTTTCATTTGCCTGTGTGTGAAGGTGAAGGAGTGGCTTCTGAAGGATCTGGAGACCTTTGATCCACATCTTTGCAGGTGAGAATGTGTGCATCCATGTGATAACACCAACGCACTCATCATCATTCATTACCTTACGCATATCCTGTACGCAGATCTCAGAAGTTTCAACAGTTGGAAGAAGCTCAACTGTGATAGTATCACCAAGCTTCTGATTGAAGAAATCAACCATTTTCTGGCAATCTGCTGCTACCTGACGTAAACACTCTTCTCCGTAGAGATCCTGGCTTCCTGGAATGAAATAAAGTTTGCTCATTTGTTAATAACCCTCCGTTTTATAAAATTGACGGCTTATGCCGCTGTGAACGTATTAGTGAATATCACGAATCGAATTTCCACTTACTATTGAAACAGGGAAACGATAGGAATAATTTGAATTTATCCAATCGGAATCATCCATCATGCGGAGCAGATTTCTTGCGGCACGTTTGCCGAGCTCAAATTTAGGATGATCTGCAGAACAAAGCTGCAGGGACGAATTCTCTGTAAGGGAAGCGTTGTCGAAGGAAACTATTGAATAGTCCTGCGGAACGTGAATACCCTTTGATTCAAATGCATTGGTAAGCTGGGCGGCAACTTCATCATTATATGTGATTATTGCTGTGCAGCCATTGAATTTTCGCATCATATTGGCGATTCCCTTACGGGAAAATATGGTGTCGATATCCTTGGTTGAATACCACTGGATCCTGTCATCATCGATAAGGATGCCGTGCTCTGCCATACAGTCTATAAAGCCGCGATAACGCTCCATACCCTGCATATCGTCATACTTTAGTACAGCACCTATGTTCCTGTGCCCGTTGTCAATGAGAAGCTGTGTAAGTGCATGACTGCACTTTGCGTCATACATTTCAACACTGTCAAACTTCATGTTTGAGTAGTGATTATGAATAAAGATGACCGGAATATTCTTTTTAATAAGAGATTCATACAGTCCAATATTCGGATTTGGAAATGCAGATCTTGTACCTTCAACGATCAGACCTGCCGCATTTGAATTGAGACATCTCTCAAGAAATACAGCTTCGTCGTTGATATGGTTTCTTGTAACAGCCACATCGATGCCTATATTCTGTTCCTTCATGACAGATTCGATCCCGGCATATATCTGCGGAAACATATAATCTGCAAAATAGGATAGGATAAGCCCGATATGTGGTGCATCATTGCTGCCGTTTCCGGTCTTGAATGATACATATGTACCACTTCCCTTAACTCTGGTGATAAGTCCTTCTTTTTCAAGCACCTCCAAAGCTGTACGGACAGTCTGACGGGAATAGCTGAATTTTCGCTCGAGCATATGCTCTGACGGAAGCTTGTCCCCATATCGCATAACACCGCTTAGAATCAAGGTTCTGGCCCAGTTATACAATTTTACGTATTTGAGATTTTCATTCCTGTTTTCGTGTGATTCGTTCATGACTTAAATTTATAACAGGAAATGTTTTAAAACAAGATTAAAATACAAAAAAGACGAATAAGTTGTACTTTTTATGCTAAATAAATAGCACTAAAATTCGTACAAAAAACAATAGACAATTTTGGTCATTATGCTAAATGACAGATTTTATGAGGGAAAGAGAAGATTACAGGTGAAAAACTGCACAGAAAAAGACCGGATCAAAAGACCCGGTCTTAAGTACTAATCTCAGTTAACAACTTTGCTTATTCATAATAAACTTTACACACAAATATTAAACGAACGCCTTAAACGCTAGGAAAAAACCAGTGTATATATATTATAAAAGGCACATTCTGTCTCTGGATTATTTGAGTTATGAAAGCTTAACTACGTTTGTAGCCTGAGGGCCCTTTTCTCCGTTTACAACGTCGAATTCAACCTTCTGACCTTCGTCGAGAGACTTGAAACCGTCTGTAACGATTCCTGAATAATGTACGAATACATCGCTTCCCTGCTCGTCAGAGATGAAACCATAACCCTTCTGATTGTTGAACCACTTAACTGTACCTTTCATTTATGATACCTCCAAGATAAATAAAATAAAATTGGTTTGTTGTTTGTTATAAACAACATGTGTATATTATCACAAATGTATTAAAACTTCAACAACATTTACTGCACAAAAGTTGATAATATGTTAGATTTGTATGAATAAATTGTTTAAAAAACATCAAAAATTGTACGCTGAAATTCAAGGTATTATTGATAATACTGCACTTCTGTGCTATAGTACTTTAATTAGATAAAACTTTTTGTATGCGTGGGGAAAAAAAGATGGATGAAACTAAAAAAAAGAAACCTTTACGGTATACGGTGCTGATTGTTCCGAATAATTCAGGCCGTGTTAAGCAGTTCAGATTTTCACTTGATTTTTTTGTTGTAGTGCTATGTATTGCAATCATCGGGTTTATGGGCTGCGTGGCATATTTGATCCATCATTCTTCAACAGTAAAGCTTGCGCAGGCACAGGCAGATGCGATCACAGCTCAGGTAACTGAGTCTGAAAAATCATTGGAGCAGCTTGTCAGTGCAAATGTGGCACTTACAGTTCAGAACGAAGACTTAAAGGCTGAGGTTGATAAACTTAATGCCCAGCTCAGCAGAACTTCTTATGTAGAACAGCAGACCGATTCAGCAGAGGCTGCCAAGCTTCTTCCGACAGGTCTTCCGCTCAGCGGTCAGACGACAGTTCCGCCAAAATACGATGAAAGTATCAGCGGACTTGAGTTTACAGTAGGAATAGGTTCAAAGATCGTTGCCACAGGTAATGGTACAGTAAAGTCTATAGTTGCTGATAATGAGCTTGGTTATATTGTTTCGGTCGATCATGGAAATGATTATGTTTCAATATACTGCTACAGTGCAGAGCCGGTTGTGAGCGAAGGAGACGCTGTTACACGCGGACAGACATTATTTGTTACCAATGCTGATGACGTAGATATGATTTACCGGATAAAATTCAAGGATAATTATATTGATCCAAACGGCATTATAGACACAGCAGGGTGATTTTGGAGGTTTTTGATTTAAATGGAATTAAAGAATTCATGGCTGTCATATACGGCAGAACAGAAAAAGGAACTGGAAAAGATCAATTCACAGTATCGTGAGTTCCTTGATAAAGGTAAAACGGAACGTGAATGTGCAGCTTATGCAGCAGAAGCTGCAGCTAAGGCAGGTTATAAGGATCTTAACGAAGTAATAAAGAATAAGCAGCAGCTGAAGGCCGGAGACAAGGTCTATAGCGTATACATGGGCAAGACGATAGCTCTTTTCAATATCGGAAGTGATGATATTGAGAATGGACTCAATATCCTTGGAGCTCACATTGACTCTCCGAGAATGGATGTTAAGCAGAATCCGCTTTATGAGTCAGATGAGCTTGCCTATCTTGATACACACTACTACGGCGGAATTAAAAAGTACCAGTGGGTAACACTTCCACTTGCTATTCACGGCGTGATAGTAAAGACAGACGGAACTTCAGTTAATGTTACGATCGGTGAGGATGAGTCTGATCCAGTATTTTGCGTAACAGATCTCCTTATTCATCTTGCAGGTGAGCAGATGGAGAAGAAGGGCGCTAAGGTTGTTGAAGGTGAAAATCTTGATGTTCTTTTCGGAAGCATGCCGCTTGATGGAGAAGAAAAGGACGCTGTGAAGAAGGGAATTCTTAAGCTTCTTAAAGAAAAATATGATGTAGAGGAGAGAGATTTCGAGTCAGCAGAGCTTGAGGTCGTACCTGCAGGCAGATCAAGAGAAGCAGGCCTTGACCGCTCAATGATCCTTGCATATGGACAGGATGACAGAGTTTGTGCTTATACTTCTCTTCAGGCATTTATTGATACTGAAACTGTAAAGCGTACAAGCGTATGCCTTCTTGTTGATAAGGAGGAGATCGGCAGCGTAGGTGCTACAGGTATGCAGTCTCACTTCTTTGAAAATGCTTTGGCTGAAGTTATGAACGCAATGGGACAGTACAGTGAGCTTTCACTCAGACGCTGTCTTGCAAATTCTAAGATGCTTTCAAGCGATGTAAGTGCCGGCTTTGATCCGCTTTATGCATCTCAGTTTGATAAAAAGAATGCGGCTTTCTTTGGTAAGGGAATCGTATTTAATAAATACACAGGCGCACGCGGAAAGTCTGGTTCAAATGATGCCAATGCTGAGTATTTCGCAAAGGTAAGAAGCATCATGGAAGGAAACAATGTTGCGTATCAGACTGCCGAGCTCGGTAAGGTTGATGCAGGCGGCGGCGGAACGATCGCTTATATCATGTCACTTTATGGAATGAATGTTGTAGATTGTGGTATGGCAGTTCTTTCAATGCATGCACCGTGGGAAGTAACAAGCAAATCTGATGTTTATGAAGGCTATAAGGCCTACAAGGCATTTATCCTGGATTGATTTTGAATTTGGACATGACACGTCTTTACTTTAAAACTTTACTGTGATAAACTAACGTCGTAAGGTATAGAACAAGTATTACTATGCCTTGCGGCGTTTCATTGTGTATGTTACTGATTTTGATATAGTTAAGAAATTCAGGAGGAATTAAATGAATAAGAAATTACATACGGAGGCAGTTGACACATTATTTGACGCCATTCTCAGCCTCGAATCTAAAGAGGAGTGCTATACATTTTTTGAGGATCTTGCAACAGTAAATGAAATCCTTTCACTTTCTCAGAGGTTCGAGGTGGCAGGTATGCTTAAGGATCACAAGACTTATCTTGAAATCGCGCAGAAGACAGGTGCATCAACTGCAACTATCAGCCGTGTAAATCGTTCGCTGAATTATGGCAATGATGGTTATGAGCTCGTATTTGAAAGAATTAATAAATAAAAATCATAATGGGTGCCTCCAAAGTAGGAGACACCCATCATCATGAAGATCATTTTTTCTCATCGGGTAAAAGATCGATGAGCTTTTCTATCATAAGTCTTTTTACATAGGCATCGAAGCTCAATGTACAGATAAAAGTAAAATAGTGAAGAAATTCTTCGTCGGAACTTTCTAAGCTTTTACAGGATTTGAGCGCGATGTCTGTTTTTTCTTCTACAAATTTTTTCAAATCTTCAGTCTGTTTCATAGCTGTCTGAAAAACTTCATCGTAAATTGTAGAAAGCTTGAGGCCGCTTTTCTGATTAAAGTAATTAGTCTCGATAGGACCTAAAAGTTTTTTTATATCGTTTATAGAGAGAATGTTTTTGAAGTAGTATATAAAAAACAGGATCATGATGTGATCCTTGTTGTACTTCTTCTTTTCCGGAGGAGGAAGAAGACCGCTCTTGGCATAATTGTTGACCATGGTCTTGGTCATGATCTTATCATCGGGATTTCGTTTGGTGTTACTTAACTTTTTTTCCATAAAAGTTATCAGCTGGTCCATATAGAGGTCAAGATTCGGGATGTCCTCTGATTTTGTATAATCCATTCTATCTATACTGGACAAAATGCTTTCAATCAGATTGTCTCTGTCAAATGTCATATCAAAACCTCCTAAAAAATACATAATATCAATACTTTATTATATGTTATTAAAATCGGCTTGTCTATGTGTTGCAATTGAATAATTGTGCTGTTCCTGTTAAAATTTAAGACGGTTGGGAAATGCTGTTAGATCAAAATTGATGAAGGTAAAAAGTCCCGACAGTACGATTTTAAATAGGAGCGATGTATTATGCTCCGGAATGAGGATTTAAATGATTGATCTTGATAAAGAACTGAACCCGCAGCAGGCAGACGCTGCAAAGACTACAGAAGGCCCTGTTTTGATATTGGCAGGTGCCGGATCAGGAAAAACACGTACTATAGTATATAGAATTTCACATCTTATTGAGGATCTCAGGGTCGATCCATGGAATATTCTGGCTTTGACCTTTACTAATAAAGCGGCTAAGGAAATGAAGGACAGGGTTGGGAGTATGCTTCCTGAAGGAATGAAGGCACCTAATATTTCAACTTTTCATTCCACATGCCTTAGAATAATGTTTTCACATGCTGATAAGCTTGGATATACTTCAAGCTTTGAAATAGCCGATGCTGCCGATCAGAAGGCGGTGATGAGAGAAGTTTATAAAAAACTTAATATTGACACCAAGCTTATTCCTGAGAAGAGAGCTGCGAGAGAAATATCTGAAGCTAAAGATTCTCTTAAAGACCCTGAAAAATATGCTCAGGACAACTTTGGAGATTTTTCAAAGAAGCAGTTTATAGATATTTACAGAGAGTATCAGGCACATTTAATGCATAATAATTCTATGGATTTTGATGATCTGATAATGAATACCGTAAAGCTTTTCAAAAAATATCCGGATGTTCTTGAATCATATCAGGAAAAATTCAAATATATCATGGTGGATGAGTATCAGGATACCAACACTGCTCAGTTTGAGTTTATCCGACTTCTTGCTGATAAGTATAAGAATCTCTGTGTTGTAGGTGACGATGATCAGTCTATCTATAAGTTCAGAGGTGCGGATATTCGAAATATACTTGATTTCGAAGAGCATTACCCGACAGCCAAGGTCGTAAAGCTCGAAGAAAATTACCGTTCTACATCAAACATCCTTGCGGCTGCAAACGAGGTAATAGCCAACAATTCTGAGCGTAAGTCAAAGGAACTTTGGACTAAGACACCGGAAGGAAGTAAAATACGCTTCCGTCAGCTTGATACAGCTTCCGGAGAGGCGGCATTTATTGCTGACGATATACGAAAGAGGGTTGAAGAAGGAGCTAAGCTTGGTGACTTTGCGATCCTGATCCGTACAAATATCCAGAGTAAGGAATTTGAGGATGCATTCCGTGTGCGCCGAATGGATTATGAAATCGTTAAAGGACTTAGATTCTGGGATACAAAGGTAATAAAGGATGTTTCGGCATATCTTTTAACTGTCGCAGGCGGTTCAAATGATATGAGAACAAATCGTATCATCAACCTTCCGAAGAGAGGAATCGGAGCTTCAAGTGTGGATAAGGTCGCAGCATTTGCGGCAGAAAACGGGCTTTCACTTTTTGATGCCTGCTGCAGAGTAGACGAAATCCCGGGAGTTTCAGGAAAAGCCCTTGCAGGAATTAAATCGTTTACAGAGATGATCCTGAGCATTCGTGAAGAGTCTAAGAGCATGAAGCTTTCTGAGGTGGTCAAGAGGATCATAAGTGACAGCGGATATGACCAGTATATGCTTATGGAATCTGACAGCACTGAGAAATATGCTGAAATGAAGGATTATATAAATAAGCTTAAAGAAGCTCTTGATTCATATGAAGAAGAGACAGATGAACCGGATCTTATTGACTTCATGCGTCAGAACGGTGTCGAAGGAAGCACGATCGATAAGGTGACTGATGACAGCAATACAGACAGAGTCATGGTAATGACTATGCATAATGCCAAGGGACTTGAATTCCCTAATGTATATGTTTCAGGAATGGAGCAGGGTATATTCCCGGGATTTGGTTCTATCATGAGTGATGATCCTATGGCTATCGAAGAAGAGAGACGTCTTTGCTATGTTGCTCTTACAAGAGCTGAAAAAACACTTACACTTACATCTTCCCGCCAGAGAATGATAAATGGTGAACGTAGATTTTATGCCATTTCTCAGTTTATGAAAGAGATTCCGGATGAACTTCTCGATATGAATGTTCAGCCGAAGAAAGCAGAAAAGAAGGAACGTGTGATTCCTGAAGCCAGAAAGATTGCGCGTGCTGCATTTGAAGAAAAGCCGGTGGCATTTTCAGCAGGTTTTAAGAATGCAAAAGCCGGTGCATTTTCAACTTCTGCACCTAAGCCTGATTATGAAGTGGGAGACAGGGTCCGTCACTTTAAAATGGGCGAAGGTACTGTAAAGAGCATAGTGCCCGGAGGACGTGACTATGAAGTCACTGTTGAATTCGATAGTGTAGGCATTAAGAAGATGTTTGCCGGGTTTGCAAAACTTAAGAAAATTTGATATATTTGAATAAATAAAAGGCGTGTCTTAAACGCAGAAGGAGTACGGAAATGAGAGATAGACAAGATAGAGATCCGATCGTTCTGATCCTTACTATTATCGGTGCCGTAGCAGCCGTAGCAGCAATCGCATTTGCTGTTTACAAGTATTTTACACCTAATTATCTTGACGATTATGATGATGATTATGATGATCGTTTTGATGATGATTTCTTCGATGATGAAGAAGATGATGATGAGAAGAAAGTAACAACTGCTGAAGCAGAGAAGTAAATTTTATTGATGAAAAAGAATACAAAGATTATAGGAAAAGTAACCGAGGTTCTTTTTCCAAATAAAGGAATCGTCGAGGCTGAGGATGGCATTGCACATGTCAAAGGTGTCATCCCCGGCCAGACGATTTCTTTTGTTGTGAAGAAAAACCGTGCTGATCATTCTGAGGGAAGACTTGACAGCATAATTGAGAAATCAGAGCTTGAGACGGCTGAGCCATGTCCGCACTATGGAATCTGCGGAGGATGTTCATATCAGACACTGCCGTATGAAACACAGCTTAAAATAAAAGAAGACCAGATCAGAAAGCTTCTTGGAAATGTATTCAAGAGATATGCAGGAAGTGCTCCTGAGGACTGGTTTGAAGGAATAATCCCAAGCCCGGTCGATGCAGAGTATCGTAATAAGATGGAATTTTCTTTCGGTAATGAGGTGCTCGATGGCCCGCTTGAGCTTGGAATGCACAAGAGCGGAAGATTTAATGATGTAATAAGTGTTCCTGAGTGCAGGATCGTAGATGAAGATTTCAGAACTATCCTTAAGGAAGTTCATAGATTTTTTGTTGAAAAGAATATCCCGTTTTACAGGAGATCGAGTGGAGTAGGTTATCTTCGTAATCTTCTGGTCCGTAAGGGCACAAATACGGGTGAAATGATAGTGGACCTTGTTACAAGCTCTCAGTTGGATTTCGATATGGGGCTTTTCAAGGATCTTATACTTGGACTTAAGTTAAAGGGTGACATCGTAGGAATTTTACATACTGTAAATGATAGTACCGGTGATGCTGTTAATGGCGAAGATACCAGAACTATCTGGGGCAGAGATTATTTTTACGATGAGCTTCTTGGCCTTAGATTCAAGATCACTCCGTTTTCCTTTTTCCAGACAAATACTCTTGGCGCTGAGGTTCTTTATAAGAAGGCGCGTGAGTATGCGACTATTAATGGAAATGGTAAGGAAAAAGGCATTATCTATGACCTTTATAGCGGAACAGGCACCATCGCACAGATGATGGCTGAGTCAGCGTCAAAGGTTGTGGGAATAGAGATCGTACCGGAGGCTGTCGAGGCAGCTAAGATCAATGCTGAGCTTAACGGACTTGATAATACTGAGTTTATAGCCGGTGATGTTCTCAAGATGCTCGATGAGGTTGAGGAAAAACCGGACCTTATCATAATGGACCCTCCCCGTGTGGGCGCAGTTCCAAAGGCTCTTAAAAAGATCCTTGATTATGGCGTAGACAGGATAGTTTACATTTCATGTAAAGCTCCTTCACTTGCAAGAGATCTTGATATGATCCTTACAAATGGATATCGTGTAGATAGGGTATGCTGCGTGGACATGTTCCCTTCAACATCTGGTGTTGAAACGGTATGTTTATTGTCTAAAATCCAGTAAGCAAAGTATAATATTAACGTTAAACAGTTTATGGCAAACGTTTTCATTGAGAAGAACATATGCCCCTAAAGTGATAGTGATCATCACTTTAGGGGTTTTTTTACAGATTGAGAAAATTGTAATAAGCCCGGTTAAGTGAACTCTTTTTTTGTTCGATATATTTTAAAAATAACAATTATTATGAGGAGGCAAAATGAGGGAAATAAGTCTCGAAGGCGCAAAACTCATAGGAGAAGGATATTTTTCTAAGGTGTATCGAATAGCTGAAGATGAAATTGTTAAAGTATATATCAGGAATACACCTCTTGAAGAGATAGATAATGAAAGAATTCTTTCAAGAACTGCGTTTATTAAGGGGCTTCCGACGGCCATTACTTTTGACGTGGTAAAGGTCGGGGATAAATATGGTGTCGTATATGAGCTTCTTAATGGAAGCTCTTTTGGTGAAACGATAAAGAATAATACTGTTGAGCTTGAGCCTAATATCAGTAAATACGCAAAGGTTTTAAAAAAATTTGCATCCACTGATGCGGGTGAAAAGTCAGATCTTCCATCGGCGAATGATCAGGCTCTTGAGAAGGCAGAGAAGATAAAATCTTTTATAACAAGAGAAGAATATGAGAGAATAGTACAGGTCATAAAAGGAATGTCCAGACCTAATACCTTTGTGCATGGTGATTGTCATGTGAACAATCTTATTTCCTCGGGAAATGATATTTTTGTTGTGGATATGGCAACACTTTCTGTGGGAAATCCGGTATTTGAGCTTGCAGCGATCTATTGTACCTATATTGCGTTTGAAGAATCTGATCCGGGAAACTGTGAAAGGTTCTTAAAGATCCCGAAGGATATAGTGGACAGGATATTTTACGGGACACTTGATATTTATTTTGAAGGAAAATCAGATGAGGTCAAAAAGAGGAATCTGCTCAGAATAATGCTTATGGGCTATTTTCATATGATGTTCTGGATTAAAACATATAAACCTGAAGATACTAAAATGTTTGAAGGTAATTATTCCAGATTCAGAGAATGTCTGCCATTAGTTCAAAAATGTGATTTTGAATAAGGTTATATCATAAACTTCGGGATGGATCATATCCCGAAGTTTTTATTTGCAATATTTTTTTCTATGAAGTATAATTTGTTGGTTTGCGCGCAAAGAGCAGACTGAATGGAGGTAGTAAATGGGTAATTCATTTGTAATTAAAGGTGATATTGCTTATAACAAAGCATTAAAGGAAATACAGACATATAAAGATGGATATCTTGTTTGTGTTGATGGAATATGTAAAGGGGCTTTTCAGAAACTTCCTGAGGAATATAAGAGCCTTCCTTTGAAGGATTATACAGGAAAGCTTATAGTTCCGGGTATGACAGATCTTCATGTACATGCCCCGCAGTATACCTTCCGCGGAATCGGTATGGATCTTGAACTTCTTGACTGGCTTAATCAGCATACATTTCCGGAGGAGGCACATTATTCAGATATAGAATATGCAAAGAAGGCTTATGCATATTTTTCACATGATCTTATGCGTTCATTTACAACACGAGCAGTTGTTTTTGCAACAATGCACACAGAGGCAACTATCGAGCTTATGGATCAGCTTGAGAAAACAGGGGTTATCTCATACGTTGGCCGTGTAAATATGGACAGAAACGGCGGAGAAGGCCTGCAGGAAGAGTCGGCTGAGGCATCACTTAAGGGAACTCTTGAATGGCTTGAGGCTATAGAAGGAAAATATGAGAGAACAATGCCTATAATAACACCGAGATTTATTCCTTCATGCTCAGACGAGCTTATGAAAGGGCTTGGAAAGCTTTCTGAGGAAAAGAAGCTTCGTATTCAGTCGCATCTTTCAGAAAATAAATCTGAGGTGGCATGGGTTAAAGAGCTTGTACCTGAGTCGGACTGCTATGCGAGAGCATACGAGATGTTTGATAACATGGGTACAGAGGACAGACCGACTATCATGGCTCACTGTGTCTACAGCGATGAGCGTGAGATGGAAATCCTTAAAAAGCATGGAGCTTATGTTGCACACTGCTCTGATTCAAACATGAATCTTACAAGCGGAATCGCACCGGTAAGAAAATTCCTTGAAGCAGGTATTAATGTAGGAATCGGAACTGATGTGGCAGCGGGTTCATCAATGAATATGCTTAAGGCAATACTTAATGCTATTCAGGCGTCTAAAATGTACTATCGTCTTGTGGATGAGAATGTTAAGCAGCTTAGCTTTGAAGAGGCTTTTTATCTTGCTACAGAAGGCGGCGGAAAGTACTTTGGAAAGGTTGGTTCATTCAAGGAGGGCTATGATTTTGATGCACTCGTACTTGATGATTCTGCCATGTATTCCATGAGAGAACTTTCTGTAAGAGAGAGGCTTGAAAGAACCTGCTATAATGATGCAGATGTATATATTTTGCATAAGTTTGTACAGGGCAATAATGTTTTTGACAGAAAATAATATTTAACAATGAAGGATCTCGGTTTATCGATGAACTGAGGTCCTTTATTTTTATGGTATAATGTATAAAGTTGAAAAATGCGAAGTTATACTTGTGCATGATTTAATGAAATGCGTTGATATTCGCAGTTTTATATAGAAAGGACGTGCACGCACACATTTATGAATAAAGATACGATGGAATATCTTAAACAGGTCAAGACACTGGGAAGTATATCCCGTGCGGCTGAGCGGCTTGGAGTTTCCCAACCGGCGATCTCTGCACAGATCAAAAAAGTAGAAGAACAGTTTGATATTGAAATTTTTGACAGGAGCCGCAGTCCGCTTAATGTCACGGAGGAGGGAAAGCTGTTATTTGAGTATCTTGAAAAAAGTGAGCTTTTGGAGAGGAATCTGAAGGATAAACTTGTAGAGCTCAATGGCCTGCAGATCGGAAGCCTGAATATCGGAGGGTCAGGAGCCTTTAATTTTATATATCTTCCTGATTCCATAAAAGAGTTTTCAAGGCAGTATCCGGAGATTGATGTTCATATAATGAACGGAAATATGCAGGAGCTTGTAGACAGGACCCTTGATGGAACCCTGGACCTTTTTATTTCTTCGCCGGTTGATAAAAAAGACGGTGTTGTATTTGAAAATTTACTTACAACAAAGGTGTACTTGTGTGTTCCTAAAAATTCAGCGATAAATGACGAACTTAAGGAGTATCAGGTGCCTTTTGAGGATATAGATGCAAAAAAAGCACATCCGGAGGTTGATCTAAAAAAGTTTGCAAATGTTCCATTTATACGACTTTCTTCGGAGCTTTATCTCGGCAGACTTTTAGATATGCTCATGAAAAAGGCCGGGTTAAAAAATACGATACGTATTGAGGCAGATCAGGCTATAACAAGCTATGCAATGACTGCGGAAGGTGTCGGAGTATCGCTTATGTGCGGCGTAGAAATAAAGAAGATGCCAGTTGCGGAACGGCCGTATTTTTATATGATAAATAATAAAAAGTGCGTGCGTGACATGTATCTGGCTTACAGAAAAGGAAGCTCTCTCTCAAGAGCAGCCCGTGCATTTATGGAAATTGTAAGGAAGAAGTTCACTAGTTATCTTTGATTTTGGAGAATTTTTATTTAATGAAAGCAATTGTTTTTGATGTTGATGATACACTTTATGATCTTTGCTGGCCCTATAAGATGGCGGTAGAAAAACGCTTTGGTGATGAGTATGATGAAATAATTGAAAAGCTTTTCATGGCGAGCAGAGTTCATAGTGATGAGGTTTTTGAGGACTGGAGCAGCGGTAGGATGTCATCAGATGACATGTATGCGCACCGTAATCAGCAGTCCTTTGCAGATTTTGGAATAAATATCAGCCGGGAAACTGCTCTTGAGATTCAGAGTTATTATAAGGAATTTCAGAAGCAGATAAGTATGACAGATACAGTTAAAACGCTTCTTGCGGAGCTTAAAAAGATGAAAGTTCCAATGGGGTGCATAACAAATGGAAGCAGTGCAAACCAGGGCGCAAAGGTCAAGACTCTTGGAATAACTGAATGGATACCGGAGAAGAACATTATTATTTCAGGGGCAGTCGGAGCGGCAAAGCCGGGTTCTGAGATCTACGGGATCGCAGAAAAAAGGCTTGAAATCGACAGAAGTGAGGCCTGGTATGTAGGCGATACCTTCGCAAATGATGTTATCGGTGCGAAAAAAGCCGGATGGCATTCGATATGGTTTAACAGAAGATATAATGAAATACCTGATATAGAGCTCACTCCTGACAGAATAGTATATTCTGAAAAGGATATGGTAAATGCAGTAATGCAGCTTGTAACAGAGTAATAAAGAAGATCGCATGACTAATATTAAGTCATGCGGTCTTTTTTAATCATTTGTGTTGATCTTTATGCGTTTTCCCTTAACCGTGATCACACCATCAAATTCCATTCTGCTGAATTCTCTTGAGAGAGCACTTCTGTTTACATTTAAGAACTGCGCAAGAGTTGTTTTTGAAAATGGAATCGAGACGGCATTGTCTATACCCTTTGGCAGTGAAGAAAGATACAAAAGAATTCTCTCGCGAATGCTTTTTTGAGACAGTATTCTTATTTTTGTTGTAAGGAAGTAGTTGCGCTGAGCAAGTATCTGCAAAAGATTTGAGACGATATATTCCTTGCCGTTAAATTTTTCGCTTTCCGGGTCAGTGAGACTGCTTATATCAAGCTGTAGGATGTGGCAGTCATCTATTGCTGTTATCTGTATCGGGCTGGTGAGAGGGGAGTCGCTGCAGGCAAGAGCCTCGCCTACGAGATTACCCGGAAGAAAATGGTTCATGTTTACTTCATCATAGTCTTCGCTGAAAAAAGAAGCAGCGATCTCTCCGTCAAGCACGTAGTAGGCATAGAGAAATGGTTCGCCGATCTGTTGTATTGTGTTTCCGCGCTTATATGAGATCACTTTTGCATGAAGGCTGTTAAGGATATCTTCAAAGTGCGAATTGTCTACACCGTTAAAAAGAGTGCAGTTTTTTATAATACTGCTATATTCATCATAAGTATATGTTTCATTCATATCTAAGGATAACTCCTGTTCTCTAAATTGGACATTAATGTGTTCATAATAGCATATCGGCATATTGACTGTTCTATAAAATAAAATTAATGACAGGAATATTTCACAAAAAAGCTTATAAAAATTTAACACATTTCACGAAAAGATTATGTTTTATAACGGTAGCATTGATTTTTGAAAATTACAATGCTATATTTGGTTTAGAAGGTACGGAAACGTTTCCGGTAACGAAACCGGTTACGATTTCAAAGACAGTTTCGCGGGTCAAAAATAATAATAAGGAAACCCGGAACAATGTCAGAAAGGACAGGGAGAAATGAAAAAGAAACTGATTAGTATTCTAATGAGTACAGCAATGATCTCATCAATTCTTACAGGCTGTGGATCCAGTACTTCAGCATCAGGAACAGCTGCAGCCAATACAGAAGCCGGAAATGCTTCAGAGACATCTGAGACAGCAGATGCAGGGGCAGGCAAGGTTTATTACTTAAACTTTAAGCCGGAAGCTGATGAGGCATGGCAGAAACTTGCAAAGGAATACACTGAAGAGACAGGGGTACCGGTAACAGTCGTTACAGCTGCATCAGGCGAATACGAGACAACACTTCAGTCAGAAATGGCAAAGAGTGATGCACCTACACTTTTCCAGGTAAATGGACCTGTAGGACTTAAGAACTGGGCTGATTACTGCTACGATCTTTCAGATTCAGAAATATACAAAAACCTCACTTCAGAAGATTATGCACTCAAGAATGAGGACGGCGGTGTTGCAGGTGTTGCCTATGTTATTGAGTCATATGGAATTATTACAAATAAGGCTCTCCTTGAAAAAGCAGGATATTCAACAGACGATATCAAGTCTTTTGCTGATCTGAAAAAGGTTGCAGAGGATATTACAGCCCGTAAGGATGAGCTTGGATTTGCAGCATTTGCTTCGACAGGTATGGATTCTTCATCAGACTGGAGATTCAAGACACATCTTGCAAATCTTCCGATCTATTTCGAATATCAGGATGATGGAATTACATCAACAGAGGCTATCAAGGGTACATATCTTGACAACTATAAGAACATCTTTGATCTCTATATAAATAACTCTACATGTGAGCCAAAAGAACTTTCAGCCAAGACAGCTGATGATGCAAGAAATGAATTCTTAGACGGCAAGGCAGTATTTTATCAGAATGGTTCATGGGAGTATTCATCGCTTTCAGAAAAATATTCAGATGATGAGCTTGCAATGCTTCCTATATATATCGGAGTCGGAGATGAGGCTAAGCAGGGACTTTGCACCGGTACAGAGAATTACTGGTGTGTAAATGCAGAAGCATCTGAGGACGATATCAATGCTACTCTTGCATTCATGAACTGGTGCGTGACATCTGATGCGGGAACCAAGTCAATGGCAAATGATATGGGATTCACGATCCCGTTCAAGACAGCTCAGGAGTCACCTAACGTATTTGTTCAGCAGGATCAGGCAAATACAGAGGCAGGCTTAACTCCAGTATCATGGAACTTTACTACAATGCCTTCAGAAGAGTGGAAGAACAATCTCGGATCAGCTCTTACTGCTTATGCAGCAGGAACAGGAAGCTGGGATGATGTAAAGGCAGCATTTGTAGATAACTGGGCAACAGAATACAGTCTCGCAAACGAGTAAACATTATTTATTATTCAATGGGGGACAGGCTTAGGTCTGTCCCTTTTATAAAAAGAAAGGCTTAGGAAGATGGAAAAATCTGTTAGAAGGTACTGGCCCATTTTTGTACTGCCAACATTAATTGCATTTACAATTGGTTTTTTGTGGCCGTTCGTGTGGGGAATTTATCTTTCATTTTGTAAATTTCAGACGGTCAATAAAGTAAAGTTTATAGGTGCTTCAAACTATTTAAGAGTTTTTTCAGATAATTCATTTATTCACGCATTTGGGTTCACCGCCCTCTTTACGGTGGTTTCTACATTGACGATAAATATATTGGCATTCTTTATTGCCATGCTTTTGACTCGTAGAATCAAGGGAACGAATATTTTCCGTACGGTATTTTTCATGCCAAACCTCATTGGCGGTATCGTACTTGGTTATATCTGGCAGATTTTGCTGGACTGTCTGCTGTCAATGTGGGGGAAACCTCTCCTTGCACTTGATGCAAAAGCAGGTTTCATGGGATTACTCATCCTTATGAGCTGGCAGCAGATCGGATATATGATGATCATTTACATTGCAGGACTTCAGAATGTTTCTCCTGACCTTGTGGAAGCGGCCGAAATAGACGGTGCTACACCTTGGCAGATCCTTACAAAAGTAAAGATCCCTATGGTAATGCCAAGTATTACCATATGTACATTCCTTACACTTACAAATTCATTTAAGCTGTTTGACCAGAACCTTTCTCTTACAGGTGGAGAACCGGCAAAGGCTTCTCAGATGCTGGCGCTCAATATTTATGAGACTTATTACGGAAGAAGCGGTGCCCAGTGGAAGGGTATAGGACAGGCCAAGGCCGTTGTATTCTTCCTTCTTGTCGTAGTTATTTCGCTGATACAGCTTCGAGCTACACGTTCTAAGGAGGTTCAGGCATAATGGAAAAAATCGATGAAAATATTACTGAAGATACTATTGAAGATGTAGTAATAGCATTACAAAAGCCGAGTCTTGAGCAGAAGGCCTTAAAAAAATCAAAAAATACAGCAATGGTAAATAATATTATTACTGCTGTGCTTGGAATAGTTGCATTGTTTTATGTGTATCCTATATTCATGATCATTATAAATTCGCTTAAGCAGGAAAGCGCTATTTCGACAAATACAGCCTTTAACCTGCCTACAGCGGCTACATTTGCAGGACTTGCAAACTATGTACACGGCGTTACACAGATGGACTTTTTAAGCTCCTTTGGATACAGCCTGTTTATAACGATATCATCAGTTGTTCTGATAATTCTTTGCTGTTCTATGTGTGCATGGTATATTTCGAGGGTTGATTCAGTACTTTCAAAGGTAATGTACTATCTTTGCATCTTTTCAATGGTAGTTCCATTCCAGATGGTAATGTTCACTCTTGCAAAAACTGCAGATACACTTAAACTCAACACACCTTTTAATATCTGCATCATTTATCTTGGATTTGGCGCAGGCCTTGCGGTATTTATGTTTACAGGCTTTATGAAATCTATGCCTATTGAGGTCGAGGAAGCTGCTATGATCGATGGGTACAGCCCGCTGCAGATGTTCTTTAAGGTAGTGATGCCTATAACAAAGCCGACAACTATTTCAACTGCGATCCTGGAGACCATGTGGGTATGGAATGATTATCTCCTTCCTACGCTGGTACTTGATATTAAGAAATATCGTACCATCCCTATGGATATCCAGTATTTCCGCGGCAGCTATGGAAGTGTTCAGATGGCTCCGATGATGGCGTGTATCGTTATAACGATCATACCGGTGATACTTCTCTATCTTTTCTGCCAGAAGTATATTATTGAAGGCGTTGTTGCCGGAGCAGTAAAGGGGTAATCCATGAAAGAAAAATCAAGAAAATGTGGAATATTGATGCCTGTTACGGCGATTCCTTCAGAGTACGGGATCGGCTGCTTCTCAAAGGAGGCATATGATTTCGTAGATGCTCTTGCTGAGGCAGGTCAGTCCTGCTGGCAGATACTTCCGCTCGGCCCGACAAGCTATGGAGACAGCCCGTATCAGTCATTTTCTACCTTTGCCGGAAATCCTTATTTTATTGATCCACAGACACTTATAAAGAAGGGCTGGATCACAAAGGAAGAGTGTGACAGTTATAATTTTGGTAAAAACAAAGAGAAAATCGACTACGGTAAAATCTGGGAATCACGTTTTCTTTTATTGAAAAGTGCATTCAAACACAGTAAAATAAGTGATAGCGCTGATTTTAAGCGGTTTGTTGAAGCTAACAACGACTGGCTCGAAGATTATGCCATGTATATGGCCGTGAAATCATCGTATGATAATAAATCCTGGGCAGAATGGGATGATGACATAAGGCTCAGAAAGCCTGAAGCAGTGGAAAAAGCAAGGAAAGAGCATGCGGAGGATATTCTTTTTTATGAATTCCTTCAGTTTGAGTTCGATGAAGAATGGAAGGCTCTTAAAAAGTATGCTAATGAAAAGGATATTGAAATTATAGGAGATATCCCGATCTATGTGGCATTTGATTCTGCAGATGCCTGGGCTTCACCGGAGCTCTTTCAGTTTGACGAGGAGCTTAAGCCAAAGGCAGTTGCAGGCTGTCCGCCGGATGCGTTTTCTGCCACAGGTCAGCTCTGGGGTAATCCGCTCTATGATTGGGATTATCATAAAAAGACAGGATTTGCCTGGTGGCTCAAGCGCCTTTCTAAGTGCTTTGAATGGTATGATGTTGTAAGGATCGATCATTTCAGAGGCTTTGATGAGTATTATTCAATACCTTATGGAGCAAAAACTGCCATAAAGGGAAAATGGAAAAAGGGACCGGGGTATGCGCTTTTTGCTGAAATGAAGAAAAAGCTCGGAGATCGCCCGGTAATAGCAGAAGATCTCGGATTCCTTACACCTTCAGTATTAAAGCTTGTTAAGAGAACAGGATATCCCGGAATGAAGATCCTTCAGTTCGCCTTTGATTCAAGGGATGATTCGGATTATCAGCCGCATAATTATAAAAATAATTGTGTGGTGTATACCGGAACACATGATAATGAGACGACCAGAGGCTGGTTTAACAGTATCAATAAAAAGGATCGTGAATATGCGGTGAGATATCTTCACCTTGAAGGAGTGACTGAAGATAAGATAGCATGGGAATTTATTCGCGCAGCATATATGAGTGTGGCTGATCTGTGTGTGATACCTATGCAGGATTTTTTGAATCTTGGAAGTGAGGCACGAATAAATGAGCCGTCTACATTAGGTAAAAACTGGCAGTGGCGTATGAAGAAAAATGCTTTTTCAAAAAAGCTGAGAAAGAATATAGCGGCACTTGCCAAATTATATGCGAGATGAGTAATGAAGCTGGTCCTGATGCCTTAAATGGCATTGGGACTACTTTTTGTAGATGGAGAGCAGCAAAAGAGAGGAAGTAAAATGGGTTCTGTTAATATTAAGGATATTGCTAGAATGTGCGGAGTCGGTGTAAGTACCGTCTCCAGAGCTTTAAATAATCATCCGGATATCAATCCCGTTACAAGGGATAAAATCATGCGGTGTATTCGTGAGAATAACTACATACCAAATAACAGTGCCCGTAATCTTAAGCGCCAGGAAGCCAAGGTGATAGCGATTCTGGTAAAGGGACTTTCAAATATGTTCCTTATCGGAATGACTAAAACACTTGAAGCTGAGATCGAGAGCAGAGGATATTCTGTTGCCCTTGAGAGGATAAAGTTCGAGGAGGATGAGGTCGATGTGGCGCTAGAACTCGTCAAGGAAAAAAGGCTTAAGGGTATAATCTTCCTTGGCGGAGATTTTGAACACAGAGTCGATAAATTAAAAGAACTGGATGTACCTTTCATACTATCGACAGCCGGATCTGAGCCTGATATGCAGGATTCGGAAAGCTATTCTTCAGTATCTGTAGATGATATTAAAGAAAGCTATAAGATGACTGATTATCTGATAAAGCTTGGGCATAAAAGGATAGCCCTTCTTTCAGGTAAGTCAGATGATGAAAGTGTAGGTTTTTTGCGTATCGAGGGTTATAAGAAGGCCCTTAAGGATAATGGAATCGAGTTTGATGAAGATCTTCTTATATACATGAGAGATGATATTGAGGATTATTCGATGGAAAACGGTTATGTTGTTACAAAAGAGTTCCTCGAAAAGAAGATACCATGCACTGCGCTTTTTGCAATTTCAGATACGCTTGCTATCGGAGCCAGCAGGGCTATTCACGATGCAGGACTTAGAATTCCTCAGGATATTTCAGTTGCGGGCTTTGACGGGCTTGATGCAGGTATGTACAGCTATCCGTCAATAACGACGATAGCCCAGCCCGGTGAGGTAATGGCCAGGGAGACAGCTAAAATTCTTTTTGATATAATCAAAGGAAAAGGTAAGCATAAGCATAAAATATTTGACGCAAAGCTTATCGAGAGAGAATCAACGGCACGACGTTGAGAAAGAGAGTTGTCCATGGAAAACCGTGAAATTGAGAGGAAATGGCTTGTTAAGCAGATCCCTGAGAATCTTGAAAAATATAAATGTTTGCTGATAGAGCAGGCATATCTTGCATCATCGCCTACGGTACGAGTAAGAAAAGAAAATGATGATTACTATCTTACATATAAAGGTGCCAGGCAGTGGGAGGGGAACAGCGATATTTCCCATACGGAATATAACCTTCCACTTGATAAAAAATCCTATGAGCATTTAAGAGAAAAGAGAGATGGAAATCTGATCTCTAAAAAAAGATATGTCATTCCTATAGAAAATGGTCTTAATATCGAGCTTGATGTATTTGACCCTCCGATAGCACCGCTTGTTGTGGCAGAGGTCGAGTTTGAGAGTGAAGAAGAGGCAAGAGCTTTTATTGCACCTGACTGGTTTGGTGAAGATGTATCTGCAGATTATAAATACAAGAATTCATATCTTGCAACAATGTAATAAAACGGGCTGAGGAAATTTATCTTCAGCCCGTAAACTTTAGTATTGAATCTGATCTAAGATCTCTTTGGATTTTTCAGCTCCGAGAAGCTGTGTTATGATAGCTGCTGCAAACTCTATGGAACCGCCCATTCCTCTTGATGTAATAAATCGGCCGTCTGTAACTGCCTTTTCATTTACATATTCAGCACCTTCAAGGAACTGTTCGTTTCCAGGATAGCAGGTGGCTTTTTTGCCTTTGAGAAGTCCGAGCTTACCGATCACTCTTGGAGCAGCGCATATAGCAGAAATGAACTTTCCGTCAGAATCAGCTTTCTTTAATAAAGCGTTGAGCTTATCGCAGCTTTCAAGATTCTGAGTGCCAAGTCCGCCGCCCGGAAGGACAAGCATGTCCATCTCGTCAAAGTTCACATCTTCAAAAAGTCTGTCGGCTTTGAGTGGGATATTGTGTGAACCCATGATGTCGATAGTGTCTTTGATAGAAACAGTTGTTACATCTATATTTGCTCTGCGGCACATGTCAACGGTCGTAAGTCCCTCGATCTCTTCGAAACCATCTGCGAGAAATACAGCAATTTTTTTCATTGATTATTTAAGACCTCCTGTCTGCTTTTAATATAACTTGTAAGAATTTCAATAGTTTTATCGATTCCAAGTCTTGAACTGTTTATGCACATGTCATAATATCTGGAATCACCCCATTTACCTTTGCAAAAGTAGTTATGGTAGGATTTTCTATTATAATCCATTTTCTTCATTGTAGAAAGCGCTGCAGCTTCGTCCTGATTATAAACTTCCATGATACGCTTTAATTTTGCTTCCTTATCACCTGTTACAAAAATTGTGACAAGCCCTTCATAAGAAGCAAGCTTATCTTCAGCACATCGTCCTACAATAACAAAAGATTCACCATCTGAAGCCATTTTTCTGAGCTGATCGAACTGAAGGTGTGCGGTGTTTTCATGCGGTGAGCTTGAAAAACCGCGAACTGTTCTTGTAAAGAAAGAAGCCTTGGGGTGCTCGTCATATTTCTTTAGATCTTCAGCATATACACCTTTATTCTTAGCAATCTCCTCCAAAAGATTGTTGTCATAAAAAGGAAGTGAGAAATTTTTAGCAATTGCTTCGCCTATAAGATGACCTCCGCTTCCAAATTCGCGTCCAATTGAGATGATTAATTGTCTGCCCATATCTAGTACCCTCCCCTAAATTGTATTTACATTTATTATACCATAATACGGGTGATGATTGTATTTATTTTCGCTCAGAAAGTAGATATTCAAAGGAATCTGAGAGGATAAAAATACCGCATGTATCATGTGATACATACGGTATCTGGTGTTAGATATTAAAGATAACGAACAAAGATAGCAATCATAGAGATAAGTACTACGATGATGGCAGCAGGTGCCTCATACTTACAGAACTTACCCCATCCGATAACATGGCCTTCTCTTGCGGCAACAGAGATACCGACTACGTTGGCTGAAGCTCCGATAGGAGTTCCGCATCCACCGATATCTGTACCCATTGCAAGAGCGTATGCAAGGATGTTGATATGACAGCCTGTTGAGACTGAAAGTGCTTTGATAACAGGAACCATTGTTGCTGCGAATGGAATGTTGTCAACAAAGGCACTTGCGATGGCAGAAATCCACATTACGATAGCAATCGTGATCATCACACTGTCTCCGCTTACCTTTGCGATAAAGTTAGCGATAACAGTAAGGATACCTGTCTGCTCAAGTCCTGAAACTACAACGAAAAGGCCGATGAAGAAGAGAAGAGTTTTGTAATCTACCTTCTTGAGGAGCTCTTTTGCGTATTTTGCATTAACGATAAGAGTAACGATACCAATGAAAAGACCAATGGTTGCAACTGTGAGTCCTGTCTGTGCATGTGATACAAGAAGAACTACAGCAACAGCAAAGATGATCGCACTGAGAATGAACTCTTTTTTGTCTGTGATGGCATCACTTGGATCAGGATAAACAGTGTTTGCATCTGTGTGAGATACAAGCTGCTTTCTGAAGCATAAGAAGAAGTAGATGACAACAAAAACAAGTGAAATTAATGCAAGTAATCCGGTATTTGTAAGGAAATCTGCGAATGAAAGCTCGAGAGATGTACCGATGATGATGTTCGGCGGATCTCCGCACATTGTAGCCGAGCCTCCAAGGTTGGCACAGAAAATTTCTGACATGATGAATGGAACCGGGTTAAATTTCAAAAGTCTTGCAAGTTCGACAGTGGCAGCAGCCAGGAAAAGAATGACCGTGATAGAGTCGATGAACATTGCGAGGATTGCAGACATAAGCATGAAAGTTATGAATAAAGGCATAACTTTGTATTTAACTGCCTTGGCAAGTCTAAGACAAAGCCAGCGGAAAAATCCTGCCTGTCCCATTCCTTCTACCATTATCATCATTCCTGCGATGAAAATGATCGTTGCCCAGTTGATACCGCTGGAGCTTTCGGAACTGCCTGCACCGGCGTACCAGAATGACGGCTCGGCAAAGCTCTTAAAAGCAAGGGCTTCCATTGCGGCGTCGGCACTGTGCATGAGAAATCCAAAAACTACGACCAGAGTAAGTAACGCGCATCCGAGTGATACCCACTGACGCTCGATTTTATCTGTAACGATAAGTACGAACATTGCCAGGAAAATCACTAGCGCTGCAATTGCAGCTGTACTCATATATTTTACCTCCTTAGCGTGAAATAAACGCCGACGACTATAATAACAGATAAAACTAACTTTGAATACAGTTAAATTAAACTAAATAGGTGGTTTTATTACGCAATAGATGTGAGTTTTTGAGTATACTTTGTATTGGAAAAATCACAAAGATGTACAAGTTGCATATACAAAAAAGTTATTTGTGAAAAAATATTGTACAAACTATTATGCAAGAATGATAAAAAAACGAACTTTTAATGAAAATAGTTAACATTTTGCACTAAAAAATAAACAAAATATTAAATTATTTAAACAAAATGGAAAATAACCACATTGAGATGAGTTGATAAAAAAAGCATAATAAACATTAAGAAAGTGTACCTTTATGCATGCAATAGTGCAGATAGGCTGCATTATCAGACATGTATGGGGAAACTCAAATACTCACAGGAGGCAGGTATGAGAAGAAAGCTATTGGCAGGGGTGCTTGCACTTTCCATGATTTTGGAGGGTTCAGGCATATTGTCGACGGTTAGCGCTTATGGCGCTGAGACCGTGACAGAAAAAGTACTGCAAAAGAGCGGCGGCGGCAATCCGGTGCTCGGATTTGATGAGTCAGGAGACCTATTATATGGCGGTGACCCGGCAGTACTGGTTGATGGAAATACGGCATATTTTTATGTCGGACATGATGCATCTAGCGGAGACGGTTATGTAATGCCGGACTGGCGATGCTACTCGACCACAGACATGAAAAACTTTAAGTATGAAGGTGTTATCATGAACTGTTCAGATATTTCATGGGCAGATGATACTTCTTCATGGGCAAGTCAGGTCGTTAAATATAATGGCAAATATTATCTGTACTATTGTGCAGAGTATGACGGAAATGCATATGGGAAATGTATAGGTGTTGCAGTATCAGACAGCCCTACAGGTCCATTTGTTGATAAGGGTGAGCCGCTTGTCTATGACAGTCAGACTCCATTCCTTAATCCCGGCCGTGGCGGAGCAGGCTGGGAAGATATCGACCCTACAGCATGGGTAGAGACAGATGATGAAGGTGTTGAACACAGATACCTTGTCTGGGGAAATACAAATGCCTATGTTGCAGAGCTTAATGAGGATATGATTTCACTTAAAGATCGCGACGGCGATGATGAGATCACATTTGATGAAGATGCAACAGGTAAGGGTGATATCCAGAGAATCACGATCGATGGTATGCCTAATAACTGGTATTACGCAGAGGCGCCATGGGTATACAGAAGACAGGATTCGGACGGAAACTACTATGGTAAGTACTATCTCTTCTATGCTATGTACTGGAGAGAGCAGATGGCTTACGCAACCTGTGATTCACTTTGGGATGACACCTATGAATACGGCGGACTTATTATGGAGCCGGGTGCAACATCTAACACAAACCACATGGCAGTAGTTGATTTTAAGGGAAAGACCTATTTCATCTATCATACAGGTGCTCTTCCATGGGGATCTGGTTTCCGCAGATCTGTATGTGTCCAGGAGCTTCAGTTCAATGATGACGGATCTATCCAGTATCTTCAGGAAAATGCGATCGGCCTTACAGGAACAGCGAGCAAGATCACAGATTCTGAGGGCGCTCCTATCGCACATGAAGCTTATCATAATTCAACATCAGACAGCATGTATCCATATACAGATGTAAAGGTTGGAACAGACGCTGATGCAGAGACAGATGATTCGCTCTGGGTACTTCGCGAAGGCAAAGCTGATGATGCAGAAGAAGCTTATGTTTCTATAGAGTCATACAATAAGCCGGGTCTTTATCTTCAGGTAGAAAAAGATAAGACTGTGACCATGGGACAGGATTATCAGAAAGCTTCATCTGATGGATATACAGTAGATTCAAAGAGAATGACATTCCGCACACTTGAGGGCTTCAATGGTGATGACGATACTGTAACATTTGAAAGTGTTCAGTATCCGGGATATTATCTCACATCAACAGATGGAGAGCTTACAGTTGAACAGGACCCTGACAAGGACGCTTGCAGCTTTAATGTTTCAACAGAGATCAAGGGTGATGCATCTTCAATGACAGTACGTAAGACAGACCGCACTTACGAGGTTGGAGATACACTCAAGACAGATGACATCCGTATCACAGCAGTTGATGAGGATGGTGTTACAAATCTTGTTTACGGCGATTATGACGGTGTTGATATCGATGCTTCAAGTGTTGATACCAAGACAGCCGGTACATATAAGCTTAAGGTAACTTATGGTGGAGAGACAGGAACAGTCGAGATCCGTGTTCTCTCAAAAAAGTGAGATAAGGAGTGACATTTATGCGATATCTGCATTATAAAAAATTGATGTGTGCAGTACTTGCAGCAAGCATGGTCGTTACCGGGGTTCCCGGAACAGATGTGAATGCTTCAGCAGCTGAGCAGTCAGACAATACAGATGATACCCAGTCAGAAAACGCTAAGTCGGATCTTCCTGAAGCAGCTTCTCACTATGATTTTGATGGTGAGCTTCCGGAAGATGCAAGCCCGGTAGTAAAGGGACTTGATAAATATGACGGTGATGTTGAGTATGGGGAAGGTCATACTGATGATGAAGACGATAAGTCAGTAAAGCTTGGTGATTATGGAATCGAGCTTCCTGATAAAAACCTTGGTGAGAACTATACAGTTTCTCTCTGGGTAAAATCAACAGATACAATGGCTGCAAACCAGTCAGGTGTATTTCTTGGATATCATGATCCTGAAAAGTGGATAAGTCTTGCCGGTGAATCAAGCGGTAAATATAAGGTATGGACAAACGATTCCAATGATTCAGATTATAACTGGGCAACACTTGCAAGCATCGATCAGGAAAAAGATACCTGGAGAATGGTAACTTTCACACAGGAGGGTGATGAGTTTTCATTCTATGTTGATGGTGAGAAGGTAGTAACAACGACAGCTCCTGAGGCTCTTAACGGAGAAAATCAGGGGATCTATCTCGGTGTTACAAACTGGGATGCATTATTCAAGGGTTACATGGATGATGTTTCTGTCTATGATGAAGCGCTTGATGCAGCACAGGTACGTGAGCTCTATGACGGAAAAACATCAGAGGATGTACTAAAAGAGGAAGGATTTACCGTTGCAAAGAGCCTTTCGCTCAAGACAGGCAAAACTGCAGATCTTAATGTAAATATTCCGGCATCGGTTCTTGGGTATGACATCACTTATACATCAGAGGATGAAAGCATTGCCACAGTAGCTGACGGCAAGGTAACAGGTGTTGCTGCCGGTGAGACGACCGTTACAACAAAGGTTTCACTTGGCGATGTAACAATGGTTGCTAAAACTACAGTAACAGTTGAAGAGTCCAATGTTGAGAACCTTGATGTTGCAGCAGAGTATGATTTTGACGCTATCGAAGACGGAAAGATCGCTGATAAATCAGGAAATGGAAATGATGCTACAGTTGAAGGCAGCGGTACAACAGTTTCTGATAATGTTCTTTATCTCAATGGAAAAGGATATGTTGATCTTCCTAAATCTATTGTTGACAGCCTTTCAAATGTAGAAGAGTTTACAATTGAGACTACATTCACAAGAGATTCAGATTGTGGTTCAAATGCATGGGCTTACAGCATTGGTGCAAAGAAGGCAAGCACAGGAACAAACTATATCTTCCTTTCACCTGCTTTCTCAGGAAGTACGATCCGCGGAGGAATCAAGGATTCATCAAATGAGGTCCTTCTTGATACTGGTCTTACATCAACAGCCGGTAAAGAGTATAAAGCTGATATGGTCATCGATAATGGTAAGGTTACACTTTATCTCAACGGTGTTCAGGTCGGCAAGACTATCGATTCAGGCTACAGCGTAGCTGATATCATCGAGGCAGGCAGCGTGGATGATGTTATGGGTTACATCGGTGGCTCATGCTGGTCAGCTGATCCTAATTTCAAGGGAACTATCAAGGATTTCAAGATCTATAATGGCATCAAGTCAGCAGATGAGATTCAGGAAGCTTTTGAAGATCAGTTCCAGAGTGACTTTGAAGATGGTGTTACAGTTGACGAGCTCCTTGGAAGAAATGCTTCAGCAGACAAGGTTCGTTATGATCTTAATCTCCTGACAGAGTATGACGAGAATGAGATCACATGGGAGTCATCTGATACATCAGTGCTTACAAATGATGGTAAAGTTCTTAATGATAAGGATGAGGATAAAGAGGTAACATTCACAGGTACTATAAAGAATGGTAATCTCAGTGCTTCTCAGAAATTTAAGTTCACAGTTCTTAAGCTTGACCGTGAAGAGCTGGATAAGCTTATCGTAAAGGCAAAGAAGCTTGTAAACAGCAATACATGTACAGAAAGTGCCATCGAGACACTTGAGTCAGCAATCGAGACAGCAGAAGCCGCTGATACACAGTCAGAGGTAAGGTCTGCAACAAAGGCTCTTAAGTCTGCAATCTCAAATGTTCAGAACGATACACTTTACATCGATCCTTTCTCTGCAATGGATGATTCAGCATTCCCGGCAGAAAAGAGCGTGACAGTAGGAAAGACAGTTACACTTACGACTATTCCTTCAAAGATCTCTGATGTAGTTACAGTAAAGGTATCATCAGATGATGAAAGCGTTGCTGAAATAGCTGATGAAGACGGTGCGATCAATGTAACTGCAAAGAAGACAGGATCTGCTGACATTACTGTTTCAGTAACAGATAAGTCCGGTTATACTGTTCTTTATGAGACAAGAATCAATGTTACGGAAGCAGAGTCAGTAAGTGATGATGATGTGGATGAAGACGATGATGCCAATAAGGAATCAAGAGTTCTCAAGTTCACATTCGATGATGAAACAGACGGACTTACAAGCGGAGATTACACTGCAAAGGGTACTTATGAAAAGCTTGATACAGGTGTAGACGGAAACGCACTCTATCTCGCAGGTTCTAATTCACAGTATCTTACAATTGCAGACAGCAACGGCAAGAGCCCTCTTACAGGTCTTGATGAGTTTACTATCTCATATGACTTCAAGGCAATGAGAAGCTCAACAAACTGGGGCTATTTTGCAACACCGCTCACAGCAACATCAGGTGCGCAGAGCTATGGCGCAGAGAAATATACAGGATCTCTCATAAATGGCGGCAGCACAACAATTGAGCGTTACAACAACACAGGCTCGAGAAGCTCATGCCCTTCACTGGCTACAAGCTCTCAGGAATGGCATCATATCGATGTTGTTTATGAAGCTGATATGACACTTCTCTATGTGGATAAGGAGCTCAGATCAGTAGTAGACAGCACAGTTGATATGACAGATCTTCTTGGAGAGGATTCAGTATTCTGGCTTGGACATGCTAACTGGGGTTCAGGTGAGAGCTGCAAGGGTTACTTCGATAACTTCTGCATTTACAACAAGGCACTCAGCGAGGATGAGCTTGGAGTAGATATCCAGGAGAGTCAGAGAGAAAATCTTAACCGTGATGTTGATATCTCTATCACAGATGTAACAGCAGATTATGATGATGAGATGCAGGTTGATGAGGGCGAAAGCGTTGCACTTACAACTTCAGCAGATGTTACATTCTCGGATGGAACAAAGACAGAAGCTGCTTCTATCATCTGGAAGGATGAGGATGGCAACACAGTATCAAACACAGATGTACTTTCAGCAGGTGTTCATGAACTTACAGGAGAGATTTCATACTTCGGAAATCCTATTATCGATGAGAAGGCAGATCCGTACGTAATTTATAACGAGGATGATGGATATTATTACTTCACATCTTCATGGCCGGCTTACGGCAGTGCGGATAACGGATATGACAGGATCGCTCTTAGAAGAGCCAAGACTCTTGACGGTCTTAAGGATGCAGAGGATCACGTTATCTGGTGGCATCACACAGACGGAACAGCTCCTAAGTATCATATCTGGGCTCCTGAGCTTCATAAGGTAAACGGAAAGTGGTATGTATACTTTGCAGGTTCAGCATCAACAACAAACAGATGGGATATTCATCCATATGTGATCAAGTGCAGCAATTCAGATGATCTTCTCAGCGAGGATTCATGGAGCGATGCAGTAAGATTTACAAATGCAGATGGAACTTACACAGATAATTTCGATAATTTCGACCTTGATATGACAACATTCAACCTTAATGGTGTTGATTATGTTGTATGGGCACACAAGCCAAATGTTTCTTACCTTAAGATCGGTATCCTTGACTCTGACGAGCCATGGCACCTTAAGGAAGGCACAGATACAATGATCCTTACAACTCCTGAATATGCATGGGAGATGAATGGATCAAGTACTTCAAGCATGGTCAATGAAGGACCTGCAGCACTTGTTCATGACGGAAAGCTTTATATCACATACTCAGCATCTACAACAGGACCTGAGTACTGCATGGGCATGATGTCGATCGATGTAGATGCAGATCTCTTTAATATTAAGAACTGGACTAAGTCAACACAGCCTATTCTTCAGACTTCTGATCTTTATCAGCAGTATGGACCTGGACACAACTCATTTACAGTAGATAAAGACGGCAACGTTATCATCGTTTACCATTCAAGAGATGAGGAGTGCTACCAGAATAAGTGTGCATGGGCAGATTATGATCCGCTTTATGATCCATGCAGAAATGCGAACCTCGCATATGTAAGATTCGCAGAGGACGGAACACCTGTATTCAGCAGCACTGAATATAAGGAAACAACAGCATACGAAGAAGCAACAGGCGTAACATTTACAAGAAAGATCACAGTTGGTGATGATCAGTCAGTAGTTGATCATGATGAAGCAGCACTTGAGATCAACAATATTGATGATGTAAGAGGAAATCTTACACTTCCGCTTGCAGGCGAGAGAGGTTCAACGATCTCTTGGAATTCTTCTGATCCATCAGTTATCACAGATGTTGAAGAAGATGGAAAGGCAGCCGGTGTAGTTACAAGACAGGCAAAGGATACAGATGTAACACTTACAGCAACTATCACTTATGGCGAAGCATCAACAACAAAGGAATTTACAGCACACGTAAAGGCAGCAGTTGAAACACCTAAGCTTACAAAGTATCTCTGGGCACACTTTACAGGTTCAGAGTCAACAGCTGAAGAGGAGCAGATCTACTTCTCAGACAGTACAGATGGATATAACTGGACAGCACTTAACGATGGTGATCCTGTAATCGAGAGTACACTTGGTGAAAAGGGACTTCGTGATCCGTTCATCATGAGATCACCTGAGGGCGATAAGTTCTATCTCATTGCTACAGATCTTAGTATTTATAACAATAGTGGTTCAAATCAGTGGACAAGAGCAGCTACAGAAGGCAGCAGATCTATTATGGTCTGGGAGTCAACAGATCTTGTTAACTGGAGCGACCAGAGAATGGTTGAAGTTGCTGCAGAGGATGCAGGATGTACATGGGCTCCGGAAGCATGTTACAACCCTGAAACAGGCGAGTACTATGTATACTGGGCTTCTGATGTGGATGGAATCAAGAGTGTTTACTACGCTAAGACAAGAGATTTCTACACATTCTCAGATCCTGAAGTATGGATCACAAAGAACAACAAGAACGGTCAGCAGATCAGCGTAATTGATACATCTGTCCTTCCTGTTGAAAATGAAGATGGAAGCTACACATATTACAGACTTACAAAGGCTGAGTCATCAGGCGGAAGATCACTTCAGATGGAGGATTCTGATCCTTCAAGCGGAACATATGAGTTCCTTGAAGTAGCAGATTCACTTGATGGACCTTGGACAAGAATTGAATCTGATTTCCTTAACAGCAATACAGGTGTTGAGGGCGGAACAATGATGAAGCTCAATGATCAGGATAAGTACGTACTGTTCCTTGATAAGTATTCAAGCGGCACAGGCTACTTCCCGTCAGTAACAGATGATCTTTCATCAGGCTCATTTACAAAGCTTTCATCAAGCGAGTATTCATTCCCTGGAACAATGAGACATGGTACTGCAATGCCTATAACAGAGGATGAGTACAAGGCTATTGAGAAGAAGTGGGGAACAGCTGAGGAAGATATCGATACTTCAGTTTCACTTAAAGATTCAGCTATCGCAAACATCACATTTGATGAGGATGATGCACTTGCAGCAGACGGACTTGAGCTTACTGCAGAAAACGGATACACAGTAGTAGATAACGACGTACTTGGAGGAAAGGCACTTCAGCTCAACAGCTCAGATAAACAGTGGCTTGATGTTAAGACAGAGGATGGAAAGTCAGTTCTTTCAGGACAGACAGCAGTTACATTTAATTACTGGAGCAAGGTAACAGATGCGAGCAGCTCTAATAAGGGCTGGACGATCTTTGCAGCTAACAACGGCGACCTCTTCAAGTGGCCGAATGAGACATATTTTGGAATAATTGATGCTCTTCCAAATGCATCTATTTCAGACAAGGGTCTTACAGTACAGAGATTTAACGATACAGGAAGCCGTTCAGCAGTTAACAATACAACAAATGTTGACACTGACTGGAAGATGGTAACAGTTGTTGCAACACCGAAGAGCACATCTCTCTATGTAAATGGTGAGTTTGTATCTAAGGTTGCAAGTAAGATCGCTCTTACAGATCTCTTTGGAGACGAGGAGAACGGAGCACTTCAGATCGGTAAGGCAAACTGGAATCCGGGTGAATACTTCAACGGAGAGATCGATAATATCTCGATTTATAACAGAGCAATTACTGCAGATGAAGTAAAGAATATTTACACAACAAAGAGCTACACAGGTGAAGTTGAGAAGAACTACACACTTAAGAACGCATGGGGAAAGACCTTCTGCATGGATGAAGACGGAAACAGAGTAACAGGCTTCGTAACTATCGATGGAGTAAGATATTACTTCGATCCAAATGCCAAGGGTGCAATGAAGAAGTCAGCATTCTTCACACTTGAGGAAGATGGAACAGAGTATACCTACAGAGCTCTTAAGGATGGCAGTCTTGCAACAGGCTTTGTAAAGACATGGTCTGCTACATATTACTTCGATGAGGATTACCATATGGTAACAGGTTTCCAGGTTGTAGATGGTAAAACATACTACTTCAAGGAAGATGGTAAGATGGCCAAGGGCTGGCTCACGATTGACGGAGATAAATATTATTTCTCATCATCAACAGGAGCTATGTGCACAGGTAAAGTTACTATCTGGACACATGAATATACATTCAGCGAAAATGGTAAACTCGTAACAGAGTAAGCAGAATCAGGGAAAGAGGCATGGCGAAAGCT
>JAILMH010000012.1 GCA_024692715.1 Lachnospiraceae bacterium
ATGGAGGTAGTGAATAATGCTTGAGGTAAAAAATCTTACAAAGCGTTACGGATCCAATATTGCGGTCGACCATTTGAATTTCAAGATCGCAGACGGTAGGATCTATGGTTTCCTTGGCCCCAATGGAGCCGGTAAATCAACAACTATGAATATGATAACAGGGTATCTTGCATCTACGGAGGGAACAGTTCTTATTGATGGACACGATATTTTGAAGGATCCGATAGAAGCAAAAAAGCATATTGGATATCTTCCGGAAATACCACCGCTTTATCCTGATATGACAGTTGGCGAATATCTTATGTTTGCAGCTGAGCTTAAAGGTATAGCAAAAAAAGAGCGTGCAGAAATGCTCGATGACATCATGAATCGTACAATGACGAAAGATGTTGAAGGCAGATTGATCCGCAATCTCTCAAAGGGCTATCGTCAGAGAGTAGGTATTGCAGAAGCTCTTATAGGCTATCCTGATCTTATTATTCTCGATGAGCCTACAGTTGGCCTCGATCCGAAGCAGATAATCGAGATACGTCAGCTGATCAGATCACTTGGAGAGAAACATACGGTTATTTTGAGCTCCCATATCTTACAGGAGATCAGTGCGGTATGTGATCACATTATGGTCATCTCACACGGAAAGATGGTAGCATCAGATACACCTGACCGTCTTGCCAATTCTATAAGTGATTCACATACAATGCATCTTGAAGTACGTGCTTCGCAGAAAGAAGTCGAAAGTGCGCTTAAGGGCATCAGTGGTGTAAGTGAGATCAGATTTGAGGCAACTTCGGAAAGAGGTACTTCACGAGCTGTGATTTCAAGTGGTGCGGACACAGATATTCGTGAAGAGGTGTTCCACAGATGTGCAAATAACGGACTTCCGATCCTTGATATGCGCTCCGACAAGCTTTCACTTGAAGATGTTTATCTTAAACTTACAGGAAATACCGGTAAGGAAGAGGCTCAGCCGGAAGAAGTTAAAGAAAATGCAGACAGTTCAACTGAAAAGGAGGCTGAGAAGTAATGCTTGCAGTTTATAAAAAAGAGCTGAGACAGTATTTTAATTCTGTTATTGGATGCCTTTTCATAGCAGTTAATTTCTGTGTACTCGGTATTTATTTCATGGCAAACAACCTGCTCGGACAGAGTCCTTCGCTGGCTAATGTCATGAACAATGTTTTATTCATATTGATGATAATGACCCCTATCCTCACAATGAGGATACTTGCTGAGGAGCAGAGACAAAAGACGGATCAGCTTTTGTTTACGGCTCCTGTGCCTGTCTGGAAGGTGGTTATCGGAAAATATCTGTCAGTGCTTTCGATCTTCATGATCCCTGTAGTGCTTTCATGTATCTTCCCGCTCATAATGTCTGCCTTTGGAACGGTAGAGTATGGAGAGTCATACCTTGCAGTCTTTGGTTACTTTATGTTCGGAGCTGCCTGCATCGCAGTAGGTGTGTTTGTTTCATCTATCACTGAAAGTCAGATCATTGCTGCAGTACTTTCATTTATCATTTTGTTCCTTACATTTCTTATGAATGGTATAGTGAGTATTCTTACTCAGAGTGGAACAAATCCGGCAGTATTGCTTAAAGCATTTGATTTCCTAAGCAGACTTGATAATTTCATGGCAGGTATTTTTGATATAAAGGAATTCATATACTTCCTTACAGTCATAATACTCATGCTTTTCCTGACGTATCAGTCAATTATGAAGAGAAGATATTCAGTATCAAAGACAACGCTTTCGCTTACTGTATATTCTAATCTTGTAATTGTTATCGCTATTGCTATATCAGTAGTAATAAACCTTTTTGTAGGTCAGATCCCTTCATTATATTCCGAACATGATGTGACAAAATCTGGGGTATTTACATTAACTGATGATTCAAAGAAGTTTATGGCTGCCCTTGACAGTGATGTTACTATCTATGTTCTTGGTACAGAAGAGCAGATGGCCAACTATGATTATAAAGAGGTAGTTAATACCCTTAAGCAGTATAGCGAGCTTTCAGACCATATCAAGGTTGTTTATAAAGATCCAAGTCTTGATCCTAATTTTGCTCAGCAGTATACGACAGAACAGGCAACTATAGGTTCGCTTATCGTGGTATGTGGTGACAGATCGAGATATGTTCCGACATCTGATATCTATGAGACAGATATGGATTATCAGACATATCAGTCAACAAGGACAGCCTATGATGGTGAAGGACAGATAACATCAGCAATTTCATACGTTACAACTGATGATCTTCCTAAGCTCTATGTGATCAGTGGTCACAGTGAAGCTTCACTTAGTGATTTCAGCAGATTAGAGCAGGCTATAAAGAAGCAGAACATTGACACGGAGGATCTTCAGCTTCTTACAGTTGAAGCCATCCCTGATGACGCATCAGCTATCATGATCCTTTCACCGGAGAGCGATTATTCGGCAGAGGATGCTGAAAAGGTATCAAACTATCTGAAAAATGGCGGAAAAGCGATCATTACTTATAATTACACAGAGGCAGGTACTCCTAACCTTGATTCAGTTCTTGCAGCATATGGTGTAAATCATATCAATGGAATCGTATTTGAAGGCGATCAGAGTCACATGATGCAGAATCCGATCTACCTGATACCTGATCTTCAGAGTTCGGCAATGACAGATTCACTTATATCATCTAATCTTCCTGTACTTGTTCCGCAGGCATCTGCATTCTCAGTTTCAGATGATTCTGTACCTGATACTGCAGAAGTTGATGAAGCGGTACAGACTACTGCAAATTCATATCTTAAGACAGATGTGAGCAGCGCTGATTCAGCAGCACGAGAAGACGGAGATCAGAGTGGCCCGTTTGATATTGGTGTTTATGTTACAGATACTTCTGTAAGTGATAATGCAGCTAAGATAGCAGCCTTCTCTACGGACTATCTGTTTACAGACCAGATGGATTCATATGTTGCAGGCTCAAACGTTGCACTTGTAACAAATGCACTTAATGACATGATCGAGCAGAAGCTTAACGCAACTATCCCGGCCAAGTCTTATGAAACTTCAATGCTTACAGTAAGCTATGGTACAGCAATGATGCTTTCAGCAATCTTTGTACTTCTTATTCCTATTGCAACACTTGCAGCAGGCATTGTTGTCTGGTATAGAAGGAGAAAACGCTGATGGAAAAGAAACAGATAAGAAATCTGATAATACTCTTGGTTGTTCTTATAGTCTGCATCGGTGGTTATTTCGGTATGAAAAACTTTAATGAAAAGACAGAAGCGGCTTCGGAAGCTGCTTCTGAGGCAGCCGAGGCAAAGGAGCAGATAAGTACGGTAAGCTCAGGCTCGATCACTAAGCTTTCATGGAAATATGATGGGGCTGATGTCACTATCACAAAGGGCGGAGCTGACGGTGATGATGTATGGTATAACGGTTCAGTGAGCCTTAATTCGGTTGAGTCTATGCTGGATTCAGTATCAGATATCGAGTCGACCAAGACTATTACAGGCGATGATATAAATATGGATGACTTTGGACTCAGTGATCCGTCAAATGTTATAACAGCAGAGACTTCAGATGGTAAATCCATCAAGATCACATTAGGAATCCAGAATCAGATAACAAATGATTATTATTGCTATCTGAATGATGATACATCCAAGGTATATACGATCTCGTCATCACTGTATTACAGTTTTGATAAAGATCCTTCGGACCTTGAAGCCGGTAAATAATGCATTTGAGAAAGTGCATAAATAATAGTTTATTCCGTTGGAAAAATGATATAATGTGCCTAGGTATTGATTAATCTCTTAATAATGAATGGGGGATCAAAATGGCTAAATTTTATCGTTGCATGAAATGCGGAAACTTTGTGGCTTTCATTGGTGAGAAAACAGCGTGTACACCTAAGTGCTGCGGTGAAGAGATGACCGAGCTCAAGGCAAATACATCTGATGGAGCTACAGAAAAGCATGTTCCGGACGTAACTATTGACGGGGATAAGGTTTGTGTTCAGGTAGGTTCTGTAGCACATCCAATGCTTCCTGAGCATTACATCATGTTTGTTTATCTTGAAACTGAGGATGGAGGACAGATGAAGTGTTTCAAACCGGGCGAAGAGCCTAAGACAGAATTTTTGCTTAATGGAAAGAAGCCTTTGAGGGTTTATGAGTATTGTAACCTTCACGGACTTTGGGTTAAAGAGTTATAATAATAGCGGGCAGTTTTTATAAACTGCCCGTTATTTAATGTTAAAAATAAAAAAGGATAAGAAGGGTAAATATGAGGTTAAAAAGGATCTCGGCAATTATGCTGGCGGCAGCTATGCTTACAGGCTGTGCGGGGAATATGACTGCAGGTTCGGTGCAGGAGAGCGGTACATCACCGGAAAAAGCATCTACGACAGTTCCGCTTAGTGAACTTGAGGATGATGATGAAAAAATTCAGTCGGAGAATTCTGTTTCTGAGAATAAAACGGACAAGGGCATAAATTCTGAAAAGGTCGAAAAGATTCTAAATGAGATGACCACTGAGGAAAAGATAGCGCAGATGATAATGCCGTCAGTCAGAAATGAGGGAAACAAAGATGGTGCAAGTATCACGACGTTTACATCCGATGTGGAGGAAACGATCAAAAAATATGGCTTTGGAGGATATATATTCTTTGCACCAAACTGTGAAGATACTTATAAACTTGCTGCTTTAACAGAAAAAATGCAGCGGGCGGCATGCAGCGATGATTCAGAGGTTAAACTGCCGCTGCTCCTTGGCATAGATCAGGAGGGCGGAATAGTAAATAGAATGAAGGACGGAACCGTGACTCCGGGTAATATGGCGCTTGCAGCTACGGGTGATACAAAATATGCACTTGAAGCGGGAGATATTATTGGCTCTGAGCTTGCGGCAGCAGGTCTTAATGTTGATTTTGCACCGGTTATGGATGTAAACAGTAATAAAAATAATCCGATAATCGGACTTAGATCATTTTCGGATGATGCAGAGACTGCGGCTGAATATGGAGAGGCTTTTATCGAGGGAATCGAGCAGAATAATGTATCTACGTCACTTAAGCATTTTCCGGGACACGGAGATACATCAACTGACAGTCATACAGGTCTTCCAAAGATCGATAAGAGCGAAACAGAGCTCGAAGCAAATGAACTTATTCCTTTTAAGGCAGGAATCGATGCAGGGACGGATATGATAATGACAGCTCATATTCAGTTTCCACAGATCGAGACAGAGACCTATGTTTCAAAGTCTACCGGACAAAAAATTAGTTTACCGGCAACGCTATCAAAGAAAATATTGACTGAGCTGCTCAGGGATAAAATGGGCTTTGATGGTGTGATAGTTACGGATTCTATGATAATGGAGGCTATTACAGAGCATTTTGATGAGATAGATGCTGCTAAACTTGCGATAAATGCGGGAGCAGATATACTTCTTATGCCGGGAGATATTGCTTCAGAGTCAGGAATCATCCATCTGGAAAAGTACGTTAAGAGTGTTGCGGCTCTCGTGGACTCCGGAGAGATCTCAGAAGACAGGGTTAATGCTTCTGTGGCAAGAATACTTACGCTTAAGGAAAAGAAGGGACTTTTGGACCGGATAGAGAGCTATAGAGACATGACAGATGAGGATATAGCTTTATTTGCGGAAAATGCCCAAAAGGCGATAGGCTCTGATGAAAATAAAGAAAAAGAGAGTGAGATCGCTGAGGCGGCAGTTACGCTGGTGTGCAAAAGCAATACGGTAAGTGATGATGCAGCGGTCAGCAGTAATTCTGCAGTTAGCCAGAATGATGCGGTAAGTGAAAATGCTGCTGTTTCTGCTGATTATGTCATAAATGAGGGCAGGACAGCTGTGCTCGCACCTGACAGTGATATCCTTGAAATTGCTAAAGCCTCCGGAATGAAGGCTGACTATGGACTTTACGATAAAGCGATATCGGACTATGATAATATAGTCATAATTTCTGTACTTAAGGCATCAAAGGATGATACAGCTTCTGTAAGACAGATGATAAGAAAAGCTGAAGCATCAGGCAGGAAATGTGTTGTGATAAGCGCCGGGCTTCCTTATGACACAGAAAAATACGAAGAAGCCGATGGAGTGCTTGTGTGCTATGGCTATACAAAGAGGACACCAAACATAAAAGCGGCATTGAGGGCTGCCTTTGGAGAGTTTGTCCCTACAGGAGTTTTGCCTGTCAAGTCTGAATAGACATGAAACCCGAAGAAGCAAAAAACGGAGAGTTAATGGATAGCAGGACAGAGAAAAAACTGAAAATTGAAAAAAATGCCATGAGGATCTCCTTCGCAGGCAGCGTATTCTTCGCTGTGGCGGAGACGATCATGGCATTTGTTACAGGATCGCATACCATTGTTATGGATATGATCTTTGATGTGGTGGACCTGATTCTTATAGGTCCACTGCTGCTTTTGATCCCACTGCTGTATAAGCCTGTTACGGAGAAGAAACCCTATGGCTACGGGCAGGTGGAGTCACTTTTTATGATAATAAAGTACGGAGTGCTCCTTGCAGTCAGTGTGCAGATGATACTTGCAAATATCAATCTTATAATGTCCGGAGGTCATGTAGTGGACGCCGGAGACATCGCATCTTTTGAAATATTTGTATCGGCAGTATGTCTTATAATACTGATTCTTTTGTGGTATTTCAGCCGTAAATATGCATCAATGATAATAAGGTCTGAAATGTATATCTGGAAAGTGGACGTCTTAAGTTCGTTCGCCGTCGGAATAGCATTTATGCTTGAATTCCCAATATCCGGAACAAAATATAAATGGCTTTGCGCATACCTTGATCCGGTGATAGCCATTATTCTGACCGTTTTTCTTTTGATAGAACCGGTTAAAAGTATTTTTAGAAATCTAAGAAATATGCTTTTATTTGCACCTCCTGAGGATATCGTCAATGAGGTCAGAGACACGGTAGAGGATAAGCTTGATCCTTTTGGATGCTCTGTTGAATTTCTGGAAGTCGTGCAGACAGGGCGAAAGACCTGGGTGGAGGTCTATATAAAGCCGGATCATGAGGATGGCATAATTTATGTGGGAAAACTACACGAGGCACGTAATAATATAAGGAGTGAATTACGGAAGAGATTTGATCAGGTTTATGTGGAACTCATACCAAATCTTCCGGATAACTAAAATTTGCACTTTAGAAAATTTTCGCTTTGTGATATATTATATTTTTGTAAAACTATGTAAACACTTGAGAAAAGAGGTTTTATTTTCCAATGGCTAAAGTAAGAACCAGATTCGCGCCAAGTCCGACAGGACGTATGCATGTCGGTAATCTTAGAACAGCACTCTATGCATATCTTATCACAAGACATGCAGGTGGAGATTTCATCCTTCGTATTGAGGATACAGACCAGAACCGTGAGGTCGAAGGTGCTGTAGATATCATTAATCGTACACTTGAAAAAACAGGACTCGAACATGATGAAGGTCCGGACAAGGACGGCGGTGTAGGACCGTATGTACAGTCTGAGCGTGTAAAGAGCGGACTTTACTTGAAGTATGCACAGCAGCTTGTTGAAAAGGGTGAGGCATATTACTGCTTCTGTACACCTGAGCGTCTTGAATCCCTTAAGCACAAGGTAGAGGGAACAGATAAGGAGATCTCAGTTTACGATAAGCACTGTCTCCATCTTTCAAAAGAAGAGGTAGAGGCCAATCTTGCAGCAGGCAAGCCTTACGTAATCCGTCAGAATAACCCTACAGAGGGTACTACAACTTTCCATGACGACATTTATGGAGATATTACAGTAAATAATGATGAGCTCGACGACATGATCCTTATCAAGTCAGACGGCTTCCCGACATATAATTTTGCCAACGTTATCGATGACCATCTTATGGGAATCACCCACGTAGTCCGTGGTAATGAATATCTTTCTTCATCACCTAAGTACAATCGTCTCTATGAGGCATTTGGCTGGGAGATCCCGGAATATATTCACTGCCCGCTCATTACAGATGAGAACCACAAGAAGCTTTCAAAGAGAAGCGGTCACTCTTCATTTGAGGACCTTATCGAGCAGGGCTTCCTTACAGAGGCTGTTGTTAATTTCGTAGCACTTCTCGGATGGTCACCTGAGGACAATCAGGAGATCATGAGCCTTGATGAGCTCATTCAGAAGTTCGACTATCACCACATCAATAAGAGTCCGGCTGTATTTGATTACGGTAAGCTTAAGTGGATGAACGGTGAATATATCAAGAAGATGGACTTTGAGGACTTCTTTAAGATGGCTGAGCCTTATATCAAGGAAGTTGTTACAAAGCCTTACGATCTCAGAAAGATCGCAAAGATGGTTCAGACACGTATCGAGATCTTCCCTGATATCAAGGAGCACGTTGACTTCTTTGAAGCTGTACCTGAGTATGATATTGCTATGTACACTCACAAGAAGATGAAGACAACTCCGGAGCTTTCACTTGAGATCCTTAAGGAACTCGTTCCTGTTCTTGAGGGTACAGATGATTATTCAAATGATGCTCTTTATGCTCTTATCAAAGAGTATGTTGCAAAGAAGGGCTGTAAGAATGGACAGGCACTTTGGCCGCTTAGAACAGCAGTATCCGGCAAGCAGATGACACCTGGCGGAGCTACTGAGCTTATGGAAGTGCTTGGAAAAGATGAGACGATCGCACGTGTAAACGCTGCAATTGCAAAGCTTGAAGCAGCACTTGCATAATATTTGCAGTTATAGTCCTGAACAGTTAAAGGCTGTAGAGCATTTTAAGGGAGCGGCAGAAGTACTTGCTGCTCCCGGTTCAGGTAAAACTCGTGTCATCACAGGAAGACTTGCATATCTTATAAATAATAAAAAAATCCCCCCATCATCAATACTTACAATTACATTTACAAGGGCTGCAGCGAATGAAATGAAGGAACGTGCAAAGAAGCTTATAGGTTCGGATGCGCTGGCTGTTAATTTTGGCACTTTTCACAGTGTTTTCTTTTCTATTCTAAGACATACATATCGATTTGGACCGGAAAATATAATCAGGTTCAGAACCCAGGCAGAAATCATAAAAGGAATAATAAAAACTGAAAAAATAGAGATCAAAGAGTCGGAAACGCTGTTTATGGATATCTTAAATGACATAAGCAGAGTAAAGACCGGTGCTGTCGTGATAAATGAGGAGGAAGAATTTGCTCTTGAAAATAAGGATTTTGAGAAATTGTATCGCCTCTATGTAAAAGAAATGAATGAGCGCAGACTTATAGACTTTGACGATATGCTGATAAGGGTAAACAGGCTCTTTAAGGAACGACCTGAGGTGCTTAAGAAGTGGTCGGAAAAGTTTAAGTTTATTTTGATCGATGAATTTCAGGATATAGACAGGCTTCAGTATGAAACTGTTAAAATGCTTGCATCCCCTGAGAATAATCTGTTTGTTGTGGGAGATGATGATCAGTCTATATATGGCTTTAGAGGGGCAGAGCCGTCGATCATGCAGGATTTTGCAGAGGATATAGAAAATGCGGTTCAGATGAGGCTTGGGACTAATTACAGGTCGTCAGGAAGGATAATCGAAGCAGCGGGTAAAGTAATAAAAGAAAACAGGATACGGATAGATAAGGAGGTGAAGGCTTTTGGTAATGCGGGAGAGGAACCGGATATCAGGACGTTTCATGACAGGGAAGCAGAAGTGGCAGAAATGGCAAAACACTTTAAGAATTGCAATGAACTGGATAGGATAGCGATCCTTTTGCGAACTAATACAGAGATGTCATTTTTTGCTGAAAGGCTTGCTGAGATGGATATTCCGGTAAGATGCAGAGAAAAGTCTGTTTCAGTTTATGATCATTTCATAGCGAAGGATGTGCTTACATATCTTGATCTTGCCGGGGGAGACAGAAGCCGTTCGGGGCTTTACAGAGTGATGAATAAACCATATAGAAGGATCAGCAGGAGTGCTGCATCAAAAAGTACATTCAGCTTTGCAGAGTTAAAAAAATATCATGCTGATGATGTAAGGGTATTGTCGGAGATAATGTCCTTCGAAAATCAGCTCCGGATAATCGGTTCAATGAGGCCTTATGCCGCTGTTCATTATATTTTGCACGGAACAGGATATCTGGAATATTTAAGGAGATATGCTGAGGAGAGGGGACTTGAATTTGAACGACTTAGAGAAAAGGCTTTGGAGATCAGGAACCGGGCAAAGAATTATGCTTCATTGGATGACTGGAAGAGTGCTATTGAAGAGAGTAAGAGAAAGCTAAGAGAAGCGCTTGATGAAAAGGGGAGAGATGCAGTTTCGATAATGACGCTTCACTCATCGAAAGGGCTTGAATTTCCGGAGGTATACATCCCGGATATCAATGATGGGATAATTCCGTGGAAAAAAGCAGTTTTAGAAAGTGAGCTTGAAGAGGAGAGAAGGCTTTTGTATGTGGGGATGACAAGAGCGATCGAAAAACTGCATTTATGGAGTATAGAGGAGGATTTTGGTAAAAAAATGGAAAAATCATCTTTTTTAAAGCCTTTGAGTGAATCTTAATTCAATAAACTTGAACGTCTGAGCATGTTTTGTGTTAATATATTATAGGAGTAATTGTACTTAAAAAAATGCTTAAAAGGACTAATGCGCATGAAATTTATATCGTGGAACGTTAATGGGCTTAGAGCCTGCGTAGGAAAAGGGGATTTTTACGAAAATTTCAAAAAGCTTGATGCGGATATTTTCTGCCTGCAGGAGACTAAAATGCAGGAAGGGCAGATCGAGCTTGAACTTCCGGAAGGTTATAAGTCATATTGGAATTATGCTGAAAAGAAGGGATATTCAGGAACAGCGATAATCACACGCCTTGAGCCGCTTAATGTGACTTATGGAATGGATGATTTCAGAGAGGATAATGAGGGAAGAATCATAACTCTTGAGTTTGAAGATTTTTATATGATCACCTGTTATACTCCTAATTCCAAGCAGGGACTTCTAAGACTTGATGACAGGATGCTCTGGGAGGATGCTTTCCTTAAGTATCTTAATCATCTGCAGGAGACAAAGCCTGTGGTCGTTTGCGGAGATCTGAATGTTGCACATGAAGAAATAGACTTGAAGAATCCGAAGACAAATCATAAGAATGCCGGATTTACAGATGAAGAGAGAGAAAAATTTACAACACTTCTGAAAGAGGGACATCTTGTTGATACGTGGAGATTTCAGCATCCTGATACAACAGATGTATATTCGTGGTGGTCATACCGCTTCCATGCCAGAGAAAAAAATGCAGGATGGAGGATAGATTATTTCCTGATCTCTGAAACACTTAAAGACAGACTTGACAGCACAGAGATCCATACAGATATGTTTGGCTCGGATCACTGCCCTGTAGAATTGGACCTTAAATAAATGAACATTACCGATAATTTTATTTTTTATGGAGTAAAGCAGGATAAAGATAGTGTCATTTTTAGTGTTGAAAATCCTTCCAAGGAACCGCTTTTTTTGATTTTGACAGGTAAAAATGGCAGTAAAGAAGAGATTCCCTTTGACATGAATTCCCATCTTGGGATGATATATTACATATCACTTCCGAAATCAAAGGTCAAAGGGAAGAATTATCTTTATCGAATCGGGAGAAGGGTGATGGCAGATGACTTTTCTCCGGCGATAGTAGGAACGGAAAAATGGGGAAAGCATTGCCCTGAAAGCTGTATTGAAGGAAAGCGCTTTGAATGGGGAGAGGATGTAAGACCGGATATTCAGTTTAAGGATATGATCTTATATCATCTTCATGTCAGAGGCTTTACTATGCACCGTTCCAGTAAGGTCAAGTCAAAGGGGACCTTTGAAGGTATATCTGAAAAATGCGGATACCTCAAGGAACTTGGAATCAATGCGGTAGAGCTGATGCCCTGTTATGACTTTGATGAAGTGTTAAAAACGCCTGCGGTTCTTTACTCTGAAGAGGTTGAAGAAGGCGGAAAAGAAAAGGTTCAGAGATATAATTACTGGGGCTTTACAGATGGCTTTTATATGGCTCCGAAAAATGCCTATTCTGCAAGTGGTGATGGTATTACGTCCTTCTGCAGTATGGTCAAGACCCTCCACGAAAATGGGATTCTTGTATTTACGGACTTTTTCTTTGATGCAAACAGAAGTACCGATTTTATAAAAAATGTGCTGAGAAAGTGGGCGCTTGATTATCACGTGGATGGATTCAGAGTAGTCGGGCCGTCTATCCCTGCGGCAGAGCTTGCGGATGATCCGCTGCTGGCAGATATCAGACTCATATTTGATGCGGAGCCGGAAAAGCTTGGAATCCATATGGGAAGCAGAATATGCGGGCTTGCTGCGCTTAATGCCGGCTTTATGTACGAAAACCGTAAATTTCTGAAAAGTGATGATGATATGCTTAAGAGATTTGTCGGGCATATGCTTTCCTGTCCGGATAATTATGCCGAAATTAATTATATGGCAGATTATTGCGGCTTTACGTTAAATGATGTGGTTTCCTATGATGAAAAGCATAACTTTGACAATGGTGAGCATAATGCTGACGGAAATGATTATAACTATTCCTGGAACTGCGGTGCAGAAGGACCTACAAGAAGAAAGAGCGTTTTGAATTTAAGAAGTAAACAGCTTAAAAATGCGTTCGTCTTTTTGCTTCTGGCGCAGGGAACGCCTGAAATACTTGCCGGTGATGAGTTTATGAATTCTCAGATGGGAAATAATAATGCCTATTGTCAGGACAATGCGGTTTCGTGGCTGAACTGGAATGATCTCAGGAAAAACAAAGAGCATTTTGAATTTGTTAAAGAGCTGATAGCTTTTAGAAAAGAACATAAGGTGTTTCACAGCGGCGTGGCGAAAAGAATGATCGATTATAGGGCTGATGGCTTCCCGGATGTTTCGCTTCATGGCGAGCAGGCATGGGCTCCCCGCCTTGATAATTTCTATCGTCATGTGGGGATCATGTTTAACGGCGAGTATTGTGGCTCATGCAAGGAGAAGGATGATACCTTCTTTGTGGCATTCAATATGCACTGGCAGAATCACAGATTTGCGCTGCCAAAGCCTCCGGCTGGAATGGTCTGGAAAAGGATAATGACAACTTCTTCGGGATTTAATAACGATCCGAGTGAGGTTCCTTCAAAAGATTTTCTTGTGGAAGCCCGTTCGGTGAGGCTTCTCAAGGCGGTAGCCGACGATAAGAAAAAGACAAAAAGCAAGACAAAGGAACTTAAGAATAAATGAGTACGTTCACACTTAAGATCATAGCCATAATTTCTATGGCAATAGATCATGCAGGGCTTGCACTTTTTCCGGAGCTTCGCTGGATGAGATTTATCGGAAGGATAGCTTTTCCGATATATTGCTTTTTGATCGTTGAAGGTGCTTATAATACGAGGGATGAGAAAAAGTATCTGGAAAGGATGCTTGCTTTTGCAGTTTTATCTGAGATCCCCTTCAACCTTGTTCTGAGTCATAAAATGCTTTATTTCGGTACGCAGAATGTCTTTTTTACGCTGTCTATCGGTCTTGCGATGATCATAGCTTTGCGTAAGTATAAAAATGATTTTTATCTGCAGGTCATCTGTGTGATCGCTGCGCTTGGTACGGCTGAGGTCTTAAAGACGGATTACAGCTGGAGAGGAGTAATGCTCATCCTTCTTTTCTATCTTGGGAGGGATGCAGAACTTGTAAGAAATATCGGACTGATGGAAATGTTCTTTAAGGTGATGAGTGCATCAGAACCCTTTGCATCGTTTGCATTGATTCCTATTTCTTTGTACAATGGGAAGAAAGGCCCGGGACTTAAATATTTATTTTATCTGTTTTACCCGGTTCATTTATTAGTAATTTATTTTATCTGGAGGTATATGAACTAGATGTATCACCTGATCAAACATTTTGAGACTGTAGTCCATCACAAAATCCTTGTTGCAAAGGGATGCTTTGCTGTGGGGCTATACTGGCAGGGATTAGTGCACGACATGAGCAAATTCAGTCCAACAGAGTTTTTAGTGAGTGCAAAGTATTTTCAGGGAAATCAGAGCCCGAACAATGCAGAGAGGGATGATAAAGGTTATTCTTCATCATGGCTGCACCACAAAGGAAGAAATAAACATCACTATGAGTATTGGATAGATTATTCATCACAGAATAAAGGCGGTATAACCGCTCCGGTGGAAATGCCCTTAAAATATGTTGTTGAGATGCTCATGGATCGCATTGCAGCATCGAAGGTCTATAATAAAGAAAATTATAAGCCGGACATGCCATTGAAGTATTTTACGAGATCAATGAAAACGATACCTATGCATCCGAATACAAAGCGGCTTTTATATGCGCTGCTTAGAATGCTTGCTGTATATGGGGAAGAAACAACCTTCCGCTATGTAAAATATAGATTATTACCAACTAAAGGAGAGATTTTGAAAAAATGAGCGAGAAGAAGATTATCCTGACAGGCGATCGTCCTACAGGAAGATTACATGTGGGACATTATGTAGGTTCACTCAGAAGAAGAGTTGAGCTTCAGAATTCAGGCGAATTCGATAAGATCTTTATCATGATCGCAGATGCTCAGGCGCTTACAGATAATGCTGAAAATCCGGAGAAAGTCCGTCAGAATATAGTTGAAGTTGCACTTGATTACCTTTCAGTAGGTATTGATCCTTCAAAGTCAAATATTCTCATTCAGTCAATGATCCCAGAGCTTACAGAGCTTTCATTCTACTACATGAACCTTGTAACAGTAGCAAGACTTCAGAGAAATCCTACTGTTAAGTCTGAGATCAAAATGAGAAACTTTGAAGCCAGCATTCCTGTTGGGTTCATGTGCTATCCTATCAGTCAGGCTGCAGATATTACAGCATTTAAGGCTACCACAGTACCTGTAGGAGAGGATCAGGAGCCTATGATCGAGCAGACTCGTGAGATTGTAAGAAAGTTTAACTCGGTTTACGGCGATACACTTATCGAGCCTGATATCATGCTTCCGACAGATGAGTCATGCTTAAGACTTCCGGGAACAGATGGAAAGGCTAAGATGTCAAAGTCTCTTGGAAACTGTATCTATCTTTCAGAAGAGCCTGAAGATATCGAAAAGAAGGTTAAGAGTATGTACACAGATCCTACTCATCTTAAGGTATCTGATCCTGGAAAGCTTGAGGGAAATACTGTATTTACATATCTTGATGCATTTGCAAAGGATGAACATTTTGCTGAATTCTTCCCGGATTACAAGAATCTCCAGGAGATGAAGGATCATTATACAAGAGGCGGCCTTGGTGATATGAAGGTCAAGAAATTCCTTAACAATGTGCTTCAGGCTACTCTTGAGCCTATCAGAGCAAAGCGCCATGAATATGAAAAGGACATTCCTTATGTCTATGAAGTACTTAAGAAGGGTACAGATGCAGCACGTGAGGTTGCAGCCGAGACTCTTCATGATGTAAAGGAATCAATGAAGATCAACTACTTTGATGACGCAGCACTCATCAAGGAGCAGATGGAAAAATATAATAAATAATTTATATTTTAACTTTTATAATCGTATAGGGGGTAAATCATATGGACGGTAACGAGAAAAAAGCTGAAGATCTGATGAATATCCTGAACATGCAGGAAGAGATATTGCAGTTCGAACATTTTACCAATGAAGATGCGCTTGAGCTTGGTGCATTTATGATAAAGGAAGCCAAGTCACGCGATTATCACATTGCAATAGCTATTGAAAGAAGCAATGGAGCTATTGTTTTTCAGGCGATGATGGATGGAACTACACCTGATAATCTGGAATCGATACAGCGCAAATTTGCTACGGTAGAAAGGGTTGAAAGAAGCTCTTTGGCATGGTTTATGAAGCTTAAGGAACGTGAGGAATCTATGGCAGACCGGTTTATGGACACAAGCATTTATTCCTGTGCCGGAGGCGGATTCCCTATACGTATAGAAGAAGCCGGAGTAATTGGCGTTATCGCCGTGTCCGGTATGAATCATGTTCAGGATCATGATTTTATAATCAAATGTCTGTCAAAGTATCTCCATATCGACGAAGTGCCGAGAATAAATAAGGCAGATATTCGTCATTGACATTGACTTGAAATAATTGTAGTGATACAATATATGTCTCTGTCAGAGATAAGGTTTATTAAGAAAATGGAGATATTTCACCAGATGAAAAATGTAGAAGATTATGTAAGAACAATACCTGATTTCCCTGAAAAAGGAGTTATGTTCAGAGATATCACGACAGTTATTCAGGACGCTGATGGTTTAAGACTTGCAATCGATGAGATGATGGGAAAGATTCAGGATCTTGACTTTGATGTTATTGCAGGTGCCGAGTCACGAGGTTTTGTTTTTGGTACACCGATGGCTTATAATATGCATAAGCCTTTCGTTCTTATACGTAAGAAAGGAAAGCTTCCAGCAGAGACAGTATCTCAGGACTATGCACTTGAGTACGGTACAGCTACTATCGAGATGCATAAGGATTCTATCAAGCCTGGACAGAAGGTTGTTCTTGTTGATGATCTTATTGCTACAGGCGGCACGATCGAGGCTGCATGCAAGCTTGTTGAAAAGCTTGGCGGTGAGGTCGTAGCAACTGTATTTCTTCTTGAACTTGCAGGTCTTGAGGGACGTAAAAAGCTTGAGGAGCAGGGCTATAGAGTAGAGTCAGTTGTTTCTTACCCTGGTAAATAAATAGATAATAAGAATGCCGGATCATTTTGATCCGGCATTTTTTTAATATGATTTAACTTCGCGCCACATACCATTGAGATATTTATCGGCTGTATCACCAAGATAGTGATAGGTTTCAAGATTGGTGTATTTACTGAGGTCAGGAAATGCTGTTTCGGAATTCTTAAGATCTTCATCTTCGATGTAATCTCTGCATGCCTCATTAGGGGTTGAATATGTGATATATTCAAAGTTCTTCGCAGCTACCTTTGCATCGCAGAGGAAGTTAAGGAATTTGAGTCCGTTTTCAACATTTTTAGCATTTTTAGGCATTACCCAGCAGTCGAGCCAGAGGTTTGTGCCTTCCTTTGGAATTACATATTCAAGGTCGGGATTTTGTGACTGGGTGTAGAGGGCTTCTCCTGAGTAAATGACACCGAGAGCGGCTTCATTGCCTATCATTTTATCACGAACCTGATCTACAACATAAGCCTGAACAAGGTGCTTCTGAGCCTTCAGACGTTCTGTGGCGGCCTCGATCTCGTCGTGGTCAAGTGAGTTACATGAGTATCCAAGATCCATTAATGAGACCATAAAAGCATCTCTCACGGAGTCCTGCATAAGAATCTCGTTTTTGTATTTCTCATCCCAAAGAATGTCCCAGGAGTCTACCTTTTCAGAGACCATTGTCTTATTATAAAGGATTCCGACAGTTCCCCAGCAATAGGGAACTGTGTATTTATGCTCCGGATCAAAGGATCTGGACTGTTCTATATAATAATCCCCAATGTTTTTTATGTTGGGTATTTTTGAATAGTCGATAGGTTGGAGCAGATCTTTTTTTATCATTTTCTCGATCATATAGTCTGAAGGACAGACAACGTCATAGACGGCTGCACCGCTTTCGATTTTCGGATACATGATCTCATTTGATTCAAATTCGTCATATACAACCTGTATACCTGTTTCAGCAGTAAACTGATCGAGAAGGTCAGGGTCAATATATTCACCGGCATTATAAACATAAACTACGTTTTCCGAACGTTCTGCTTTTGAAATTCCGCAGCTTGTACTTGCGGAAATCGCGATGAATGCTGCAAGCACAACGCATATAAGTTTTTTTATCATGCTGCACCACCTTTCTTTTTTGGACGGAACTTTCTGGCATTTACAATTACCAGAAGGGCAAGAACAAGAGTGAACATGATCGTTGAAAGAGCATATATCTCAGGGCTTACGCCTTTTTTCACTTCACTGTAGATCTTGGTTGAAAGAGTGTCAAAACCTGCACCCTTAGTAAAGTGAGTGATTATAAAGTCATCCAGAGACATTGTGAATGCCATGAGGAAGCCTGAGATCACTCCCGGAAGGATGTCCGGGAATATTATATGGGTAAAGGCGTAGGTTGGTGTGGCACCGAGATCCTGGGCTGCTTCATACGTAGCATAGTTGATCTGACGGAATTTTGGCATTACCGAAAGGATAACATATGGTATGTTGAAGGTTATGTGCGCAAGGAGTACTGTTGCTCCGCCCATATTTACGCGGCAGGCGATGAAAAGCAGCATGAGAGAGATACCTGTAACGATATCAGCATTCAGCATTGGGATATTCGTTATACCCATGATCACGCTTCGCATACGCTTTTTCATGACCTGCATTCCGATACAGGCAAGTGTACCGAATATTGTTGCTATAAGCGCTGAAATAACAGCGATTATTATAGTGTTCCAAAAGGCCTGCATAATGTGCTCATTTTCAAAAAGAGAAATGTACCAGTCAAAAGTAAAACCTCCCCAGTGGGAACGTGACTTTGACGAGTTGAATGAGAGCACCATTAATGTAAGTATCGGAGCATATAAAAAGAAAAGGATCAATATAGTGTAAAAACGTTTGATACCATTATGTCTTATCATTTCTTTGTGGCATCCTCCTTATCGTATTTATCAGTGATGATCATACTGATGACGATAAAGATCATCAATACTATTGAAAGCCCTGCACCGGCATTCCAGTCGTTATCCTGTGTGAAGAGCTGCTCGATGATGTTGCCGATGAGCAGGATCTTGCCGCCTCCGAGTATATCGGAGATGACGAAAGTCGTAAGACTTGGAACGAAAACCATTGTTATTCCGGAGATCACGCCGGGCAGTGAAAGCGGCCATGTGATCTTCCAGAAAGTCTGCCAGCCGTTTGCACCGAGGTCTCTGGCTGCATTTGCATAGTCGATCTCAAGACGGCTGAGAGTGTTGTAAATCGGCAGTATCATAAATGGAAGGAAATCGTAGACCATTCCAAGTACGATAGCCCATGGTGTATTGATGATCATCATTGTCGGCAGATGGAAAAATGACAGGATAGTATTTATAAGTCCGGTCTTTTCGAGTAGATTCTGCCAGGCAATAGTTCTGAGCAGTGAATTCATCCACATCGGAAGAATGAAAATGAATGCAAACAAGGATGATTTTCCGTGTCCGAATTCTGCGAGAATGTATGCAAGCGGATAAGCTATCAGCAGACATACAAAGGTGCTCAGGAAGGAAAGCAGCATTGAAATAATAAGTGCTTTCAAATTTACATGAGAAAATATCGATGCAACATTGGAAAGCGTAAAATGTCCGTTTGCATCGGCAAATCCATAGAAAAATATAATAATAAGCGGGATGATGATGAACCCGACAGACCATACAAAGTATGGAGCTGCAAGGGCACGCGTCTTCTTACTCAACGATTTCCACGGCTTTCTCATCCTCGGATTCAGGCTTGTTCATGATCTGAATGTCAAAAGGATCTACATGAATACCAACACGGGTGTCAACAGGGAAGCAATCAGTAGAATGGACGATCCATTCGTAGTTTCTGGCCATTACACACATTTCGTAGTGTACACCTTTGAAGATAACATCGGTTACGATTCCGTCAATTGTGCCATTCCCTGGGTCTACAAGGTCGATATCCTCAGGACGGATAACAACGTCAACCGGCTTGTTTTCACCGAAACCTGTATCTACACAGTCAAATTTTGCTCCAAGTATTTCGACAAGCTTATCGTGTACCATGATTCCGGAAATAATGTTTGAATCACCGATAAAGTCAGCGACAAAGGCATTCTGAGGCTCGTTGTAGATGTCTGTAGGTGAGCCGATCTGCTGGATGTAGCCCTGATTCATTACAACGATGGTATCAGACATAGTGAGGGCTTCTTCCTGATCATGAGTAACATATATGAAAGTGATGCCCAATTCATTTTTAAGTCTGATAAGCTCATACTGCATGTCTTGACGAAGCTTTAAGTCCAGTGCGCCAAGAGGCTCATCGAGAAGCAGGACTTTTGGCTCGTTTACGATAGCACGTGCGATAGCAATACGTTGCTGCTGGCCGCCTGAGAGAGAATCAGGCATGCGGTCGCCAAAGCCTTCAAGGTTTACAAGCTTAAGGGCATAACGAATCTTATCTTTTATATATTCATTGGATTTATTTTTAATGCGGAGCCCGAATGCGATGTTTTCCTCAATGTTCATGTGGGGAAAGAGCGCATATTTCTGGAATACGGTGTTTAGTTCCCTTTTATTAGGAGGAAGATTCGTGATGTCACGATTCTGGAACATTACATTTCCGATATCCGGGGTCTCAAAACCTCCAATGATTCGGAGTGTAGTGGTCTTTCCACAACCGGAAGGACCTAAGAGAGTTACAAATTCGTTCTCACGAATATAAAGGCTGAAATCGTCGAGAATAACATTCTCACCGTATTTCTTGGTAATATGCTGTAAGTCAATAAGTTTAGCAGCCATTTTAGCAAATTCCTCCTAAAGGTATTTAGTTTTCACCGCGGCTCCGCATCATTGGCGGAACCGCCGATTAGAGCTTGTGAATAATAATACAGTTTCCGGCCGGGAATGGTACCGCTGAGCCGTTCATAGCAATTGTGTTGTTATCGTAGTTAATGTTAAAGAATGTTATATCGTTTGACTCGTTATTCATACTGATAAGATGTTTGTTATCAGAAGTAACGGTGAAGTCCTTCGGGAAACGTCCTGAAACCGGAAGTACGAAGAGCTGTGTAAGCAGTCCTGTCTCAGGGTCACGTTTGAAGGCACCGATAGAGTCATCGCCTGCATTAGAGCAGAAGATATAATTTCCGTCATCTGAAAGCTGGATGGCATAAGCGCATGTGGTTTCAGCTGAATTGTGGTCAATAGTTGATACAGTCTGTATTCTTTCAAAGATAGGCTGATTGTCAACATCTGCATAAGAATAAACATCAATGCTGCTCTTAAGCTCATTGATGATATAAGCGAACTTTCCGTCATATGAGAATTTCACATGATGCGGAGCTGCTTCAAGCTCACTTCGAACGATGTCAGCAAGTGTAAGCTTACCTGTTGTATGGTCAAGGCGATAGATCTTGATGTGATCCATTCCTACATCTGTAGCACAGAGGTACTTATTGTCTCTGGTCATCTTTACGCAGTCAACGTGAGGACGGAAGTTTCTGTCAGCGATAGAGCCTGTACCCTTATGAAAAAGCTCTTCAGTGATAGCACCGACTGATCCGTCATCATTGATACGAAGAACAGTGATCTTTCCATCATGATATCCTGCTACAAAGACAAATTTATCTTCGTAATCAGTTGAGATATAGCAACCACGCATACCATTGATGTCGACGAGGTTAAGCTGCTCAAGATTACCGTCAGGCAAAATCTTGAATGATGCTACACCGTCATCTGTGATAGAGTATAAGAATTTGTTATTATGCGCAATAGCAATATAAGAAGCATTTGTGATCTCGACAGAGTTCTTTGGCGTTATGCGTCCTGTCTCGGGATCCAAATCAAAAATGCGAATACCTTCATTATGATTGCGAGTGTATCCGGCACCGTAAACTACATATTTTGTATTACTCATATAGATACCTCCGTGTACTTGCAGTAGGAAGGGATAAGCCCTATAGTATCTACTGCTGTGTGATTTTTAATAAGCAGGTTGCAGAGCAATCTGCGAATCTAACTGTGTTAAATATAAAAATCTTTTATTTTGTCGTACCTTGCTGTCATGTTTCGAAGAAGCAGGTCTGCAACTGTGATGGCAGCCATTGATTCGACTACGACAACAGCTCTTGGAACGATGAGCGGATCATGTCGTCCCTGTATAATTATATCGGTATTTTCTCCATTTTTTGTTACAGTTTTCTGTGAAGAAGAAATGGAAGGAGTTGGCTTTACAGCTGCTCTGAAAATAAGCGGACTTCCGTCTGCCATTCCGCCAAGGGTTCCTCCAGCATGATTGGTCATTTTTTCTACCCTGCCATCATTCATGCGAAATTCATCGTTGTTGGAAGCACCTGTTGCCGCTGCAGCTTCGAAACCGTCACCGATCTCGAAACCTTTTACCGCTCCGATCGACATTATCGCTTTTGCAAGCTCTGCATCGATCTTGTCGAAGACAGGCTCACCTATTCCGGCCGGAAGGCCTTCGATGATACATTCAATTATTCCACCGGCTGAATTTCCTTCACTGATAAGGGATCTTACATATTCATAAGCTTTATCATAAGTTTCCTTGTCTGCGAGAGTAAGTGGATTTTCTTTCGAAAAGCGTATGTCCGTTTTATCTCTCGGAACAGTGTATGGTCCGATGGAACGTGCAAAAGCAGAAATACGAATGTCAAGTCCACTGAGAAGCTTTGATGCAACTGCACCGGCTGCTACTCTGCCTATGGTCTCGCGACCTGAAGAACGTCCACCTCCGCGGTAATCTCTGAAACCATACTTCATATCAAAAGTATAGTCAGCATGACCGGGACGGTATTTATCAGCTATGTTGCTGTAATCCTTTGAACGCTGGTCTGTGTTTTCAACTAATATGGATATGGGAGTGCCCTCAGTTTTTCCTTCGAAAACACCGGATAAAATCCGGCACCGGTCACCTTCCCTGCGGGCTGTGGTGAATTCTGACTGACCGGGTTTTCTGCGGTCGAGAAAGACCTGAATATCATCTTCGGAGAGATTGATTCCTGCGGGACAGCCGTCAATTACGGCCCCAAGACCGCCTCCATGAGATTCTCCCCAGGTTGTTACCCGAAAAACAGTTCCGTAAGAAGAACCGGCCATTTTATAAACCCTCCTGTCGTAAATTTATCATTGTCACAATAATAACATAATTACTATGAAAAATACAGTTGAGAATTTGAATTTTTATGTAGCCTGTGATAAATTAAATTTGTAATTTTACATGCAATGCGCAGCTAAAGGGGAAGGCAAAATAATGAGGGATATAATAAAGCATATGCATGTCTATACTGGAAGACATATCAGACGTATTGTCTGTGTTACGAGCTTGTGCGCTGTTTTTATGGGCAGCGTCAGTTTCTGCTCCGTAGACCAGGGAAATGTGGCGGCTGAAACTGTTTACAGAGGACAGGTGTATATTGAGACTAAAGACGGGGTATCTGCCATCGAGAGACTTGAAGGGTTCAATGGCAGTTTATCGGTTTCAATTGATGACATAACCATTTCAGATTCAACTTATTCAGAGAATTCTTATAAAAATTCTATGGAAGCAGATGAAGATGCAGTGATAGTTGACGAAAACGGAAATACTGTTCCGGCAACTTTTGATGATGACTGGTCGTTGATACTGATCAATAAAAAACATCTGATACCGGAGGATTATACGTTCGAGCTTGCGGTTATCAAGGGCGCTATAAAGACAGACGCAAGGGTGGTGCCGCACGTAAAGGATCTTTTGCTTGCAGCTAAAGAGGATGGAGTCACGATTCTGATCTGCTCGCCTTACCGTGATCCGGAAAGGCAGAAAATGCTTTTTGCAAGGAAGATGAAGTTTTATACCAAGAAGGGTTACTCAGAGAGTGAAGCCTATGATCTTGCTTCGCAGACCGTTGCGATACCAGGAACGAGTGAACATGAGGCGGGACTTGCGTTTGACTTTATTTCAGACGATTATTCTATGCTAGATGCCGGCTTTGCAGACACGGATGCCGGAAAATGGCTTAAGGAGAACGCGGCCGATTATGGATTTATTTTAAGATATCCTCTTGGTAAGGAAAAGATCACAGAAATTGAATTTGAGCCCTGGCACTATCGCTACGTGGGAGTGGACGCAGCAAAGGAAATTATGTCGAGAGGCATTACACTCGAAGAATATGATAAGGAAATAGGAATTACGGATTAATGAGTCATAAGTATGAATTATTGACTACAGACGGTCGTGCAAGGCGTGGACGCCTCACGACCGTTCATGGTGTAGTGGAAACTCCGGTATTTATGAATGTCGGAACAGTTGCAGCGATCAAGGGAGCAGTATCTACAGAGGATCTCGAAGGAATCGGGACGCAGATCGAGCTCTCAAATACATATCACCTTCATGTAAGGACAGGTGATGAAACAATTAAAAAGCTCGGCGGACTTCATAAGTTCATGGTCTGGGATAAGCCGATCCTTACTGATTCAGGCGGATTCCAGGTGTTCTCGCTTTCTGATCTGAGAAAGATCAAAGAGGAAGGTGTATATTTCCGCTCGCATATCGATGGACGCAAGATCTTTATGGGGCCTGAGGAAAGTATGCAGATACAGTCAAATCTTGCATCGACAATTGCGATGGCTTTCGATGAATGTCCTAATGCCAAAGCTTCAAGAGATTATGTGGCTCCTTCGGTAGAGCGTACGACACGTTGGCTTGAGCGCTGTAAGAAGGAAATGGCAAGGCTGAATTCTCTTCCGGATACGATAAATAAAGATCAGATGCTTTTTGGTATTAACCAGGGAGCTGTATATGACGATATTAGAATAGAACATGCGGAGAGGATCAAGGAAATGGATCTGGATGGATACGCTGTAGGCGGACTTGCTGTAGGTGAGACGACCGAAGAAATGTATCATGTTCTGGATGTTACGGTTCCGCATCTTCCTAATGATAAACCTGTATATCTTATGGGTGTAGGTACTCCTGCAAATATCATTGAAGCGGTTTACAGGGGAGTCGATTTCTTTGACTGTGTATATCCTTCAAGAAATGGAAGACATGGACATGTTTATACGCATCTCGGAAAGAGAAATCTCTTCAATGCAAGATACGAGTTTGACACGAAGCCGATCGAAGAAGGCTGCCAGTGCCCGGCCTGCAGAAGATATTCAAGAGCGTATATCCGTCATCTTCTTAAGGCAAAGGAAATGCTTGGAATGCGTCTTTGCGTACTCCATAACCTTTATTTCTATAACCATATGATGGAAGAGATCAGAGCTGCGATCGATGCTCACGACTATGATAATTTCAGAAAGAAATTCCTTGATGATCTTAATTCGGGTGAAACAGAAGCATAAGTAAAATCGGGTTATTTCTTTGATCAAAAATAATTTTTGCATTTCTGGATACAATAAAATAATCTACTTGTGAAGTTGATTATTTTTGTGTATAGTTAGAGGTACATCGATATTGAAAAGGAGAAGTAAAAATGAGATCTGTTTTACTTTCAAGTGCAGCTGCCGGTAATGGTGGACTTGTTATGGTTATTGCATATGTTGTTATCATTGGTGCATTTTTCTATTTTGCAATGATTCGTCCTCAGAAGAAGGAACGTCAGAAGATGCAGGCAATGTTTGACCGTCTTGCAGTAGGAGACAGCATCCTTACAACCAGCGGTTTTTACGGAGTAGTAATTGCTATTGAGGATGATACTGTTATCGTAGAGTTCGGTAATAATAAGAACTGCAGAATTCCTATGCAGAAGTCTGCGATCGCACAGCTTGAGAAGGCTGATGAGAATGCAGAGGCTAAGGAAGACGAGAAGAAATAAGTAAAAAAATAAAAAAGGGACGTCGCTTTAACTGAAGAGGCGTCTTTTTTTTATAAATCAGGCTTTAGGAATGTAACGTTGCAAAGTGATGCAATTTTACAGTATAAATAAATCAACATGCACAGGAGGCAGGATCTATGGAGTTCAGAATTGGATGTATTTCCGGCGATGGAATCGGTCCGGAGGTAGTCCGTGAGGCTAAAAAGGTTTTAGATGCCGTAGGGAAAAGATACGGTCATAAGTTTATTTATACAGAAATTCTCATGGGTGGATGCTCCATTGATAAATATGGTGTACCGCTTACGGATGAGGCAATTGAGGCAGCCAAGGTCTCGGATGCGGTGCTGATGGGTTCTATCGGTGGAAACACCAGTACTTCTCCCTGGTATAAGCTTCCGCCGGAAAAGAGACCTGAAGCCGGACTTTTGAAGATTCGAAAAGCTCTCGGGTTATTTGCCAATCTTAGACCTTCATTCCTTTATAAGGAGCTTAAGGATGCTTGTCCGCTGAGCACGGAGACAGCAGAAAAAGGTTTTGACATTCTGATAATGAGGGAGCTTACCGGAGGACTTTATTTCGGGGACAGATATACAAAGAATATCGATGGCGTCGAAACAGCTGTCGATACCCTTAAATATGACGAGAATGAGATAAGACGTATTGCCATAAAGGCTTTTGATGTAGCGATGAAGAGAAGGAAGAAAGTTACTTCTGTCGATAAAGCAAATGTTCTTGATACATCAAGGCTCTGGAGAAAGATAGTAAATGAAGTGGCAGAGAAATATCCTGAGGTAGAGGTCGAGCATATGCTGGTCGATAATGCGGCAATGCAGCTTGTAAAAGATCCGGCACAGTTTGATGTAGTACTTACTGAGAACATGTTTGGAGATATTCTTTCTGATGAGGCTGCGCAGATCACGGGCTCGATAGGAATGCTTTCCAGCGCTTCCCTCAATGATACAAAATTTGGTCTTTACGAGCCTTCGGGCGGTTCGGCACCGGATATTGCAGGAAAGAATATAGCAAATCCGATAGCAACAATACTTTCAGCGGCGATGCTTCTGAGATTTACATGTGATCTTGACAAAGAGGCTGATGCCATTGAAGAGGCTGTTAAGAAGGTGCTTGCGGATGGTATCCGCACAGGAGATATCATGGCTGAGGGCTGCAGAAAGGTCAGTACCTCTGAAATGGGCGATGAAATAGCCGGAGTTGTAAGCAAGTCTTAAATTTATTAGTGATAGAAGGAGAAAAGATTATGAGTATGCGTCGTAGTGATAATGTAAAAAACGGTGATCAGGCAGCACCTGCAAGAAGCCTTTTTAATGCACTTGGATTTACGAAGGAGGAGCTTGCAAAGCCTATGGTCGGTATCGTGAGCTCATATAATGAGATCGTTCCCGGTCACATGAATATTGATAAGATCACAGAGGCTGTAAAGCTTGGAGTGGCTGAGGCAGGAGGAATGCCGGTAGTATTTCCGGCCATCGCAGTCTGCGACGGTATTGCCATGGGCCACATAGGAATGAAGTATTCTCTTGTTACCCGTGACCTGATTGCCGATTCCACAGAGTGTATGGCACTTGCACATCAGTTTGATGCGCTGGTAATGATCCCTAACTGTGACAAAAACGTACCGGGACTTCTTATGGCAGCAGCAAGGCTTAACATCCCTACTGTCTTTGTATCCGGCGGACCTATGCTTGCAGGTCATGTTCACGGAAAAAAGACATCACTTTCTTCAATGTTTGAGGCAGTTGGAGCCAAGGCAGCGGGAAAGATCGACGGAGATGAGCTTGATTATTTTGTTGAGCATGCATGCCCAAGCTGCGGCTCATGTTCAGGAATGTATACTGCTAATTCAATGAACTGCCTTACAGAGGCAATTGGTATGGGACTTCGCGGAAACGGAACGATCCCTGCCGTATATTCAGAAAGAATAAGACTTGCCAAGAAGGCAGGATACGCAGTAATGGAGATGTATAAGAGAAATATCCGTCCGAGAGATATCCTTACAAAAGAGGCATTCGAAAATGCCCTTACCATGGATATGGCTCTTGGATGCTCAACAAATACAATGCTTCATCTGCCGGCTATCGCCCATGAAGCAGGAATTGAGCTGAATATGGAGATCGCAAATGATATCAGCAACCGTACACCTAACCTTTGTCACCTTGCACCTGCAGGCCACACATATATGGAGGACCTCAACGAGGCAGGCGGCATCTATGCAGTAATGAGCGAGCTCGCAAAGAAGGACCTTCTGCACCTCGACTGCATGACGGTTACAGGACATACAGTCGGTGAAAACATTGCCAACGTCAGAAATCTCGACCCTGAGACGATCAGGCCTATCGATGACCCGTTCATGCCAAACGGCGGTATCGCTGTACTGAAGGGAAATATTGCTCCGGATACTGGTATTGTAAAGCGCTCTGCTGTTGCTCCTGAGATGATGGTGCATGAAGGACCTGCAAGGGTATTTGACTGTGAAGAAGATGCTATCAAAGCTATCCTCGGAGGAAAGATCAATCCGGGTGATGTTGTAGTCATCAGATACGAGGGACCAAAGGGAGGCCCGGGAATGAGAGAAATGCTCAATCCTACTTCTGCTATCGCAGGCATGGGACTTGGAGAGTCGGTTGCACTTATTACAGATGGACGTTTTTCAGGTGCTTCAAGAGGTGCCTCTATAGGACATGTTTCACCTGAGGCAGCTGTCGGAGGCCCTATCGCACTGATCGAAGAGGGAGACATCATTAAGATCAATATTCCTGAGGAAACCCTTAATGTGGATGTATCTGATGAAGTCCTCGCTGAAAGAAGGAAGAACTGGAAGCCTCGTGAGCCGAAGGTCACAACAGGCTACCTTGCAAGATATGAAAAACTCGTTACAAGTGGAAACAGAGGCGCAGTCCTTGAAATCCCAAGAGCCTAAAAAAGTTAGTAAAGGAGAAAGGCACAATGCAGCTTACAGGTGCTGAGATAGTTATTGAAGTATTAAAAGAAGAAGGCGTTGATACGGTTTTTGGTTATCCCGGCGGCGCTATTCTCAATATTTATGATGCGTTATATAAAAATCAGAAAGCTATCCGTCATATACTTACTTCCCACGAGCAGGGAGCTGCACATGCGGCTGACGGTTATGCAAGGGCAACAGGCAGAGTAGGAGTCTGCATGGCAACTTCAGGCCCCGGTGCGACAAACCTTGTAACGGGAATTGCGACTGCGATGATGGATTCGGTCCCTATGGTAGCGATCACAGCTAATGTAGGACTTCCTCTTCTTGGAAAGGATACTTTCCAGGAAGTGGATATTGCAGGAGTTACAATGCCGATCACAAAGCATGGATATATCGTAAAAGATGTAAAGAAGCTTGCGTTTACATTAAGGCGTGCCTTTGAAATAGCGCAGTCAGGCCGTCCGGGCCCTGTAATAGTTGATATTACAAAGGATGTTACGGCTAATAAGACAGACTTCACACCAATGAAGGAGCATACCTTTACAAGGGATGGAAATTATTCTGCAGAAGACATCGCTGCGGCGGTAAAGCTGATCAATAAGGCTAAGCGCCCGTTTATCTATCTTGGAGGAGGAGCAGTTATATCGGGGGCTTCTGAGGAAGTAAAATCCTTTGCTGAAAAAATCGATGCGCCTCTTTGCGATACTCTTATGGGTAAGGGCGCTTTTGACGCGACGAATCCGCTTTATACCGGAATGGTGGGAATGCATGGAACCAAGGCTTCAAATATTGGGCTTGGAGAATGTGATCTGCTGATCGCACTTGGTGCAAGATTTTCCGACAGAGTTGTCGGCAATGCAAAAAAATTTGCAAATAAGGCAAAAATACTTCACATTGACATCGATGATGCCGAAATTAATAAAAACATCCGTACAGATGCATCGGTTGTAGGAGACCTGAAAAAAGTACTCTCAGAGCTGATACCACTTGTGAATGAGAGAAAGAATACGGAGTGGGTAAAGCATATTGATGAGCTTAAGGAGAAATACCCGCTTAAGTATGATAAGAACAGCCTTACCTGCCCGTATGTCATCGAAACACTTGACAGGATCACTGACTCAAATGCGATAGTTACGACAGATGTGGGACAGCATCAGATGTGGACAGCGCAGTTTTACAGATTCCGTAAGCCACACCATTTCCTGACTTCCGGAGGACTCGGAACAATGGGTTATGGACTTGGTGCAGCGATCGGTGCTAAGGTTGGAATGCCGGAAGAAACAGTTGTCAATATCGGAGGAGATGGCTGCTTCAGAATGAATATGAATGAGCTTGCTACAGCCAGTCGTTATAATATCCATATCGTTGATATCATAATAAATAACGAAGTTTTAGGAATGGTCCGTCAGTGGCAGACGTTATTTTATGGGGCAAGATATTCGCAGACAATACTTACAGACAAGGTCGACTACTGCAAGGTCGCAGAGGGCCTTGGATGCAAAGCAATCAGAGTTACAAAAAAAGAAGAAGTGGAGGGGGCATTAAGGGAGGCTCTTGCGGCTGATGGTCCGGTCGTTATCGACTGTCAGATCGACAAGGACGAGTCAGTATTCCCTATGGTTTCACCCGGTGCTTCGATTTCGGAAGCGTTTGATAAAGACGACCTTGAAAAACGCAGCAGAAAAGATTGACTTTGATGTTGTGAAGCTGTACAGTATTAAAAAAATAAATCGGAGGAGAGAGTTATTATGAGCAGAGTTTATAATTTTTCAGCAGGTCCGGCGATGATGCCGGAGGAAGTACTGAAAACATGTGCAGAAGAGATGCTTGACTATCATGGTTCAGGCCAGTCTGTTATGGAGATGAGCCACCGCTCCAAATGGTTCGATGAGATCATCAGGACGGCTGAAGCAGATTTCAGAAAGCTCGTTGGCGTACCGGATAACTACAAGGTATTGTTTCTTCAGGGCGGAGCATGGACACAGTTTTCGGCAATTCCTATGAACCTTATGAAAAATAAAGTCGCTGACTATATCATCACAGGTCAGTGGGCTAAGAAGGCTTGGCAGGAAGCTAAGAAATATGGTAATGCAAAGGCCATTGCTTCTTCCGAGGATAAAACCTTCTCATATATTCCGGATGTAAGTGATCTTCCAATCGATGATGATGCAGATTACGTATACATCTGTCAGAATAATACAATTTACGGTACAAGATATCCAGAGCTTCCTGACACAAAGGGAAAGCTTCTTGTTTCCGATGTCTCCTCCATGTTTCTTTCAGAGCCTCATGATGTTTCAAAGTATGGAATTATGTATGGCGGTGTTCAGAAAAACGTCGGACCTGCAGGAATGTCTATCGTAGTCATCCGTGAAGATCTGATCACAGATGATGTGCTCGAAGGAACACCTACATTGCTTAAATACAAGACACAGGCTGATGCCGGTTCACTTTTTAATACACCGCCTTGCTATACTATCTATGTCTGCGGTCTTGTTTTCAAGTGGCTGCTCGGACAGGGCGGACTTGAAGCCATGAAGAAAAAGAATGAAGAAAAGGCAGCGCTTCTTTACAACTATCTTGATCAGTCAAAGATGTTTAAGGGAACTGTAGAAAAGCCATATCGCTCACTCATGAATGTTCCTTTCGTAACAGGAAATGATGAGCTTGACAATAAGTTTATCGCAGAGACAACAGAAGCCGGATTCGTAAATATCAAGGGACACCGTTCTGTCGGCGGTATGAGAGCATCTATCTACAATGCTATGCCAAGAGAGGGCGTAGAGAAGCTTGTTCAGTTTATGGAAGATTTCGAAAAGAAAAATGGCTAAGTCTGTTTTTCGAAAGGGGAAATATTGATGTTTAAGTATAATTGCCTTAATCCGATCGCCAAGGTCGGACTTGATGGATTTGATGATAATTTTATTGCCTGTGATGATTTCTCAAATGCAGACTGTGTGCTTGTGAGATCTGCAAAAATGCATGATATGGAGCTTTCAGACAAGCTCATGGCTGTGGCAAGAGCAGGAGCCGGTGTAAATAATATCCCGCTTGATAAATGTGCTGAGAAGGGAATAGTTGTTTTCAATACTCCGGGAGCAAATGCAAATGGAGTTAAAGAACTTGTTCTTGCAGGAATGCTCTATGCTTCAAGAGGAATCGTAGATGGAATCAACTGGATAAATTCTGAAAAAGATGATCCGGATGTGGCAAAGGCTGCTGAAAAGCAGAAAAAACAGTATGCCGGAAGTGAGATTTCAGGTAAAAAGCTCGGAGTCATCGGGCTTGGAGCTATCGGAATCAAGGTTGCAAATGCTGCAGTCAACCTTGGTATGGAGGTTTATGGATACGATCCGTATATTTCCGTAGATGCGGCATGGAATCTTTCAAGAGCCATCAAGCATGTGCTCAATGTTGAAGAGATCTATGCAAACTGTGACTATATCACTATCCATGTTCCGCTTCTTGATTCGACACGCCATATGATCAATAAAGAGGCGATCAAGCTCATGAAGGATTCAGTGATCCTTCTCAACTTTGCCCGTGATGAGCTTGTTGATGAGGAGTCTGTGGTTGCTGCACTTAAGGTTGGAAAGCTTAAGAAGTATGTGAGTGATTTTCCGAATCCTACAACAGCAGGCCAGGAAGGCTGTATAGTCACTCCGCATCTTGGAGCTTCAACTGCCGAGTCTGAAGATAATTGTGCTGTGATGGCAGTCAAGGAACTTCAGGACTATATGGAAAACGGAAATATTAAAAATTCTGTGAACTTCCCTAAGATCGATATGGGTGTCTGCGATAAGCAGGGAAGAGTTCTTATCCTTCACGAGAATAAGGCCAACATGATCACCAAGTTCGCAAGTTTCTTCGGAGATGCAGGAATCAATATCGCTGAGATGAACAATAAATCAAAGGGAAATAACGCTGTATCAGTGTTTGACCTTGATACACCTTCTACAGACGACATTATTGCAAAGATAAATGCAGTTCCAGGCGTCTATAAGGTTCGTGTCGTAAAGTAAAATAATAATCCAATGAAGTAGGCGGCGGTGTTTACTGCCGCCCTTTTTGTGCTATAATCAGTACATAATCTGATCGAAAGGAATTAAATTTCTATGGCTGATATCAGACCGTTTAAGGCAATTCGACCAAATCCACAGCTTGCGTCAAGTATTGCCGCACTTCCCTATGATGTTTATTCAAGACAAGAAGCCAAAGACGAAATAGCAAAGGAACCTTTGTCTTTTTTGCGGATCGACAGACCTGAAACAAATTTCAGTGATGATGTAGATATTTACGATCCAAGGTGTTATTCAAAGGCAAATGAGATACTTCAGAGTATGATGATGGATGGTTCATTTATTCAGGATGTAGCTGCTCATTATTATATTTACGAGCTCACTATGAATGGCCATTCTCAGACAGGTATCGTGGCATGTGCATCAGTTGATGATTATCATGATCATGTTATAAAGAAGCATGAAAATACTCGTGAGGATAAAGAGCAGGACAGGATACGTCATGTTGAAGCGTGTTCAGCCCAGACAGGCCCGATATTTCTCGGTTACAGAGCCAATGCTGTGATAAAGTCTGTGACCGACAGGATAAAAAGCGAGAATGAACCGGCTTATGATTTTACAAGCCCTGATGGCATAGGACACAGGGTATGGGGAATCAATGATGTAAATGCGTCAGAGACTGTCCAGAATGAATTCAAAAAAATGAATTCGATATATATCTGTGACGGACATCATCGCTGCGCATCAGCAGTCAAGGCCGCAGACAGAAAACGTGCCGCAGTTGGAAATTACACAGGTGAAGAGGAGTTCAACTATTTTCTTTCTGTGCTATTTCCGGATGATGAACTGCTGATCATGGACTATAACCGTGTAGTCAGAGATCTTAATGGCCTCTCAGAGGGCAGGTTTATGGATAGGATCCGTAAAAAATTTGAAATAGAGGAAATCGGAGAAGAATGTTACAGACCGACAGAGAAGGGTAATTTCGGAATGTACATAAGCGATAAGTGGTATCACCTTAAAGCAAAGCCGGAAACCTTTATTGATGATCCGGTGGAAAGACTGGATGTGTCGGTGCTTCAGAATGATCTGCTTGCACCAATACTTAATATCGAAGATCCAAGAACTGATCCGAGGATTCAGTTTGTTGGAGGAATCCGAGGATTGGAGGAACTTGAAAGACTGGTGGATTCAAGAGAATTCACAGTTGCATTTTCTATGTATCCTACGGATATCAGGGAGTTGTTTGAGGTCGCTGACAGCGGTGAGCTTATGCCGCCAAAGTCAACTTGGTTTGAACCAAAGTTAAGAAGCGGACTTTTTATACATGCATTTTAAGAAGGCCGGGGATGAGACCGTAACAGGTCATACCGGCTAATTACTAGAGAGGATTGGGGATTATCTTATGACTAAAAAAGTTTATAACCAGATGGATTGGGCTGAAATTGAAGCAGTAACTTATTCTGAAGAGGATCATCCGAGAAAAATACTCGGACCTCATGCAGTCGGCTCACAGGTGCTTATTCAGGCATTTTTACCGCAGGCCAGAAGCGCCAAGGTACGTGTAGGCAGATCAAAAAGCCCGATCGATATGGAACTTGCCGATGAAAGTGGCTATTATGCAGTACTTGTAAAGCATAAAATGCCCATAAGCTACACTCTTATCATTGAGGATGAGAGCGGCAGGGAGATAGAGTTTTCTGATCCGTATGAGTTTGAAGGGATTATTACAGAGAAAGAAACAAAGAAATTTAGCGCAGGTATAGATTATCAGGCCTATGACATGATGGGAGCGCATCTCACTGAGATAGACGGTGTAAAGGGTGTCGAGTTTGCAGTCTGGGCACCGAATGCTTTAAGAGTCAGTGTAGTCGGAACATTCAATGAGTGGGACGGCAGGATTCATCAGATGGAAAGACTTGGCGATTCTGGAATCTTTGAACTCTTTATTCCGGGAGTCGAGGAGGGGGCCGTATATAAGTATGAGATAAAGGCCAAGAACGGAACTGTTTTTCTTAAGTCTGATCCATATGGTTTCGGTGCTGAGCTCAGACCCAATAATGCTTCTGTTGTTAGAAATGTCTATGATTTTAAGTGGGATGACGAAGATTGGCTTAAAACAAGGGCCAGAACAAATTATGAAAATGAGCCTGTTGCTGTCTATGAGGTTCATCTTGGCTCATGGAAGCGCCGTGTACCGAAGGGGAAGGATGCTGAAAAATCCTGGGAAGAGAGATCTGCCGAAGGTCTAGATTTCCTGAATTACAGAGAAATCGCTCCGGATCTTGCAAAATATGTAAAAAAGATGGGGTATACCCATGTGGAGATCATGCCGGTGATGGAACATCCGCTGGATGCGTCCTGGGGATATCAGACCATCGGTTATTATGCGCCTACCAGCAGATACGGTACACCAGAGGACTTTGCATGGTTCATCAATTATATGCATAAAGAGGAAATCGGTGTGATACTTGACTGGACACCGGCACACTTCCCGAAGGATGAGCAGGGGCTTTGCTATTTTGACGGAACCTATCTTTATGAGCCTGCTGATGAAAACCGCAGATATCATCCGCACTGGGGAACTCTGGTCTATGATTATGCCAAGCCGGAGGTGTCAAACTACCTTATTGCAAATGCCTTATTCTGGGTGGATAAATATCATGCTGACGGCATAAGAATGGATGCTGTCGCCTCTATGCTTTATCTTGACTATGGACGTCAGGAGGGCGGCTGGACACCGAATATCTATGGAGGAAAAGAGAATCTGGATGCTATTGAGTTTATTAAGCATCTTAATTCTGTTTTCAAAAAGCGCAAAGACGGTTCGATGCTTATTGCAGAGGAATCAACTGCATGGCCGAATGTCACAGGTGATCTTAAGGATGATGGATTGGGCTTTGATTATAAGTGGAATATGGGTTGGATGAATGATTTCTTAAGTTATATGCAGAATGATCCGTATTTTAGAACTAATCATTATAATGAACTCTGTTTTTCAATGATCTATGCATATTCAGAGAAATTTATCCTTCCGCTTTCGCATGATGAGGTAGTTCATGGCAAAGGAACACTTCTTGAAAAAATGCCGGGAACAAGGGATGAAAAGTTCGCCAATCTTAAGGCGGCGTTTGGATTTTTCATGACTCATCCGGGTAAAAAACTGCTCTTTATGGGGCAGGATATCGCTGAATCAGAGGAGTGGAATGAGAACCGTTCAATAGGATGGGACCTTCTTGAAAATCAGGATAATAAGTGGGTAAATGACGAGTTTAGAGATCTTCTCTCACTTTATCACAGCGAGCCGGCACTTTATAAGTACGATCATGAGGGTAAGGGCTTTGAGTGGATCAACTGTATATCCGCAAATGAGAATATCGTTGTTTATATAAGAAAGACAGATGATCCGGATGAAACCCTTCTTATGGTTGTAAACTTTGAGAATATACCGCGTAAGAATTATAAGATCGGCGTACCGTTTGCCGGAAAGTATAAAGAGATATTTAACTCTGATGCTGAAAAATACGGTGGCTTTGATTTTAGAAATCCGAGAGTGCTAACCTCTGATGAGGAAGAATGCGATGGAAGAGAAAATTCTTTGAGAATTAAAGTTCCGCCGCTGGCAATTTCGGTATTTAAATGTACAAGGATCATAGCCGAGTCTTGACCTAAAAAAATTACTTGGAGATTATAAATGAATACGTTTAATGTTTTGTTGACTGCTGATGCGACCGAGGCTCTGACAGCCTCAGGTAACAGTGTTTCGGAGAATCTTACTGAGATCATGGATACTATTGATGAAATTAAAGATGTTTCAAATCTTTCAGATCCAAATGCACAGACAGCATTACAGAAACTGCTTTCAGAACTGCCTGCGCAGGTCTTAAAGCTTGGACTTAATCTTGGAGCGCGTGTAGTTATCGCGATCATATGCTATATCGTTGGATCTAAGCTCATAGGTCTTGCAAGAAAGATCATATTAAAGTCACTCAGAAAAGCCGGAGTGGAGAAGGGCGCGCAGACCTTCATAGATGCCTGCGTAAAGTTTGCCCTGTATGCAGTGCTTATCCTTGTGGTTGCTTCCCAGTTTGGATTTGATGCAACTTCTGTCGTTGCAATCCTCGGTTCTATCGGCTTGACTGTAGGTCTTGCTCTGCAGGGTTCATTCTCAAACTTTGCCGGAGGAATCATAATTCTTGTTATGAAGCCGTTTAAGGTCGGTGATTATATCATTGAAGATTCTAATAAGAATGAGGGTATCGTCACAGGAATTCATATGTTCTATACCTTTTTAAGAACCTATGATAACAAGGTGATACTTGTTCCAAATGGAACACTTTGTAATAATTCACTTACCAATCTTACATTTATGGATGAGCGACGCGTGGATTTCTCAGTTGGTATCAGCTATGATTCAGATATAAAGCTTGCCAAGGAAACATTATCAAAGATAATAAAAGAAGAGCCGCATAAGCTGAAGGATCGTGAACCGCAGATATTTGTAAAGTCTCTTGGTGATGATTCTGTTGTGATCGGTGCTAACTTCTGGGTAAAACCTGCAGATTATTTTGCAGCATCGTGGTATATGAATGAAAAAGTCAAGCTGACATTTGATGAGGTTGGAATTTCAATCCCTTTCCGTCAGCTGGATGTACATTTTGATAAAAATGAAGCTGTTACTCAGTCTGAGTAACAGCTACAGAATCGGTTATATTGAAAGTTACATTTCCGTTTCGAGTAAGGTAATTCTCACAGTTTAGCTTTTTAAGCATTGTAAGAACGAATGAGGCTTCCGGTTGATCGTTAGAGGAAGTGATAACTGAGTAGGATGGCTGAACGCTTCGCATGAATTCTGCAAGGCCATCCTGCATATGACCGTGATACGGAACCTTGAGAATAGTACTCTTGAGGTTCTTTTTTGTTAACTCGGCAAGTCTTGCCGTTTCAGCGTCTCCTGTGAAGAGCATGGAGACCTTTCCGTTGGTGACTCTTACGGCAAGAGAAGAATTATTTGAAGCTTTCTCTTCGTAATTATTATTTTCTGCCGGGTAGAAGTCATAGGTGAGACCGTCAAGATCGATACTTATTTCTTCGGTGAGTGTTTCGTCGGTAAGTTCTGCCTCTTCCATGTTTTCAAAGAACTTTTCAGTCCTTTTACTGTCTTTGACCTGATAAGGAGTGAAGACGCGGTCGATAGGCATATGCTTTACGATCTTTGCAGCACCTCCGACATGGTCCTTATCAAAGTGGGAGATGATCAGCATATCAAGTTTTTCTATACCCTTTGACTTCATGTCGGCTATTATATCATCGCCGTTTTCCTTATAGCCTGTGTCTACCATAACTGCACTGGACTCTGTAGTTATTAAAAAGGCATCACCTTTTCCTACATTGTAGCATTCTACAGTGTATGGAGTGCATGAAGCATTAGCTGTCTCCTCATTGGTCGTTGTCGTCGTTGCTGTTCCTTCACATGCAGTTGTGAAGATCATCGCGGCAGCGGTTAGAAGTGTCAGTAATTTTCTTTTTAATTTCATGATAAAATCCTTACATGTTTTAAATTTTGGGTTTGACTACTGATAATTATATTATACAGCAGCTTAAAAAGATATTAAGTCTTTGTTAACTTGAAGTGAACAGCATTTTGTTAGTAAATACTTTAAAATTAAAACGATATAGCCGCTTTACATAATGTCTTAAAAGGAGTACAATTGATTCAGATTGCAGATATAGTACAGTGGTTAGTATTCCGGCTTCCCAAGCCAGTGACACGGGTTCGAGTCCCGCTATCTGCTTTATGCAAAGGCGCTCATTGATTTCAATGGGCGCTTTTGGTATAATGTGAGAACGTGGGCTTAAAGGCGCTATTAAAGCCAGATTTGTGGCTGCGTACAGTTTTATTATATGGAATTTAATTTAGTGATTAAGAGAGGATGAAACTGCATTATGTGCGGAATTGTTGGATATGTTGGTAAACAGCAGGCTGCTGAATTTCTTCTTCAGGGCCTTGAAAAACTTGAATACAGAGGTTATGATTCAGCCGGTATTTCAGTAAGAAACGGTGATGATGAGAATGTAACTATTGTAAAGGCAAAGGGACGTCTCAAAACTCTTGTTGAGAAGACAGATGGCGGAAAGACCGTTAAGGGATGCTGTGGTATCGGTCACACAAGATGGGCTACACACGGAGAGCCTTCTGAGCTGAATGCTCATCCTCATTACAGTGATGACAAGAATGTCATCCTTGTTCATAACGGTATTATCGAGAACTTTGCAGAGCTTAAGACAAAGCTTGAAAAGAACGGATATACATTCTATTCACAGACAGATACAGAAGTAGTTACAAAGCTTATTGACTACTATTATAAAAAGGCTGCAGATAAGAACCCTATCAATGCTATCTCAAAGGCAATGCTCAGAGTACGTGGTTCTTATGCGTTTGGAATCATGTTCCATGATTATCCGAATACGCTCTATGCAGCACGTAAGGATAGTCCGCTCATTATCGGTAAGGCAAAGGATGCTACAATGATCGCATCTGACGTTACACCTGTAATGAACAAGACAAAGACAGTTTATTATATCGATAATCTTGAGCTTGCTGAGCTTAAGGCTGATTCAGTCAAGTTCTTCAACATCGACGGTGAAGAGATCGAAAAGAAGCCTTCAGAGATCAAGTGGGATGCAAAGGCTGCTGAAAAGGGCGGTTATGAGCATTTCATGATGAAGGAGATCCAGGAGCAGCCTAAGGCAGTTAAAGATACGATCAATGCATATGTAAAGGATGGAAAGATCGATCTCAGTGCTCTTGAGATCAAGGACGAGGATCTTAAGAAGCTTGAGAGAATTTATATCATTGCCTGTGGTTCTGCTTATCATGTAGGTGTAGCTGCAAAGTATGAGCTTGAGGGCCTTGCAGGAATTCCTGTAGAGGTTGATTTTGCAAGTGAGTTCCGTTACCGTAACCCTATCCTTGTGAAGAATTCAATGGTCATTATTGTTTCACAGTCAGGTGAGACAGCAGACAGCCTTGCAGCGCTCCGCCTTACAAAGGAGAAGGGGGTTCCGACACTTGGAGTCGTTAACGTTGTAGGTTCTTCCATAGCGCGTGAAGCTGATCATGTAATGTACACTTATGCAGGACCTGAGATCGCCGTTGCAACAACAAAGGCATACAGCACTCAGCTTATTGCGTTCGATATTCTTTCTACAAGAATCGCAGAGCTCAAGGGCAAGATCGATGCGAAGAAGTCAGCAGAGCTCATAGCAGAGCTTCAGACCATTCCTGACAAGATCAAGAGAATCCTTGAAGATAAAGAGAGAATCCAGTGGTTTGCTGCTAAATTCTCTAATACAAAGGACGCATTCTTTATCGGTCGTGGTGTTGACTATGCGATCTGTCTTGAGGGAAGCCTTAAAATGAAAGAAGTAAGCTACATTCACTCTGAGGCTTATGCAGCAGGTGAGCTTAAGCATGGAACCATCAGTCTTATTGAAGATGGTACACTTGTAGTTGGTGTTCTTACTCAGAATGCTCTCTATGAGAAGACAAGATCAAACATGGTTGAAGTTAAGAGCCGTGGTGCATACCTTATGGGACTTGCAAACTATGGTAATTATAATATCGAGGATACAGCTGACTTTGTAGTATATATTCCAAAGACGAATGAGTACTTTACTCCTTCGCTTGCTGTGATCCCGCTCCAGCTTATGGGTTATTATGTCAGCGTAGCCAAGGGTCTTGACGTTGATAAGCCAAGAAACCTTGCTAAATCCGTAACAGTAGAATAATAAAAGAAAAATCCGGTGCCATTCACTGATAAAGTGGGTGGCACTTTTTTATGCATTTCTTGATATACATGCATAATATGGAAAGTATATATATGATCTGAGAACACAGTATTTATACGGGTTTGAGAAATTTAATCCATGAATATTAAGTGTTGATGATGCTGCGTTATATTTTTTTAATTTTTGTCTTTCTTAAAAAGTTATATAATGGAATTGTAATTAACTGTATACAATTAAAAAGCGTTAAGTTCCATGAAAACGGGCTTGAACAGGAGATATTGCATGGCAGATAAAGATAGATTTGATCGGAATGATATTATTAAATCCCTTGCGATGGCGTCAGGACTGGAGACCCATACGAATAACGAAGACTATAAAAAGGCCAGATACAACCCGGAAACCGGTACCTGGTACTGTGACGGTGAATCCATAAGATCTGATGATTTTTATGAAGCGGAGAGGCATTTTGGTTCCATGTATCAAAAATGTAAGGAATCAGAGGATGAGGCGATGCATAAGCTTGCCAAAAGGTATCTCATTGCCCTGGAAGGGATAAAGAGACTTAAGGAGGAACTGAACAGCAGGCCTGTCGGAGACATAGAAGAGCAGTTTTCGAGGGTTAAAGATTATGTCTATGATCATCAGGGCTGTACAGTTGAAGAGGTCTCTAAGAAATGTCAGGCTGATCCAAGGAATATCCGTCAATGGGTAAGGGAAGGAAGGCTTGAGTATGTCAACCTTTCAGCAGCGCTTACATGTATGAGGTGCGGAAAGCCGATTCATTCAGGTAAGTATTGTCCGGAATGTGAGAAGATCGTTACCCATACTAATGCCCATGGAACGGCTATGAACGTTCCCGGATCAGATACCGGAGAAATGAGATTTAATAGATAATGCAGAAATCAGGTCGCTGTTTTGCAGCGGCCTGATTTTTTTAACCAATTTATTTTATTAGATCCTGTAAGCGATTTAAGCGTAGAAGATCTTCATGTCATCTTCGACATTTGTGATTCCTGCAATACCAAAATTCTTAACCAGTACATCGACCACGTTAGGTGAAAGGAATGCAGGGAGAGTTGGTCCAAGGTGGATGTTCTTTACACCAAGGTAAAGAAGTGCAAGGAGGACGATAACAGCCTTCTGCTCATACCATGCAATGTTGTAAGCGATAGGAAGCTCGTTTACATCATCAAGGCCAAAGACTTCCTTGAGCTTAAGGGCGATGAGTGCAAGTGAATATGAGTCATTGCACTGACCTGCATCAAGTACTCTAGGAATACCGTTGATATCGCCGAGGTCAAGCTTATTGTACTTATACTTGGCGCAGCCTGCTGTAAGGATAACGGCATCCTTTGGAAGGGCCTTGGCAAACTCTGTGTAGTATGAACGTGACTTCTGACGTCCATCACATCCGGCCATTACAAAGAACTTTTTGATGGCTCCTGATTTAACTGCTTCTACGACCTTATCTGCAAGGGCAAATACCTGCTCGTGAGCAAATCCTCCAACGATGGTACCTGTCTCGATCTCCTTAGGTGAGGCACATTTCTTTGCCTGCTCGATGATAGGACTGAAATCCTTTGTTTCTCCGTAAGGAGCATCGATGTGACGGCATCCCGGATATCCTGTGGCGCCTGTTGTCCAGAGACGGTCCTTATAGCTTGCTCTTGGAGGAACGATACAGTTTGTTGTCATGAGGATAGGTCCGTTAAAGCTTTCAAACTCTTCGGGCTGCTTCCACCATGCATTACCATAGTTTCCGGCAAAGTTGTCATACTTCTTAAAGAATGGATAGTAGTGGGCAGGGAGCATTTCAGAGTGTGTATATACATCAACGCCGGTTCCCTTTGTCTGCTCAAGAAGCATTTCAAGATCTCTGAGGTCATGTCCTGAAATAAGGATACCAGGATTTTTACGAACTCCGATATTTACTTCTGTGATCTCAGGGTTTCCGTATGCACCTGTGTTGGCAGCGTCGAGATCAGCCATTCCCTGAACACCCATTTTACCGCATTCAAGAGTGAGTGCTACAAGGTCATCAATGCTGAGCGAATCATCGAGTGTAGCGGCAAGAGCACGCTGAAGGAAAGCATCGAGCTCTGGATCATCCTTGAGAAGTGCATTTGCGTGCTTTGTATAAGCTGCAAGTCCCTTGAGACCGTAAGTGATAAGCTCTCTGAGTGAGCGGATATCCTCATCCTTTGTTGCAAGTACTCCAACATTCTTTGCTTTTTCAGAATATTCTGAAACTTCAGCCTTGAAGAATGCAGCTTCAGGGAGCACATCTTTATTTTTTACCTTTGAAAGAAGTTCGTCCTTAATAGAAAGAGTTTCTTTGATCTTGTCTGTGATAGACTCCTTATCAAAGTTGGCATTTGTGATCGTTGCGAAAAGGTTCTTTGAAACAATGTGATTTACGTGTGCAGGGATCTCAGCACCCTCAGCTCTAAGTTCAGTTGTTACTGAGCAAAGGCTCTTTGTTGCATAGATCAGAAGATCCTGCAGACCTGCGACTTCCGGAGTTTTACCGCAGACACCTGCCTGAGTACATCCTGTACAACCTGCTGTTTCCTGACACTGATAACAAAACATTTTATTTTCCATGATTGATTTCTCCTTTCGAACCATAAGCGATGGGTAAAGTGTAACAAAGCATAAGTATGTTTTCTGTTGCTTGTGCAACAAAACGCATCAGTGTCATTAAAAACAAAAAAAATCCGATAAATTAGGTATGAAGAGAGTGGTATATATTTTATTGATGTTTATATTTTTAATGTCGGCCCATGATGTAAGGGCTGAGATCTCGGAAAAACAGACAAAACTTGATGCTCATTCTATACGTCCGAATAATACTATAATAGGAGTTCATATTAGTGCGGAGATAGAGTCGATCGCAAGTAACACGTTTGTTAATCAGATCAATTTACGATTTATCGAGGTAGAGGATGATAACCCGAATTTCTCTGCCTTTTCAAACTGTCTTTATGATAAAGAACAGACTATTTTATATTGCTTTCCACAGGCACTTATTTTTGCAGAGATTCCATCTACTGTAACTTCAATGGACCGAAGGGCCTTAAAGGGTGTAAATGAGGATGTGGCGGCCCAGGTGAGAACGGCGATCAAGAATAATTGTGAAAAGGCCGGAGTGGAATTTCAATATACAGATCCGCCCGGGGAATATGGGCCACAGGTAACTTACTGGCCATATACAAACATCTATCCTTTGACTGACAATGATCTTAATTGACAAAAATGACGAACAAACTTTGGTACATTTCTCTAAAAAATGTAAAAATGACGACATGAAGTGCTATTTTGTCCGTGCACAGTAAATTTACAGTAAAAAAATAACTAAATAAGTACTTTATAAAGTACAATTTTGAATACAGTTCTATGTTAAAATGTTAACCATGCGAATTGTATTTAGAGAGAAACATTTTGCGGTAAAAGGGGAAGATGGAGTTAACAGACATGAAGGAAAGACATTATAGTAAAGATGTGCAGGCTAATCTGGAGGCAGTGATCAACCATTCTACTATTGCAGGTATGACAGAAGAGGAAACTGCCTGCGAACTTGTTGAGACAGGAAACAGACTTGGTGATAGCTATCTGGTAGGATATGGTTATTACAGACTTGCTACACTCAGTTACGAAAGAACGGCAAACCTTAACGTTGTATATGATCTTCTCAGGAAGGCGATAGATGCTCTCCGGCATGAAAAGAACATGGACCTTATGGCCAATGCATATATACTCGCGGGAGTAATATCCTCATATCACAGTTCACAGACTCTTGCAGTGGATTACTTGATGAGAGCCCTTAAATATGGGAAAAAAAGTTCTAATCCGGCATGGTTTTCAGGCCTTATAATGGCCAATCTGGGAACCTGCTATCATTCGCTTCATGATAACGATACTGCGGTTCGTTATATTCTGGAAGCAATTCAGGACATGATAAGTTTTAAAGAAATGCCTAACTACTGCCGTAATATGGTGGCAGATTATATTCTTTGTGCACACTGGATGCTTGATAAAGATGGCAATGTAGAAGCGGCAGAATATTATGCAAGGCTTACAGAAGAGTTCAGATCCAGCGACGAATGGATATCTTTGTATTCGCTTGAACTTCAGCTTCTCTGGATACATATTTACCAGTATAAAAAAGATTATAAGGCTATTATGAAGCTTACTGATCAGGTTATGCCCGTAATCGCAGAAATGCCTCTTATAGCTGAAATATTTGAAGATGTATGTTCTCTTTTATCTCTTCTCATAAAAATGAATGAGATCGATAAAGCGAGGGAATTGATCGATATTGTGGAAAATTCCACGAAATATATGACACCTGCGACGAAGATGCCGCTTTATAAGCTGGAGATCGGGTTTTATGAAAAGACAGGTGATCTGGAAAAGAGAAACGAGACTGCATACCGGTATTTTCAGGCTTCAATCGAAAATGAGCATGATAGTAATGAAGCGACTCTTGTCGGAGTCAATGCAAGGTATGATCAGGAAAAGGTCATGGAGGAAAACAGAAAGCTCTTAAAAGAGGCGGAGACCGATCAGCTGACTCAGATCCCTAATCGCTACAGCCTGAATAAATTTTCAGATGGTGCATTTGCAAGGGCTTATAAGAATCAGACTTTCCTTGCAGTAGAAATTCTGGATATTGATGAATTTAAACATTTTAACGATATGTACGGACACAATAAGGGAGATGAGTGCCTGAGAACAGTATCAGATGCTTTAAGGTCTGCGATGAACGAGCATGATGGTGTATATGCTGCGAGATATGGCGGAGATGAATTTGTAGTGATATATGAAAATAAATCTGATGATGAGATAAAGATCATAGGTCAGAAACTTCAGCATAAGATACGCAGTAAAAATATTTATATGGAACGTGACGGGATAAAGCAACCTTTGACCATATCTCAGGGAATAATAAATGCGATACCGTCAAAAAATGACAGAGTATGGAGTTATATAACTGTTGCAGATAAGGCACTGTACCGGGTAAAGCGTACCAGAAAAGGTGAGCTTGAGCTGATTCATGATAAGAGTATTTGATCCGCGAAATTTTCAAAACTGACGAAATGCACATCACAGCTGACGAACGACATTGAATGTGTGTTGATTCAAGGCTATAATGTGTAAGGATCTTGTGATCCAAATAAAGAAAGTGTGAGGTAAAAGGTTTTGAGAAAAAGAAAAACTATAGCTCTTCTTCTTGCTGCATCAATGGTATTTTCCATGAATAGTGTGGCATTCGCAGCAGAAGAAACAGCAAAGAGTGCTGATGAATGTGTTGAGATCGATACGATCCGTGATGCGGTATCTTATAATGATCTTGTAGGCTGGTCAGAAAAGACAGATGATGATGAGCAGAGAGATCACTCAGGAAAATCTACCAGATCATGGTATGTCTATGGAGAGTCTTTCCTTAAGGAAAATGCTGTAAAGGTTGGCAATGATACACTTCTTATGGACAAGGGACTTACATATACAGGCCAGAAAAAGAAGGCTGCTGATTTCCATATGTCAGTATCACATAATGGATATATCTACGGCATCAAGTCCATTAAGTGGGACAGTGGTGAAGGTAAGGATGTAAAGGTAGACAGCAAAGGAAATGTTGTAAGCCAGAATTTCACAGTCAGAAGTCTCAAGGGCTGGAAATATGTTATCAGTGTAAATAGCGTTACAGGTGAGTGTGAGTCTGTAAATCAGACTGAGGCCAAGAAGCTTTTTAAGGCTAATAAAGACAGCATCATGAGCAATCTTTCAGGCAAGAAGTTCCAGGCATATATCTATCCGCTCTGGATCAATGGATATGTTAATTCACAGTCTGTAAATAAGAAGTCTCTTAAGAAGGTCTCAACATTTACAAAGATCGCTTCAGAGAACCTTAAGGTTTCTTCAAACAGCGCAGGATATCATACAGATATGGCATACTTTGAGGAAAATGGAAAAGGATATTATGCATCCTATAATCCATACGTAAATAAGGTGATCGTAACTCTTAAAAACGGAGAGGTTAAGAAGGTTCAGATCTGTGTCCTTGCCAAAGAAAACAAAAAGTCACAGAAGACAAAGGGCTCAAGCGTAGGAACAGATCAGTATGGAAATACTGTTTACTACCCTACAGGAACAAAGAATAACAGCGAGGCTACAACCTATAATTATAAGCTTGTTACGCTGAAGAAGAATAAGGATTATTCATATAAGAATAATTACGTATTTATGGATAAGGCAAACTTTGATTCAGAGAGAGCCTTTAATGTAAAATAAGTCAATTTAATAAGTTTAGAGCAGTTCCGATATATAAGATATCGGAGCTGTTTTTATTTACAGGCGATTATTAATAGCCTTAAAGTCTTGACTTGATCGATTTTTGCTGTATTATTTAGAACATTAAATAATTTTAGAACGAGGTACGTTATGACTTATTTTACATGCTTTTTTCTCGATAATGAAAAGGATATAATCGTAAATCTTTACCGCGATATTGATAAGATCTTTTATGAGATCGAAACGCCGAATCATCATTCCGGCAATCTTATAAGAAATCTTGCCAAACTTTGTGAGCTTCCGCTTTCAGAAAATGAAAACGGTTTTCTTGTGGTACGCGGTGAGGTCCCTTGTTTTATTAATGCAAATAATGAGGAGATCTATGTTTTTCGCATCGGAAATGTGAAGGTGGCTGATATTTATCCGGATGGGCGGATAGAGATGAAGGCGTCTATCCCTTCCATTTCAAAGACACTTATGAGTCAGACCCGTGATTATAAGCTTGATATAAGGAAAACGATCTTTAAGACTTATATTCCAAGGGATGTGAAATTTCATGCGGATCTCCATACACATATGAATGGTAATCTTTCACCGGATGTTATGATAGCACTGGGTATAGCGCATCAGATAAGATATCCGCTCTATTACATTAAAAAGCTTGAACTTAAGATCACAGAAGCTCAGAGAAAGATGCTTGTGGTTCAGAGAGAAAAGGTTGCAAAGCAGTTTGTTGCATCAGATCTCAAAGGAAAGTACCTCGACAGAAGAATTAATGATAATACTTTTATAAATTTTGCAGATCTTATACTTAATAATCTCGATAATGCTGAAGAAAATATTGTAAAGATAAGAAGCTCACTGGCAATACTTAAGGACGGTCAGGCAGTATTTACCAACCTTGAGAAAGTCTATCTCTACAGATATGTATTTGCAAAGGGAAAGGAAAGCAAGCAGAAGATAACATTCCAGCATATCGATGCGATACCTGATATAGATGTTAGAAATGCGGTAAAGCAGATGCTTAAGGATAAGGAAGATCCGCTTTATGCAAATAATAATATTTTTCAGGATAAGCTGCTCTGGATCGCAAGAGGGTATGCAAAGCAGGGAGTTCACTATGCTGAGATAAGCGATACTACCCTTGTTAAAAAATATGAATCACTTCAGATGCTCAATGAAGTACACGAGATAATGCCTAAGATTTACCATGAAACAGGTGTTATGATACGTTTTCTTGCGGCATTGAGAAGGATACCGCTTACAATTATCAAAGATGCGGTAACACCGGCAAATTATCTTGCTCAGAACCTCGAGGTGCTTAAGGCAGTAGCACTTGATCCTTATGTTGCAGGCTGTGACTTTGTCGGGGAGGAGATAAACGATATCATCACGCTTAAGCCTATGTTTAAGGAAATAGTAAAGATCGCTGCAAAAGATCCGACATTTGTGATCCGTATCCATGCGGGAGAAAACGACAGCCAGAAGGACAATATCGCGCACAGTATCCAGTGTGTGAAGGATTCGCTGGCACCGGGACAGGCAATGCCGCATGTACGCCTCGGACATGGACTTTATACTTATAGTCTTAAATCCCAGAAAGGAAGAAAGGTACTTAAAGATCTCAAGGATAATAACGTGGTACTTGAATTCCAGATATCTTCTAATGTAAGGCTCAATAACTTAAATTCTCTTGAAGATCATCCGCTTAAGGAATATCTTGCAAAGGGAATAAAGTGCGTACAGGGAACTGATGGCGCGGCTCTTTATGGAACAAATTCCATTGATGAGGAGCTTTCGCTTGCTATTTTGCTTGACCTTACACATGATGATCTCGCTAAAATGAGGGAAAATGAGGAGACGATAATAAACGAAGGCCGTCAGGCCTACTCGACAAAAAAGGCTGCATTTATTAAACTTCTCGGAGGCAGAGCACTTGAGGATGTTCTTCTTGAAAAGATGGAAGAGGGAAAGCTTGATAAAAATATTTCTCTTAGAAGCGGACACAGATATGATGCGAATACTGAGCTTAAGGAACAGATCGATGAGCTGCCATGGGATAAGCTGCCGGTTATAGTAATGGGCGGAAGCTTCAATACAGAGAAGAGAGCGACCCGTACTACTGCGGAGGGACTGCGCCAGCTTGATGAATTAATGGATTATTACAGCCCTGATGAGATATTTTTTGTCATTGGACATAAGCTTTCAGGATATGAAAAGTATATTTTAGAGCATAATGAGCGGGGATTCAGGATCTTTTCCATCGTGCCGTCACAGCTCAGTAAGAATGAGATAAAAAATCTTAAGGCAGCGGGTGTTTCGATAAGGGTCTCTACTGAAGGCGAAGGAATGGGAATTTATAAGAGCTTTAATTACGAGATCTTTGAAAGGCGTCCTTCACTCCTGATCGGAATGGACGGAAATTCTGCCGGTGCGAATATTATCCAGGAGGCAAAGAACGGGAAGGGAGAGTCGATCATATTTATATGGTCAAGATCAAAGACTTTGAGAGAAAAAGCGCTTTCACTTGAAGGTTACGTGCACTTTTTTGATGCAGAGGATCCTATCCCTCTTCAGCTTGAGGAGCTTAAGAAAAAAGAGAAATTTAAGTTTGTAAGAAGATAAAATATGCAGTTCGTCAGGAAATAGATACCGTTCGTCAGGAATCGCACAAAAACTTATGTATTCATGATATATTATTCGGGTATCAAGCGAATACATTAAGGAGAGAAAAGAATTATGAAGAAATGCGTAAAGTGCGGTACAGAGCTTATAGATCAGGCACGTTTTTGCACACACTGCAGAGCACCACAGCCTGTTACTGATGAAATGCTTCAGATGCAGCAGATGACAGCACTGAATAATGCAGGTATGGGACAGATCTCGGAAGCCGGAAGTAATGGACCAAAGAAGGGTAAAGGTCCTTTGATCGCTGTTATTTCAGCTCTTGTTATTGTTTTACTGATTGCAGGAGGACTTGTTGCTTATCATTTTGTAAGCGTAAAAGCAAATGAAGATGATTCCGAAGTCGTTGAATCTCGTGAAGATGATGAAGAAGATGAAGACGAAGATGAAGACGAAGATAAAGATGATAAGGATAAAGAAGATAAGAAAGATAAAGATGATAAGGATTCGAAGGATGACGATGCAGATGTAAGCACAGAAGCATCAGAAGAGGCTTCAGAAGAAGTCACAGATGAAGCATCTACAGAAGAATCAACGGAAGACTCAAAGGAAGATGATTCAGATGATGCTGAGATCACATCGGATACAGCACTGAATAATAGCAAGATCTCTGATCATAAGATAGAGCTGAATGGAAAGGTCTATACACTTCCATGTAAGCTCAGTGAATTTACTGATAATGGATTTACAATCAGCGCACGTGAAGAGACTTATGATATAGAAGAGAGTTCAGCCGGTTGTATCTCAATGGAGCTTGATGGAACAGATGACAGTATTTATTTTGACATTTACAATCCGACATCAAAAACAGTTTCTATATATGATTCGTATGTAACAGGAATGGATGTCAGCTTAAATCTGTATTCTGATAAAAAGAACGTGCAGGTAGTGCTTCCGGGCGGAATCAATAATAAGACAAAGCTCGAAGATATAAGCAGATTGCTCCCTGACCTTGAGACAGATGGAACTGATTCTGACGGATGGACAGCGTTTAAGAATGAAGTTGCTTATGACGATGGGGATAATACATCATTAAAGGTATATTATACTGAGGGAAAGTTCTATAGTGTCAGCTATACTATGACATCATCAAATGCACAGGAATGTATAGAGAATAATCAGTAAGATCTGATCTTTCAAAGGATCGCACAGGCAGAATACAGCTGCCTGTGCTTTTTTTCTTTTCAGAAGATTGTTTTTGGACTAAAATATTATTTATACTGATCAGGTAAAGGATGACTGGAATATGAATGGACAGAATTTAAATAAAGATAAGGGACTTGAAGGAAATGAAAAGCTTGAAGAGGCAATACTTGCTCTTCAGAGAGAGCCTTCAGAGGAAATGCTTGCGCATGTGCTGACGGTTGTAAGAAGGCGAATGAATGAGAGAGGACAGCTGATCATTTCTGTAGATCCGGCTGCGGAGGATGGAGCTCCGCTACAGCTGCGTATAATGCAGACAGATGATGGAAGAAGATGGTGGAATGCCTACACATCATTTGACGAGGAACTTAAGGGCGGAAATCAGGTCATGTCAACCTTCATGGCTGATATTGACAAGCTTTTTGATATGGCGCTTCAGGCGGATGGCATAAATGGGGTGATCATTAATCCATGGAACAGAACCCTTATGCTCGATAAGAATCTGATAAAAATAATAAAGGGATAAAATTTAGTTGCAAAAAATTTATTAATATGCTTGACTTAGAGCTAACTCTAGGGTATATAGTAGAAACTCTAAGGAAAGGAAGTAAAAATGAGCGAATCCAGTAGATTTAATCCAATATCAAGAGAAAATGAGGAAATTCATCAGGAAAGCCTGAGCGGAGAGAGAGCTCTCTATAGAGGCCGTAACCTTAAGATATATGACACGATTTTTCATGATGGTGAATCTCCGCTTAAGGAAGCGAAAGATATTGAAATATATGAAAGTGAGTTTCAGTGGAAATATCCGCTTTGGTATGCTTCAAACGTATATGTAAAAGGAAGTGTGTGGCAGGAAATGGGCCGCTCTGGTGTGTGGTATACCAATAACATGCTGGTTGAGGACAGCATGATCTGGGCACCTAAAAATTTTCGCAGATGCAGTGATATAACTGTAAAGAATACGTCGATGTCTAATGCTGCAGAGACTTTCTGGATGTGCGACAAAGTTAGACTTGAAAACGTAGTTGCGAAGGGTGACTATTTTGGAATGAATTCATCCAATGTTTATGCAGATCATCTTGAGCTCTATGGAAATTATGCCTTTGACGGTGGGAAAAACATTGAGATACACAATAGTAAGCTGCTTACAAAGGATTGTTTCTGGAACTGTGAAAATGTGACAGTTTATGATTCTTATATTTCAGGTGAATACCTCGCATGGAATACGAAGAATCTGACATTGATAAACTGCACTATAGAATCTGACCAGGGCCTTTGCTATATAGATAAGCTTAAGCTTGTCAACTGCAAGACTGTTAATACTAAGCTTGCTTTTGAGTATTGTAATGATATTGATGCTGAGATAAAAAATAAGATCGATTCCATTTTGAATCCGGGATCGGGAAAGATCATAGCAGGAGATATCGGCGAGCTTATAATCGAGAATGACAATTGTGATGCTAAGCTTACAGATATAAAAAAGTCCTGTAATAACTGATATATGTAGAAAAAGAATCCTGCGCGCAGGATTCTTTTTTATTTTCTGCTGTTTTTAAGATTTATAAGGCAATCACAGCGTATCGCCTTGCCTGAGATCGAGTAGTCGGGTTTGATGCCGGCTAAGAAAGGACCCTTTAGTGGGCGCTTTATAACGATCTTTTTAGGCTCTGCTGAAATAGCTGCATTTAGAAGTGACTCTTCGTCGTCACAAGGGCGTTCCAGCTGATGTATGAGCTGGAATTTTTTCTTAACGAGAGCACTTTTCTGACGCTCCGGAAACATGGGGTCTAAAAGAATCATGTCCGGCTTAAAATCGAGCTCTGACAATCCCTTTATACTGTCACCTGTATGCAGATGCATTCTGACGGTGATCTCTGCAAGCTCCGGGATTTCAGCCGATCTTTTTAAGGTGTCGTTAAGCAGTGCTGCAATTACCGGGTCGTATTCAAAAAGGTCGACTTCAAATCCGGCAGCAGCCAGAAGCAGTGAGTCTTCCCCCATTCCGGCAGTGGCATCTACGGCTCTGTAAGGCGGTTCAAGGCTTTTTATCCGGGCTGCCTTGACTATAAGCTCGCGGTTTAGATTATTCGGCTTTAGACGTGGGAGCATTTTTGTAAAATCCCCGTGCATTTCTCTTTTTCCATCAGAGAGGGTCAGGCCGTTTTCATTAATAATCAGTGCAAGAGAAAAGCCTGCAAGCTCTTCTTCGGAGCCTGCAATTGCGGCTCCGGTCGAAGAAGCGAGCTTCTCGGCCTCTTCTCTATACATTATATCGGCAGCATACACTGCCAGATTTTCGTTTAGATTCTGAGGTGTACTCATTTTAGTATTCCATCATTTCTTCGAGAACTTTAACGAGCTTTTCGAGTCCTTCCTGATCAGCTTCGCTGAAACGGTCAAATTTAGGACTGTCGATATCGAGAACTCCGATTATCTCACCGTTCTTATGGATAGGAATAACTATTTCGGAATTTGATGCGCAGTCACATGCGATATGGCCTTTGAATTCATGGACATTAGCTATACGCTGTGTCTTGTCTTCAGCAGCTGCAGTGCCGCATACACCACGTCCGAGAGCGATTCTGATGCATGCTGTTTTACCCTGGAAAGGTCCGAGCAGGAGACTGCCTTTATTCATGAGATAGAAACCGGCCCAGTTCAGGTCATCAAGGCTTTCGTTGATCAGAGCAGATGTATTACTGAGAACCGGCAAGTAGTTTGGTTCATCAGAAATAAAAGCTTTAAGCTGTTTGCACATAAGATTATAATCAGGTGTCATTATTACCTCCATAAAAATAATATAGAAAGATTTTATCATATTTATTGTAAGTGTCAAAAAAATAGTAAGTTTTGGATTGACATTTACCGGATAGGATTGTATGATAAATTTATCAATTAAACAATTGATTAATTAATAAACAGATTTCAAAGCTAAAATATATGCAGACATAAGATGTCAGAATGGAGTTAGTTATGAAGAAAAGTTATAAAATAGAGGTTGATTGTGCAAATTGTGCAGCTAAGATGGAAGAGTGTGCAAAGCACACTGAAGGAGTTAAGGATGCTTCTGTTAATTTCATGATGCTTAAGATGAAGGTTGAGTTTGAAGACGGAGCAGATCCGGAAAAGGTTATGCCTGCAGTACTTGACGGCTGCAGAAAGATCGAGCCGGACTGTGAGATTTTTTATAAATAATGCAT
>JAILMH010000016.1 GCA_024692715.1 Lachnospiraceae bacterium
GGGAATATAGCCGACAGTATAATTGTTTCTGATGGAAGCAGGATCAGAAGCATTCCGTTTCAGCCGGAAAACATGAAACTCATATATCGTATGGCAGAGAGCTGTAAAGCAGAGGAAATTTTAGAATATGATTTTAGTTGATGTTTATATACCTTCAATTGATATGACATATAATTTCAGCCTTAATGAAGAGATTCAGGTCAAGGATATCATTGACGAGATAACAGAGATGGTAGAGCGAAAAGAAGGGCTGAAGCTGCAGGGGGATTCGTCGGATCTTGTTCTCTGCAGCAGGTCGGAAAATGATTTTCTTCCGAAGGATGATACGTTGATCCAATGCGGAATCGAGACCGGTGATTCGCTTATTTTGGTGTGAAATTTTACAAAAAAATGCATTTCATCCCATTTAGACATACCATTCGTCAGGATTTAAACACGAAATGCAATTTTAGAAGTATTATAAATTTTGTCAGGGAGAGAAAGATATGTTCAATGTAAGAACTAAAGAGATTTATCTTGCAGGCGAAAGTCTTGAAGAAGACAGCCGAAGAATTCGAAAACTGAATGAGAGTTTGGAAGATGTAATCTCTAAGCTTTCCACTTTGTCAGGAATGGAAGAGGTCGTTAAAAGTCTTAGGACCACCGGAGACCAGCTGGTGGAGGAGAAAGACGACTTCGACAAAATGGCACAGGCTCTGATCCGTATCAGCCAATGCTATGACCGATGTGAAGATCGCCTTGCTGAGAACATCGAGATGAGCAGTCAGGTCTATAAAGCTGAAAAGGCGTCGCTGTTTAAGACCGATAAGGCAAATGAGACGGTATGGTCATTACTTAGATGAAATTCACGCACCCCACACTAGCGTCGGATCAAACTGAGTATGACAGGGAAATGAGAAAGAAGGGATGGAAGGAGGACGATGGCAAGCAAAGAAATAGCCAATGATCTGGAAAGATTTGCGGCGGATATTGAGGCTTATAACACAGCACTTTCAGGAGCAGAATCCGAGCATGACGGAGTATTTAGCGACATAAATTCTTTGAACAGCATGTGGACAGGAAATGCACATGATACATTTATGAATCAGTTTAACGCAGATTCTGACACAATGAAGGAAATGCTTAAGCTGCTTAAGCAGTTTGGCACTGATCTTGAGAATGCCAAGAAGGAATACACCCAGTGTGAACAGAGTGTAGAGGAAATTATAAGCGCAATTAAGGTTTGATCATTTATGAGAGGTTACTATGGCAGAATTAAGCAGTAATTTTCAGCTTAAGGTAACGCCTGAAACCCTGGAGCAAAGAGCTAATGAGGCTGCATCAAAAATTACTAGATTAAAAAATTACTTTACTGAGATTGATGCAGCCATCTCCAAAACATCAGGTTACTGGCTTGGGGAAGCAGGCGAACTACACCGAAAGATCTATCAAGAGAAAAAAGAAGAAATTGATGCGATAATAGCGCGCCTCGAAAGACATCCTGTGAACCTGATGCAGATGGCAGGTGTATACCGTGAGGCTGAGGCAGACAACGTAGAAGCTTCATCACCACTCATGAGCGATATCATCGTCTAAGCATAAAGAGGGATTTAGTCGTTATGAGGAGTTTAGCAGAGATCACAATGAATTTTGCGCTTGCCAAGGCGCAGGCGAGCCAGCTTGAAGAGCTTGCAGATCAGATTGGAAAGATAGCTGATGACAGGTTGGACAGTACCTTGATACAGATATCTAAAGACTGGTCAGGGGAGAATTCAGAGCTTTATTTAAGAAAAGGGGGAGCTCTGGAGGATAAAGTAAAGGTCACGGCGACTAACTTGAGGAATATCGCCGCTACGGTCAGGAGTATAGCAACAACATTATATAATGCGGAGATGGAAGCGTATAGAATAGCGCATTCTTAAAAAAAGGAGATAAATATGTCAGAAATTCTTGTTACAGCAGCACAGTTACGCGCAAAGGCAGAAGAGCTGGAAAATCTTAGAAATCAGTATAAAACACAGATAGACAAGCTTACAGAGACAGAAAGTGCTCTTAACGGCATGTGGGAAGGTGACGCAAGACAGTCATTCCACACAGCATTCGCAACAGACCAGAATCAGTTTTCTGAGTTTGGCACAAGCGTCCAGCAGTATGTTCAGGTGCTTCAGCAGATCGTGCAGAAATATGAGCAGTCTGAGGCAAAGAACGTTCAGATCGCTCAGAGCAAGTAATGAGCTTTTCACATTAAATTAACGAAAATAAGGGATTATTCATATAGAAAACGGAGGAAGTTATGGATACATTAAAGGTAGCACCGGAGAAAGTTCGCAGTACAGCAGAGCAGTTCAATGATCAGGCAGCACAGGTTAGAAACCTTGCTAATACAATTTCTGAAATGATCTCATCTATGAATTCTATCTGGCAGGGCGATGCTGCTACAACATATACAAATAAGATCAAGAGCATCAATGAGAATCTTAATGTTATTTGTACAAAGATCACAAAGCACGGTACTCATCTTCAGGAGATCGCATCAGAGTACCAGTCAGCAGAGCAGGCAAACACAGAGGCAAGCTCAGCACTTTCAAGCTCACTTCTCAGCTGATCAAGGGTTATCAGAATATATATATAAAAAGACGCGAGACATTGATATGTCTGGCGTCTTTTTTGAGTTATGGGGACGGAGTTGAAGAGTAACGGCGAACAACTTAACTACTACTAAGAGTGCTGAGTTATGTCAACTAAATGCATTTCATCCCATTTAGACATACCATTCGTCAGGAATCGCCCAATTATGTATTCAGGTGTGGTAAATTCAATTTAGAAAAAAATACAATTCAGCAGAAGCCTGAGTCAAAGGAGAATGAAAATGAAGTACGTAAAAAAATTTGGCGAATATGAACTTCCGGATGAATGGATAGAGACAGATATTAGATCACAGAAGATGTGCATCTACACACATAAAGAACACGAAGAAAATGATCAGAAAAATCATATAAGCATCACATTCGGGGAAAATAATTATTCTGCCAAGGAGCACAGAGAGTTCAGAAATTCGATCCTTGAGAAGTTTGATTCAAGGTTAAGACTGTATGACAGACCAAAGGTGAATGCTTATGGTGAGTACAGTAAGAAAGGTCTTACAGTGTATGTAATGAAGGTTCGTGAGCCTTCCGGAAGGATGACAGCCCAGTACTACATTGTGGGAGATCACCGTTTCTGCATGGCGCAGGAGATTAATTATGACGGAGGCAAGGAAACAGATAAGGTTGCTAAGGATTTTGTAGACAGCTTTGAGTGGAAAGCTGCTGTTAACGAATAAGTGAATCTATAGATCAGCATTCAGAGTGAGGGGGATGAACGTGCTGAGAATGAATTATACTGCCAGATGGATCAGATAAAGTTTTAGTTGTAAATAATGGAGCGGACTCAGGGACACTGCTTCACAGGCTGACAGGAGACTTTCTGTCAGCTTTTTAGTGCAAAAATGTCCAATTGACAGTTGATGATGCAGAGATTATTCTGAAAAAGAATGTTCTTGAAAAAATACAATTATAAAGCGAAATTCAGTATGAAAGGATTATAATGATCAATTCATTGAAAAGGGATATTGCAGTACTTATGATTCCGGTCATAGCTGCGGGGGGATTATATTTTGCAGAGCCGGCAATGGCAGGTGAAGTGGAAACTGAGAGCATTATCGGTCAGGATATCATGAACAGCGTGAAAGAAGTGATGTCGGTCAACGCTATGGGTCTTGACGAAGAGGTTGAGACGCAGTCTTTCTCAGAAAAGAATCGTAAGGGAGACCCGAACGATCCTGATTTTGGAAAGCAGTGGTATCACAATATGATCCACGATAAAGAAGCCTGGAAGAAATCTACCGGTAAGGGCGTTACTGTGGCAGTGATCGATAACGGTTTTGATGTGGATCACCCGGATATTGCAGCTAACGTTAAGGGCACGTATGATGCGACAGGAAATAATGATATGAGCCCGGTAAGCGGTAAATATGCATATCAGGGCACTCATGCGGCGGGTGTTATAGGTGCTGTTAAGGATAATGGTATCGGGGGCTGTGGAGTGGCTCCGGATTCATCGCTTTATCTTATAAAGGTCGGAGACAACACAGATACAGACAGCCTTGTCAGAGCGCTTAAAAAATGCGTAGAGATAAAGGCAAATGTGGTAAATATAGGTGTTGGAGACTATAAGGACTCTGCAGAGCTTAAGGCAGCAGTTGAAGATGCTGTGGATAATGGCTGCGTGATAGTTTCAACAGCGGGAGATACATATTCTAGGAATGTGGTATATCCGGCAGCTTATGAGGATGTTATATCAGTGGGTGCGAGCTCATACAACGATTTTTTGGGATGCGTATTTTCGGCCTACGGAGACGGTGTAGACATTGCAGCTCCCGGTGGAGCCGGAGAGGATTACATACACGGTATATACAGTCTTAATGAAGATGGAGGGTATACTGCAAAGTATGGAACAGCTTTGGCAAGTCCAATGGTCGCAGGTGCAGCAGCGCTTGTGATAGGCTCTGATAAAAAGCTTATGAATGATCACAGTAAAAAGACTGTCGAGGCGGTAAGGAAGAGAATTCTCGACAATGAGATGAAGGTTAGTTATTTCTGTACGCTTGATGACACTGATAACGCTATTGAAGGTGGCCTTGATTGCGAGGGCGCAGTAAAGAATAAAGTGATCAAGAGAAAATACTTTGGATCAAGAGTCTTTAGGATCCATGCAGGTATTTATGATGAGCAGCAGACTGTTTCGATCGGACGCGGAAAGTCAATGAACCTTTCTCTTATAGATACTGAGGGAAATCAGGTCAGCAAGAAGGATTCAAAAGGTGCCTATACACTGAATACTTCTGCTAACGGTATCACCATTTCAAACACAGGCAGGCTTAAGGTTAAGAAAAATGTTGAGGTCGGAACTAAGTTTTCTGTAACGGCTCAATACGATGGAGATACATTTACGAAGAATTTCTGTGTGTCTGATCCTGTAACGAAGATCGGTGTAAATGATGGCGGAAAGATAAAGAGCAGTGTAAATGTGACAGTTTCTGCGGGAACTGTGATAAAGGCAGACGCACCGTGGACTATCATAGGTGAAAAGATATATAAATATTCCGGAAAGTCATCATCAGAGAATGCTGTAAAGGTAAATTATAGAAACGGATTTGGTGATATAAAGCTGAAAACTTCTAAGGATCAGTATATATGCTATTACTGGGTAAGCGGTGTGCCATATCAGTTTGTTGCAAAGAAAGGAAAAAAATATACCCTTACATATACAAGCCAGGATGGATCTAATAAGAAATTTAAGGTAAAGATCGCATGCAAGTGATTTGTTGACACTGGCATGATTGTATACTAGAATTGTTTAATGTATTCAAAATGAAACAATTGACTATGACCTGGGGGTTAGTCGGACAGAGGGAAAGTAAGAGAGTATGAAAAATTCCATTTTTGATAACCGGAGAAAGCACGTTGCGGTATTGTTGGCAGCGGCTGTATTTATGAGTTTTGCGGGGAAAGCGCCATATACGATGGCAGATGAGACAACGCAAAGCGACAATTCACAGAGTGCTGATGCAAAAATATCAGATATTACTGAAAGCTGCAATGTTAAATGGGTTGTCAGTGGCGGAAATGGTTTTTGCTACGGAATGGGTGAGAAGCCGAGGTGGTATTCTGCATCTCAGAACGGAGCACTGTATTTGATCGTTGAGGCCGGCGAAGAGCCGAGGATAGATGTAACTCAAGATATTGTTACCAGAGTCAGTCCGGATGGAAGCTGTCCTTATATATATGTCATTAATACAGATATTAATACTGCCAGGGACATAAAATTTATTATAGATGACTGCGATTATCGAGTACCTGTAAGCGTAGATAATATTCCGCCTAATGCAGTGATAAACGCAGTGATCTCTGGTGATTCGCTCATGGCTGTCACAGATCATACCGGGCAGACCGCTAAGCTGAGCACAGTATCATATAATATCAGTGATGATGCTTCGTCTTTTGAGACTATAGCGACAAGAGGAGAGATCAGTCTTAAGATCTCAGGAGAGGAAGTAAGTGATACTAAACTTCCCCAGTCGCCGATAACGGTTTCGCTGAATGATATTGAAGATGAGGATGACAGCGACAGCGGTGAAGAGGTAGAGATATGTGGAGGAACGTCTTCTAAAAGCAGTGATCAGGAGTTAAAGATAATACCTTCTGCCGGCGAAGAGAAAGAATTTACCTTAAATGGCATCACGGTAACGGATGAAGCCGGTAATACAGCGCAGGTCGGGACATCTAATACACGCATAATATTAGATACACTTAAGCCAAGAGTTGATTATAAAGCGCCTAAAAACTATGCCTATAAAGAGGGAAATGTATATTATTACTATGGTTCTCTTGAAACAGAAGCTGCGAGCGTTGAGGATATGAATCTTGACACTTCTTCGATCTCTATAAATGCGGTCGGAGAGTATGATGTACCGGAGCTTACGGCAAGTGAAGCAGATGATGACGGTAAAGTCGTATATACTTATAATATTAGTAAAAAAGGACGTTACCAGTTTTCTATTAGTGCTGATGATACGCTGAATAACAGCCTTTGTGATACATCGAGCAGCAGCGGGGATACAGAAAGCCCGATTCTTGATGTGGACCCTTCGATGACTGACGAGCTTGCCATTGATTTTAAGGATGAAAATGGTTCTCTTATCAGTAAGTTTGCAGGAGACGACAGCGGAGCAAAGGTATATAAGAGTGTGAATGCTGAAGGATACTTCATCACTAAGAATTATGATGATGTGTCAATTGAAGTGAAGGGGACAGGTATTGACGGGGAATCTGTGGTAAACACGGATGAAAAGAGTTCCTTCAAAAAGAAGGATTCAAACTCTCTGACCTACGAGGGCGATTTTGCCATTGATGGGACAGATGGACTTTATGAGGTTAAGAGCAGCGGCTTTAAGTCAGAGAATTTTGACAATTTCTTTTATATAGATAATACAAGCCCTGTCATAGATATTGATTATTCCGGAGGAAAGCCTGATAGCGGAAGTTACTATAAGGATGCGCTGAAGGCGACTGTAACAGTTAAGGACCTTACGTTTGATGAAGATGAGACAGAGATAAGCTACGGAAGTGATGTAACGGAGAAGCCTGAGGAAAGTGACTGGAAAGAGGTAGATGAAAATACCTATGAAAAGACTATCACTTTTAATGCCGACGGACATTATCAGATCGAAGTTGAAAGTACGGATCGCGGAGGAAATTCAAGTAAACGCGATGGAGAACCGGACTTTTATGTAGATCGTACAGCTCCGAAGATAAATGTTTCATTTGATAATAATGACGCTGAGAACGGAAATTATTATAAGGCCGCAAGAACTGCGACTATTTCAATAGACGAAGCTTCCTTCGATCCGGAAAAAGTGGAGATAGTAAAGGCATCTGATGAAGGGATAAGCCCGGTTCCTGAAAATTCTGCATTTGCAGAAGTCGGCGATATACACAGGTCTGTCATTAAATTTGATGAGGACGGAACCTATGGATTTATCATCAGATGCACTGATCGGGCAGGAAATGAGGCCGAAGAATATGTAAGCGATGAGTTTGTCATAGATACGACAGCGCCTGCGGTCTCATTCGACGGAGTTAAGGATCACTCGGCAAATAAGGGTGTGGTGACCCCTTCTATCACGTATGTTGATGAAAATATTGATACCGAGAGGACTACGATAAGTTATCGCGGCTCAAATAAAGGTGAGGTAAAGCAGTCGTCCTCCATGGAGGTGATCGACGGAGGTGTCAGATATACCTTTGGAGATCTTGAGCATGTTAAGGATAATGATGACCTTTATACACTGAGCGTAAAAGCGGTAGATCTTGCAGGAAACGAAACTGAAGACGAGATCAGATTTTCGGTGAATCGTTTTGGTTCAATATTTGTAGTTGATGACGAAACAGCTGAGAAGATCAAAAATTATTATGTAAACAAACCGTTTCCTGTTAAGATAATGGAAATAAATGTTGATGAGGTCAATAAAAGAGATATTTCCAGAAGCCTTGAAGATGAGATAACGGTTCTCAAGGAAAACAGGAATTATAAGGTTGAAAAAGAAGGCGGCGAGGATGCCTGGAAATCCTATACATATACAGTATTTGAGGATAATTTCAAGCATGACGGCCATTATGGAGTGATAATCCATACAGATGATGCGGCAGGAAATACGCAGGACAACAGTGCACAGGGCAAGGAAGTTGATTTTGCCATTGACCAGACTGCGCCAAAGATCGCCGTATCAGATATCGAGGAGAACGGGGTTTATAAAGAGGACGGTCATGTTATAACAGTGAATGCAGTCGATAACATGACAGTTTCCGGAATGAGTGTGTGCGCCGGAAAAATGCAGCTTGTATCCTATAATGAAGCGGAGCTTATTTCAGCTAATAATGTTGAAAAGCTCAGACTTCCGGCTTCAGAGGAGCCGCAGGATATAATCATTCGGGCTCATGATGCGGCAGGAAATGAAACAGTACTTACATATTCCAATGTGCTGATAAATAAAAAAGCATCAGGAGGAATTAAGGGAAGTGCCGGGAAGTCCGGTGTCCTTGGAAAAGTGCTTCCGGGATTTGATTCTGCATCTTTGATGGGCGCCGCAGTTGCAGGCGCCGCAGGCTGTGCGGCAGCGGTGATCCTTGCTGTCAGAAGAAGAAAGATAACATTAGAAACTAAGAATAAGTAAGACTTTACAGATTAGATGCGGATGTATTAGACTTGTGATGTTTAGAAAATAGTACAATTGATAATGCATCTGCGGAGGTTTGAGCTTTGAAGAAGGGAATTAAAATAACTGCAGTGCTTTTGGTGGCTGCAGTTATTTCTTTTACAGGATGTTTACAGATATTTGGTGAGTCTGCCGCAAAGGTAATGTATGCGCTGGCGGATAAAAACAACGTGAAAATTTATCTTCAGGTGGAGGGCGATGCTCCTCAGGGAAGCAGCTACCAGATAGGAAATACAGCATGTGAAGATATCACTGCAAAGACTGTTTCTGAAGATGATGCCGGGATGAGAACACTTATAATGGTGGACAACTCTCTTTCAATACCCGAGCAGTACAGAGATTTTATAACGGAGCTCATTGACGGGATCGTGGATTCTCACGGTGAAAATGAGTATATACGTATTGCGACATTTGCTGATGATATTGAGTATCAGTCGAATTTTTTAAATGATTATACAGCATTAAAAAATGTTGCAGCTTCTATAAAATATTCCGATCAGGAGACTTATCTGACGGATGTTCTCAGTGGGGTCCTCGATGAACTTGAGTCCGATATCAATTCTGAATCAGAGCCTTTCAAGGGATATACAAGGATACTTGTTATATCGGATGGAGTTGATAATAAGCCGCTTGGAATAACTAAAGAGGAGCTTAATGATAAAATTAAGAAGCTCGGGATACCTATTTATACGATAGGTGCTGAAAAAGCAGACAATAATTCAGAGCTTGAAAATATGTTTGCTCTTTCAAGAATTTCCAATGCGGACAGCTTCGTGCTCAATGATTCGCTCAGTACAGAAGATGTGCTTTCTTCTATGAATAAGGATCACGGAATGCTTCTGATCACGGCGGCTATCCCTGAAGCGCTTAAGGATGGTTCCAGAAAGAATACGCTTTTAAAACTTGGAGATAGTATTTCACTGCAGTTTGAAGTGGATATGCCATTTGGAGACGGTATTGCTGCAGCCAGTGAAGAGGCGATCGAAACTGAGGCGACTGAGCAGGTTCCTTCAGAGGATTATACTATCGATATAGATGATGAGAAGGAAAGTACGGGCTTTTTATCAAAGATATCTGATTTCAGAAAGGAAAGGCCTGCGGTTTTCTGGTCTATTCTTTTGGGGATAGGTATTGTACTTGGAGTAATCATATACACGGTCATTTACTTTATAAGAAAGCCGAAAAAGTCGGAAACCAGTGATGAGCCAAGGAAAGAATATACCGGTGCTACAGAAGTTATACGTGATGACCATGATGATCACAGCACAAGGTCTCTTTTTGACAAGAGCCAGCCTACAAGGACTTACAGACTGATACTTACGGATGTTAACGATCCTTCAAAGATTTTTCAGTGCGGATTTACTAATTCTGCAATCATAGGCAGAGATGGCGGAGTTACAGATATTACCATAGACTATGATAAGAGTATTTCAAAAAGACATTGTATGATAAGCTGCAGGAGCGGAAGATTCTATATAACCGACCTCGGGTCGTCTAATAAGACAAGGTTAAATGATCAGCCGGTGACTACAGAAACAGAAATAATGAGCGGTAACCGTATCACTCTTGGACGGTCTACCCTGACAATAAATATTCAGTAAAAATGCAATTCGTCCGATTTCAAACTACTGTCCGTCAGGATTGGCACATATAAATCAGTTAATGTGTTAGATTAATTATGTAATTAAGTAAAAATTTAAGACGGAGAGACTGCTAAAGAGGATGAAGGTAGAGTTTTTTGCTGGAACAGATCAGGGATTAAAAAGGAAAAGAAATGAAGATGCTATATATTCCGGACGTAATGGAGAGCTTTATGCGCTCTGTGTTGCAGACGGGATAGGAGGACTAAGTGATGGAGACAAAGCCAGCAGAACCGTCTGTGATAAGGTCGGGCGCTGGTGCAGAGAATTCAGCGAAGAGAAGTACCGGGGATTCGGTGATCTGATCGAGTCAGCGGTAAATATGCTGAAAGAGGCAAATGGTGCAGTTTACTGCATGAGTGAGGTGCCGGGAAGGTGTGGTTCGACAGTTGTGCTTTTTATCGTATGGCATGAGCATTATGCAGTGCTTTCTGCCGGAGACAGCAGGGCTTATATGCTGCACAGGCATGAATTTTCGTTGCTTACACACCTTGATATATGGGATAATGTACCGGAGATCGCAATGAATCTCCCGCCGGAAATGATAAGGACCAATAAAAATCATGGTAAGCTTACTTCTGCAGTAGGGATACATGCGGAGCTGAATCCGAATGTGAGGACAGGAATGCTTAAGAAGAATATGAGGTTCATCATTTGCAGCGACGGACTTACGAAGGTGTGCCATGACAGATATGTAAGGAAGCAGCTTTCTAAGATCGGTGCGTGGTTCAGCGTGAGAAAATGTGTTGAAAGTTCTATAAATGAAGTCCTGAGCAAGGGTGCTCCGGACAATGTTTCTTTGATTGCTGTAAGGGTAAGTTAATGCTTGAAATAGGATCGTATATCGGAGAAAAATATAAGATATTAAATGTGATAGGCCGTGGCGGAATGAGCACGGTCTATCTTGCTATGAATGAAAGAGCCAATAAACAGTGGGCTGTCAAAGAGGTCCGCAGAGAAGGCGTGGAAAATTATGAGATCATAAGACAGAGTCTTATCAGAGAGACAGAGATGCTTAAAGAGCTAAAACACGAGAACCTGCCAAGTATCGTGGATGTTCTTGATGAGGGCGACAGTATACTTGTTGTCATGGACTATATAGAGGGCGTGACGCTGGATCAGGTTCTTAAAGAGTCCGGTGCCCAGAGTGAAAAAGATGTAATGGACTGGGCCGTGCAGCTCTGTAATGTGTTCATGTATCTGCATTCGCAGAGTATGCCGATAATCTATAGGGATCTGAAGCCTGCAAATATCATGCTGAAACCTGACGGAAAGATAGTTTTAATAGATTTTGGTACAGCGAGATATTATAAATCGGGTGCGACTCATGATACGACTACCCTCGGAACTAAAGGATATGCGGCTCCGGAGCAGTTCGGAGGCTGGGGACAGACTGATGTGAGGACAGATATCTACTGCCTTGGAAAGACTCTTCATCACCTTGTTACGGGGCATGATCCCTGTGAGCCTCCTTATGAGATTTACCCGATAAGGCATTGGGATGCATCTCTTTCCGAAGGATTTGAGAAGATCATAGAAAAATGTACGCAGGCTAATCCGGATAAGAGATATCAGTCTTGCTCGGAAGTGCTGGCTGCGCTCAATCATTCAGCAGAGCTCGACCATAATTATCGTCATGAACTTAAGATAAATGCAATCATCTTTGTGGTCACAGCATCTCTTGCAGCGGTATGTCTTGTCGCTTCTGTCGGCTTTAATGCAATGGCGGGTGCACTGGAGGATAGAGGATATCTAAGCTATATCGAAGAGGCAAAGGGTGAGCTTACAAAGGAAGAACAGATAAACACTTTTGTCAAGGCGATCATGATGAATCCGACTTCAAGTACAGCGTATCTCGAACTGTTGAATTCTATTTTCCTGGAAAACGGAGATTATGAACCGGATGAAGATCTTGCTCTGAGGCAGATACTTCTCACAGAGTGGACAGATGGAAAAACTCTTGAAGAAAAGCTTTCAGAGAAACCGGAGGAATATGCTGAGTTTGCATATAGGCTGGGACTGGATTATTATTATGCCTATGATGGAACAGGCAATAAACAGATGGCGCTTAAGTGGCTGAAGATAGCAGCTGATTCAAAGAGCCTGGATGATGTGAGCCGGAGCAGGGCTGAGAAGCTCAGTAAGATAGCGGGATATTATCAGAAGCTCGGGCAGGTGGATTACACCGGGGATTCAGAAGACGGTTACAAGAATCTTTGGGAGGATATGACAGAGGTTGCTTCCGGAGACATTGTCAAAGGTGATAATGCGACAACTGCGATAATGATCTACAGGGAACTTGTGCACCAGATATACGCAAATGCTCTGCATTTCAGAAATGCCGGTGTTGAATATGATGAAATGTCGGGCTGGCTCACACATATTAAAAAGGTGATAGAAATTGAAATAGACGAATCAAAGGAGAATAATCCGGAGCAGATTAAGTCCTTGAAAGAAACACTTAGTGATGATATGCTCTATGCATGGAAATCATTGAATAACGCTTTTTCTGAAAGTGCTGCAGTAACAACAGAGTCTGCAGATGAGATTAGTAAATGAACGATTCGGGTATAAATATATTGCTGACTTCAAGTGCCAGCGTCAGCAGCAGTGTTGAAAAGTATGAATTGCTGTCGGAAATATTTTTGTTTTTAGGTGCTGCATTTTTTGCGGCTGCAGTGGTTTTTTTCTTTGTTTTTAAGATTCCGCATGTGGTATCGGTCCTTACAGGAATCGGTGCAAGGCGTGAGGCCGCGCGCCTTATGA
>JAILMH010000007.1 GCA_024692715.1 Lachnospiraceae bacterium
AATAAGAGAAACAGTGCAGACATCAGTGTGAGTGTTTCTTATAATGGAGAGACCATTGATCCCAAACTTTATGATGTAAAATTCCATAACAATAAAGATGTATCGAATGGAAAGAAAGAGCCGTATTTCGTCATTTCGCTCAAGAAAAAGGCCGGGGCCCAGTCATCGGTAAGAAAGGAATTCAGGGGTACAAAGATTGAGTTTACGATCGTTCCTGCGGATCTTTCTGAAATAGAACTTTCAACGACTAAGATAGTTTCAAAGAAAAAGGGAATCAAAGTCAGCAAACTTACAGCAACGATTGATTCACTTAAGCTGAAACTAAAGCAGTCAAAATCAAGCGGAAAGGGAGATTTTACTGTGACCGGTTATACAGATTCTAATAAAAATGCTGTTTCTGTAAACGGAATAAATAATTATAAAGGAACAGCGATAGTGAAAAGTAAATAAATGAATGATCCGGGCGGGTACTGAAAAAAGGTACCCGCCTTTTTATCACTTTGATGATATCTGTCAGAATAGCATGATTCTTTTTAATATGATATATTTGAGTTATCAATAAATTTATGAGGAGTCTAACTGATGAGTGCGGACAGTTATGAAAAAGAATGGTACCGCCTGGATAATGCGGCTAAAGTGGTTCCGTCATCGATGATCGGAGCTGATACGCGTGTTTTCAGATTGGTATGTGAGTTAAAAGAAGAGGTTGATCCGGAGCTTCTGCAGCAGGCACTGGATAAGGTACTCGATGAGTATTCTTACATGAATTGCTGCCTTCGTAAGGGTATTTTCTGGTATTACATGGATGAGCTTGAATATGGTGCAGAGGTGAAGCCTGAGGAAAATTCAGAAAGAGCGCTTCACGCTTTATATGTACCCGGGAAGCGCGGACTTTTATATAGAGTCAACTATTTTGGAAAGAGGATAAATCTTGAAATCTTTCATGTGCTTGCCGATGGAACCGGCGGTTTTATATTTTTTCAGCAGATAATCAATGAATATCTGATCCTTAAATATAATATCGACAGGAATCTTTTGAAGGATGAAACAGGAGGCTCATCTGTTGAGGAAAAGCAGGAGGACGCTTTCAGTCAGTTTTATGAAGAGGATAAGCAGAAAAGAAGAAATTATATCAAGGAGCTTTTCCCTGTAAAGGCATATCAGCTAAAGGGAATGAAGGACCCGAATCTTGATGAACATCTCATAGAAGGAACAGTTTCCGTAAAAAAGATGATAGAGATTGCCCATGAAAAAGGAGTTACACTGGGCGTTTTGGCAACTTCACTCTGGGTCGAGGCGATAGTCAAGCAGATGAAGAGGTCTGAATATAAGCAGCCTGTTGTGGTGAGTGTTCCCGTTAATCTGAGGCAGTTTTTCCATTCACTTACCACTAGAAATTTCTTTGGAGTGATCAATGTTTCGTTTGATCCGAAGAAATACGATGGAACTTTGGAGAGTATTTTATCTGAGATTAAGAGAGAATTCAGCGAGCAGCTTACACCGGAGAATGTTCAGCAGACAATGAATTCTTATGCGGCGCTTGAGCATAATATCGCGCTTAAGTTTTTACCGCTGTTCGTTAAGGATATCAGCCTCATGGGTATAAAGAGCCGGATGGACAGAGGAATCACTACGTCTGTTTCGAATGTAGGCAAAGTAAATATGAATGAAGCATTTGTTCCGTATATTGAGAAATTCTGCAGTTTTATGGCATGTACGACTGTATTTTTATGTATAAGCACATTTGAGGACAATATGGTCTTCGGAATCACTTCCTGCTTTGAAAAGCACCCGACTGCATTGCATTTCTTCAGGCGATTAAGAGAGCTTGGAGCGGAAATTCAGATAGCAACGAATGACAATGACAGGGAGGTACAGTAATGCAGAGCTGTGATAAATGTAAGATAGAGATCAGAGGTAATAAAGCGAGATGCCCTTTGTGCGGGGGAAAGCTTAAAGGTGAGCCTGAATCACCGGCTTTTCCGGCACTTAAGAGAAAGATCATCACAAGGGCACTTCTTGTAAGGATCGCTGCTTTTATCCTTTTTGTTTTTTGTCTTGCAATGAGGATCGTGGACTATGCGTCGCCGGCTGGGATATCGTGGCTTCCGCTGGCGATAATCAGTGCATTTGTGGGCTTTGGAGATATCTGTGTTATGGCATACTATCATAATAATCCATTAAAGACCATAACGATCCAGATCTACGTCGGTATGTTCATCAGTCTGATAGTTGACTATTACACGGGCTGGCATGCCTGGTCAGTGGTCTGGGTACTTCCGGGAGCCTTCTGCGGAATGGTGATAGCGACGATCATAACCGGTCTTATCCTTAGAATGAGGCTGCAGGATTTTGTGCTGTATCTGCTTTTTGACACATTATTTGCGTTGGTGCAGTTTGTCTTCCTCTTCAAAGAGATAAATCCATTCCCGTTGCCGGCAGTGATAAGTACAGCGATGATAATTGTTTTCTTTGTGGGGATCCTGCTCTTTAGATGGAGAGATTTTGCTTCAGCATCTTCAAGATATTTTAATACTTGATATAAAGATCAAGGGAGAAACGAGGGATTTGAATGCCTAAAGCCATAGAAACCATTGGTAATCTGGTAGATACGACCATCAGCCGTGGTATTGAAAAATATTATGAAGCTCCTTTTTTAGACGGAGAGCCTGAGGAAAAGGTCTGGTACAGAGTTCTTCTGCCTGCGGGCCTTACAGGTGATGGCTCGGAATATTATATCTATATAAAAAAAGGCACGACGGACAAGCTTTGTATATTTTTCTCCGGCGGAGGTGTGGCATGGAATGAGTACACTGCGGCCAGACCTACTACAGGCGGTGCTATGGCGGCGGGTCTTCCGAATTATTATTGGGATAATCTGCGGCCGATAACCCAGCTTATGAATATCAATATCGGTATTACTGAGAATGATAAGACTAAAAATCCTTTTGATGATTGGAATTTTATAATAATCACCTATGCGACCGGAGATTTTCATGTGGGGGATAATGAGTTCCTTTACAGAGATGAAGAAGAAATCGAAAGAACCCTTAATTTTCATGGGCTGAAAAATTTTTATGCGGCAATGGATAAGGGAGGTGAATACTTTAAGAATCCCGGAAAGCTGCTTATTGCAGGTGAATCTGCCGGAGCCTTTGCAGTTCCTGCCCTTAGCAGATATATTCTCAGGGACTATTATAGTGACTGCAGTGATGTAACGCTTCTTTCGGACAGCGGGCTTTTACTTTATAAGGACTGGAAAAATACAGCGAAGAAAGTCTGGAAGGCACCTGCAGAGCTTTACAATACTTTGCATTCATATAATATCTGCGCAGACTGGTATGAAAGCCTTTATGCGGAATTCGGCAATAGACTTAAGTACCTTTATGCAGGATCACCAAGGGATTATCTTTTAAGTGCGTATTATAACGATGTGCTCACTCATACTTATAAATCAACTACATCTATCCAGGAGCAATATTTTTTGAGATTTAAGCAGATGCTTAAGCGACTGAAAAAAATTAATCCGCATTTTGGATTTTTTATTTATAAGTGGATGTCACTTCAAATGCCCTTCGGAGGAACAGAGCATACCTCGGTTCGTCACAGGAGTTTTTACATGCATACATCCTGCGGCCTTTCAATGGCAGAGTGGCTTGAAGACGCAGTAAATGGAAATGTATATGATGCTAATATGGATTACTTAAAATAAAAATGCAGTTCATCCCGTTTCAAGCTACATTTCGTCAGAATTTTATGAAAAATTAACATTTTCGTGTTATTCTGCATTCAGGAGAGTGGAATAACATGAACAGAAAAATTATACTATTTAACAGAATCGTTAATGTGATATATCTGACCGGAAGCATTGTTATTTTAGTACTGACACAGCTTTATATGCTGAGTTCGCGAAGGTTTTTAGGATTTGATCTGGCGGCGTGTGCATTGTTTGGGTCTATTTATATGTCTTTTCTTGCATTTTTTTATATAATTCTAACAGTTGCCACATTGCAGATGACCAGAAGTGCTGAGAGAGATGTGAATGTGAGAGGCTACAGGTTTGGACTTGCAATACTTCTTGCAGCAGAGGCGCTTGCAGCTTTTATGATGTATAATGTGCTAAGCGTTGACTATAGTCCATGGATCATAGTTCTGGTAATTTTAATGCTTTTCGTGACAGTTCTGCAGCTTTTTGTGACATATACAGGCAGACTTGTTGGAGATGATTTATAATATGTTACTATATATTTTCGTAAAAATGCACAAAAATAACTTGTACTTTTTTAGCATATCATAGAAAAATTTAAAATACAGCCTTATTCACTTGACCATTATTTATATAAAAACTATAATGTACTCAGTTGAATACAAAACGGCTTGTAACTATTAGATTAGGCAATACCGAATCCTTGAGAACTCATATTGTGGGCTCTGAAGGGTTCGGTATTTTTTTTACTCAATCCGTCGTGTGTATTTGACAGGGGTACCTTGTAATTAGTTTTTTCTTTGGGTGCAGCGCGAGCATCGAAGGGACAGGAGCATATTTTGAAAATTCATAAGATTCTCAACAATAATCTGGTCAGTGTACTTGATGCAGATGGACGTGAAATGCTGATCATGGGCTTAGGGCTTGGCTTTCATTCAAAAAGCGGTGATGAAGTTGATACTAAAAAGATAACAAAGATATTCCGCATGGATACAGAGATGGAAGTTGCCCAGATGAAAAAGCTTTTCCTTGAGGTAAAACCTGAAGCTATCGAAACATCTGTAGCGATCATTGATTATGCCAGAGACTTTTTGAAGAAAAAGCTCAATAAAAATATTTATATAACCCTGACGGATCATATAAATTTTGCAGTTGAGAGATTTAATAAGGGTATTGCGTTTAAGGACATGCTTTACTGGGATACCAGAAAGCTATACCCTAAGGAATTTTCAGTAGGAGAACATGCTCTTGAGATCATTAAAGATAAGCTTGGAGTGGACCTGCCTAAGGATGAGTGCGGATCGATTGCGATACATATCGTGAATTCGGAATTAGACGGGGATATGAATCAGACAATGGAGATGACGAAGCTGGTCGAACAGGTCATGGATGTTGTCAGATATACCTTTCATATTACTTATGATGAAGATTCATTGAATTATGGAAGATTTGTTACACACCTTCTTTATTTTGCAAAGAGAGTTCAGGAGGGAAAGCTCATGGACGAAGGGGAGGATTGTCTGTTTGATACTATGAAAAAGGTTTATCCGAAGCAGCTTAAATGTGCTGAGAAAATTGCGGATGTTGTCAGTAAAAAGTATGGAATAGACGTACCAGACGAGGAGCTTACGTTTCTTACGGTTCATATCGTACGAATGACTAAACGCGAAAATACGGATAAAGATGCTATATCTGCTGAGTGATAAAAGAGAGGATAAGGTTATGGGTAAAGTTAGAGATTACGCTAAACTGGCGAAGGATATTCTCGCTGAAGTAGGCGAAAGTAATATTGTTAATGTGGGACATTGTGCAACAAGACTCAGACTTGTACTTAAGCAGAGCCCTTCTGCAGAGGTTACAAAGAAAATTTCTGAAATGCCTGCAGTTATTCAGGTAATTGAAAAAGGCGGACAGTACCAGATCGTTATCGGTACCCATGCAAAGGATGTATATGATGAGATGGTTCAGCTCGTTGACCCTTCTGCACTTCAGGGAGCTGAGGTAAAGGGAAGCATTTTGAACAGAGTGATCGCTACAATGTCAGCTGTGTTTGCTCCGTTTGTTTATATACTGGCGGCAGCGGGCCTGATCCAGGGACTTTTGATCATCATCACTACGTTTATTGCCCCGGGATTTGCAAATACAGGTGCGTATGAGGTATTCAGCTTTATTTCATGGACTCCTTTTACATATCTGCCTATTTTTATAGCAGTTACAGCTTCAAAGCATTTTAAGTGCAATACATATATTGCGATGGCGTGCTGCCTTGCACTTGTTAATTCAAGCTGGGCTGACATCGCCGCAAGGATCGCAGGAGGTGAAGCAGTAAGTTTCTTTGGAATTCATCTTTCAGAGACAACTTATACATCAACAGTACTTCCTCCGCTCTTCCTTGTACTTGTTCTCTCTTACCTTGAGAAAGGCCTCAATAAGATCATTCCGGATGTTATGAAGGCAATTTTCGTACCATTCCTTTCTATGATCATTATGGTTCCGGCTACAATTCTTGTTATCGGACCTGCTTCTGAGATCGTTGCAAACGGTATCGCACTTGGATATAACACACTTTATCATGCAGTACCTGTTCTTGCGGCAGCAATTATCGGCGGCTTCTGGCAGGTGGTTGTTATCTTTGGTGTTCACTGGGGTGTTACACCTATGGTCATGGCAGATTTTGCACAGAATGGTTGCGATTCATTCCAGGCATTCCAGACACCGGCTGTTATCGCTCAGGGTGCAGCAGCATTTGGAGTATTCCTCAAGTCAAGAAATAAGAGTGTTAAGAACGTGGCATTTTCAGCATCTGCAACAGGTATTTTCGGTATCACAGAGCCTGCTATCTATGGTGTTACGCTTAGATTTAAGAAGCCTTTCATCTGCGGATGTATCGCCGGAGGTATAGGTGCTGTCGTAGCATGTCTCTTTGGCTCTATGAACTATGTTTACGCAGGACTTCCTGGACTTCTTACTATAGTCAATGCGATCAGTGCTGATCATCCGATGTCATTTATCGGTGAGCTTATCGGATGTGCAATTGCACTCTTTGGCTCTATCATACTTGTTCAGATAGTTGGTTTTGATGATCCTGCTGAAAAGGAAAGTGATACAGAAGTTAAGAAAAACAGCCGGATCAATACAGTAACAGCCGGAGCAGTTTCTATCGTAAGTCCTGTAAAGGGCGAGCTTAAGAGCCTTAAGGAAGTAAATGATCCTACTTTTGCAGAGGAGGTTTTAGGTAAGGGAGTAGCGATCATACCGGAAGAGGGTAAGATCTGTGCTCCATGCGATGGTACAGTAGTTTCAGTTTTTGATACTAAGCATGCAATTTCTTTTAAGAGCAAGGACGGAGTAGAGCTTCTCATCCATGTGGGACTTGATACAGTGGAGCTTAAGGGTAAGCACTATAAGGCTCATGTTAAGAATGGTCAGGACGTTAGGAAGGGAGATCTTCTTCTTGAATTTGACCTTGATGAGATCAAAAAGGAAGGCTTTGACCCTATCACACCTGTGATAGTTGTTAATCCGGATGATTATGCAAGTATTGTTCCGGTTGAAGCAGACGAGCTTGCTGCAGGCGATGCGCTTATGACTGTTATGGCGTAAGAAAATCGTTATCTGCCATAAGAAGTATCTTTTATGGTGAAATTAAATCTTGTTTGTTATATGATGGGTGTTAGACAAAAGCAACTGTCTGACACCTATTATATTTTTTATAAAAGTTTACTAAAAGGAGAGAAAAAATCATGTCATTACCAAAGAATTTTTTGTGGGGCGGCGCGCTTGCTGCTCATCAGTTTGAAGGGGGAGTTCTTGATACATCGAAGGGACTTAGTGTCGCTGATGTAATGACAGCAGGAGCTAATGGTGTTCCGCGTCGTATTACTGATGGTGTTAAGGAAGGGGAATATTATCCTAATCACATCGGAATTGATTTTTATCATCATTATAAAGAGGATATTGCACTTTTGGCAGAGATGGGCTTTAAGTGCTTTAGAACATCTATCGCATGGACAAGAATTTTCCCTAATGGTGATGAAACTGAGCCAAACGAGGAAGGTCTTAAGTTCTATGATGATGTATTTGATGAGCTCTTAAAGTATAATATCGAGCCTGTCATTACTCTTTCTCATTTCGAAATGCCTTATCACATTGCAAAGGAGTATGGCGGATTCCTCAACAGAAAGACTATTGATTTCTTTCTTAAGTTTGCAAAAGCATGCTTTAAGCGCTACAAGGATAAAGTAAAATACTGGATGACTTTTAATGAGATCAATAACCAGATGAATATTTCCAACGATATTTTTGGATGGACAAACAGCGGTGTTCATTTCGGCAATTATCCTGACCCTGAGGAGGCAATGTATCGCTGTGCTCACTATGAGCTTGTTGCAAGCGCACTTGCAGTTAAGGCTGGACATGAGATAAATCCGGATTTTAAGATTGGAAGTATGATAGCTATGGTCCCTGTTTATCCGTATTCTTCTAATCCGGACGATGTTCTTCTTTCACAGCAGGAGATGCATCATAAGTTCTTTTTCTCTGATATTCAGGCAAGGGGACATTATCCAAATTATGCAAAGAAGTTCATTGAGAGAAAGGGCTTTAATATCGATATCACTCCTGAGGATGAGAAGATCCTTGCTGAGGGAACTGTTGATTATATAGGTTTTTCTTACTATATGTCGAATACGGTTAAAGCAGATGCTCATGTGGATGTTTCTGAGTCGACAAGTTCAGGTTCAAGCTTTACAGTTGATAATCCTTATATCAAGGTTTCTGACTGGGGATGGGGGATTGATCCTAAGGGCCTGCGTTATGCGCTCAATCTTTTCTATGAGCGTTATGAGATCCCGCTTTTCATTGTTGAAAACGGTTTTGGAGCTATAGATGTCAAGGAAGCTGACGGAAGCTGTCATGATCCGTACAGAATTGAGTATCTTAAGGCTCATATTGAAGAAATGAAGAAGGCTGTAGAAGAAGACGGGGTTGACCTTATGGGATATACGCCATGGGGCTGTATCGACTGTGTTTCATTTACAACAGGTGAGATGAAGAAGCGTTATGGTTTTGTATATGTTGACCGTAATAATGATGGTTCAGGAAGTCTTGTAAGAAGTAAGAAGGATTCTTTTGAATGGTACAGAAAGGTTATTGCATCTAACGGAGAGGAACTTTAATTTATGTATAAGATTATTGCATGCGATCTCGATGAGACGCTAATTGGAAAGAACAGGATAATATCAGAAGAGAATAAAGCTGCAATAAGGAAGTGCCATGAGCTTGGGATCAAGTTTGTTCCGGCCACAGGCAGAGGGTATATGACAGTTCAGGGTACGCTTGAGGACCTCGGACTCAAAGATCTGAAGGACGAGTACGTGATCTCTTTTAACGGCGGCGCCATTTCTGAAAATTGTGGGAATAAGGTTATGGAGTTTACCGGTATTTCGTTTGATTTTGCCAGCGAACTTTACAGGAGAGGCCTTGAGTATGACGTCTGTATTCATGTATATACTAAGGATAAGGTCTATGCCTATAACCTTAATGAGGATGAGGCAAGGTACGTTAAGGGTAGACAGGAAATGATCGAGGTTTTTGATAAGAACCTTGATTTTCTTAAGGGCCAGGAAATCGTCAAATGTCTTTATGAGAGACCTGACTATGATTATCTCAGAAAGATCGAGGAAGACCTTAAGCCTATAACAGGGGATTCAGATGTCAGTTATTCTTCCGGAAGGTATATTGAGTTTAATAAGAAGGGTGTTAATAAGGGAGCCGGGTTAGTGAAGCTTGCCGGGAAATTAGGGGTAGATATTAAGGACACTATCGCCATTGGCGATAATTTTAATGACCTTAGTATGATAAAGGCAGCGGGACTTGGAGTTGGTGTTAATAATACAGCCGAAGATATGAAACAGTTTTGTGATGTGATAACTGATGCGGATTGTGACCATGGAGCAGTCGCGGAAGTTATTAA
>JAILMH010000010.1 GCA_024692715.1 Lachnospiraceae bacterium
GTCAGCATGAATGAGCTCTTTGATGAGTTCCCGGTTGAGATAACACAGTTTGGACTTTCAAAATCTGCGCTTAAAAACTGGAAATATGATGAAGAGTCAGAAAAAGTAGTATTTGATAAGACATACGGTACTGTAAATTACGTAAAGCCTGAGGTTGAAAACGTGGAAGAAGAAACAGTTTCCATGAATGACGGAACCTGGTTTGGACGTAGTGAGGACAAGAGTACAGTTGTAAAAATCACAGTAGAAAACAATGAGGTCAGATCAGCAGAAGTACTTTCTGGCTCGGAATCAGGGGATGATTATGATGCTGCCCTTGAAAGAGCTAAAGAGAAGGCTGTTTATGGTGATATTACCAACTATGAGCCTGGAGATCCGTCTAAATTTGCTGGCGGCGACGGTACAGAGGAGAATCCTTACAGAATCGCTAATGAAGAGCAGCTTAGATACCTTGCAGAGTCGATCAATGAGGATGTTGACTGGAAGGGAGTATGGTTTAAGCAGACAGCGGATATCACACTCAGTGATGAAGAGTGGCTTCCTATCGGCTGGTCACTTCAGACAAAGATAAATTCTCACCCGACTATAGTTGCTATCTATTCATTTAAGGGAAGCTATGACGGTGGAAATCATGTCATTAAGAATCTTAAGATGGGTACGGAAGAAAAGCCTTACAATGGCTTCTCGACAGGACTTTTTGGCGTGACTGAGGGTGATTTTGATTCAAATGCTCTTCAGAGCGCTTCTGTTAACAGAGTTACTCTTAAAAATATCAAGCTTAGAGATATCGATATCAACGCAGAGATCGAAGTGGCAACAAGAGCCGGTGGTCTTGTGGGTGCAGGTGAAGACGGAATCTACATTGATAACTGCTCTGTAACAGGAGATATCGAAGTAAATACTGAGGAAAGCTATAATCAGGTTGGTTCGGTTGCCGGATATCTTCTCAGAGGATGTATGACAGATACCTGGTCAGATGTCGATCTTAAGGCATATTCAGATAAATCATCAGTTTACGCCGGTGGTATCATGGGTATGCAGAACAGGGTGACTGCAGTGAATTGCTATTCACTCGGAGATGTTTCTGTTGGTTCAGGAAACAATAATAAGGCTGTTGCCGGTGGAATTGTCGGTCTTGATGGTGGTGTCGTAGTAAACAGCTATGCATCAGGTGATGTTTCATCATCAAAGACAACATTTGACCTTGGAATTATCGCAGGAAGAGTTGCCGGAATCGCTGATGAGAGAAATAATTACTACAATAGCGATGCAAAGATAGAAAACCAGGGAACAGAGATCGCAGCCCGTCCGGTTGGCTCAGACATGACTAAAAAGGCAGTCAGCAATAACTTTGCGAGAAGTGCTGAAGAGATCGCTTCTGAGGACTTTGTCGCTGAACTCAATACTAATCGCAGCGGAATAAAGGATATCATCGGTGAAGTCAGGGATGTACTTGGAACAGATGAGAAAGGAAGCTCTTCATATCACAGTGTTTATTACACAGGAGACGGATCTGACTTAAATAAATGGGTAAGAGATAACGGTGTTACAGGCTTTGAGGACGTGAATCCGGCGGATGATGTAATTGATCCTGCAGAGGATGATAAAACACCGTCAGGTAATACGATTTCAGATAATACGGCTTCAGGAAATACAGCTTCCGGGAATACAGCAAAAGCTTATAACACAGTCACAAAGAAGCTTACAGAGAATGTTTCAGTAACTTATAAAGAGACTGTCTCATTTAACGGTAAGAAGACAGTATTTGGATCAGATGATATTTCTATTTCAGTGAATGGAGTAGTATACAGCGGGGATAAGCTCAAGCTTAAGTATAAGAACAACAGAAAGGCCGGAGAGGCTACGTTCTATATAAGAAAGCTTAAAGGTGCGACCAGGGCAGAAAAGAAGCTTATAAAAGAAGTAAGAAAAACTGCTTTGACCTATGAGGTTGAGAAGCTTGCATTGACTGCTTCAAATACAGAAGTAAAGCTTAATAAAGCGGGAGAGGTCAAGACTGTTAAGGCTGTAGTTAATGGAAAGAAGATCAAGCTTAAGAAATCAGAGTACAGCGTCGCTAATGGAGTGATCACATTCAGTGGTGACCGTTTCAGCGGATCTATTAAATACTAAATTTTAAGTTTATCTGACATAAAGATGCATGCAGGGCAAAATCTGTGTGCATCTTTTATTTTCTTTTGAACGGGTTTTGATGTATACTGTTAGAGGTTATTTTTTTAGGAAAGGAATATAGTATGGCAGTAAATCCGATAAAGATGATGCAGCTTGCGAAGCGATTTAATATATTCAAGGATCAGCATCCAAAGGCTGTAAGTTTTATTCAGAGTATAGCGGCAAGTGGTTTTCCGGAGGGAACTATAATAGAAATGAAGGTCATTGATCCTCAGGGAAATGAGTCAATAGGAAATATTAAGGTTACAAAGGAAGATCTGGAAACAGTAAGTATATTGAAGGATCTCAATAATTAAAAAGAGGCAGCTGTGGATATTGAAATTCACAGCTGCCATTATTTTTACATTGTGAAAAAGCTTGATGAAGGATCAAAGAGATTTTCACGGGAAATTTCGCCAAGTGTAGCAGTTCCGCACATGCGCATTGCGTCTTTGAGCTCATTTCCGAGTTTTTCTGTGTAAAGCTTAACGCCTTCTTCTGCACCGCCGTAAACTGAGGTTACGTAAGGTCTTGCGATAAGTACACCGTCAGCTCCGATAGCAAGAGCCTTAAAAACAGAAATACCGCTTCGGATACCGCCGTCTACGAATACTTTGCAGCGACCGCCTACTGCGTCGACGATCTCTTCAAGAACTTCTGCTGTCGAAGGGGTCTGATCGAGAACACGTCCGCCATGGTTGGAAACGATGATTCCTGAAGCGCCGGCTTCGAGTGCTGCAAGAGCACCTCTGATGGTCATTATGCCTTTGATGATGAAAGGCTTTCCGGATGCTTTTATGATATCTGCAAGTTCAAGAACAGTCTTGCTTCCGGCAGGAGGTGTGAGACCCTGAAGGAAAGGAAGACCTGCTGCATCGATATCCATAGCAACAGCGATGGCATCTGAAGCCTTAACGAGTTCAAATTTTTCCTTTAAGGTATCAGCATCCCAGGGTTTGACAGTTGGAATACCCATTCCGCCGTTGGATTTTATAGCTTTGCAGGCAGCCTTCATAACGTCGGGATTGGTTCCGTCACCTGTAAAAGCGGCGATACCGGCATCACGACAAGCCTTTACAAGAATGTCGTTGTAGGCAACGTCGTCGTATTTATCTCCATAGTGAAGCTTTACGGCACCTACAGGCCCTGCGAGGATAGGGTATTTAAGCTTTGTACCGAAGAAATCAAAAGAAGTGTCCACTTCTCTGTTTTCTGCGATGGTGTTCATGTTGATGCGGATCTTCTGCCATGCGTCATAATTTCTTATGGCAACATCGCCGATGCCCTTTGCGCCGGGACCGGGGACAGTATTGCCGCAGGCTTTGCCGTTGCAGACAGGACAAGCCTTGCAGAAATCACCCATATTGCTGCGGGCATTTTGTATCATTTCATCGTAGGTCATAGATAGCCTCCTATTCTTCCCATAAATTTTGAGCCTAAGGGAATTACATAAATTCATTATACTCTATAGAATGTAAAAATTCTCTGATTGATAAAAAAATACAATATCCAAATATGAAGAGGTCAGGCGGTTGAAATTAAAAAAGTCATAGGGTATAGTATTGTGGTGAAAAAGCCAGTCAACATATAGTTTAATAGATGCAGCTGCATTCTTTATGGTTCGTTTTTAAGAATGCAGCTTTTATTCAATGTAGGAGAAACGAAATTGAAAAAGATAATTCTTGCAACTAGAGGAAGCGCCCTGGCGATGGCGCAGTCTGAGGAAGTAAAAAATAAGCTGCTTAAGGTTGATCCGGAATTAGAGATAGAATTTTTAGAGGTTGTTACATCGGGTGATAAGGACAGGAAATCATCACTTTCCGCAATCGGTGGAAACGGTCTTTTTGTTCGAGGTATAGAAGAAAAGCTCTTATCAGGTGAAGCCGATATTGCTGTGCACAGTGCGAAGGATCTGCCCTATGAGATCGCAGAAGGGCTTATAATCGCCGGTGCGCCGGCACAGGCTGACTGTAGGGATGTGATAATCTCCAAGGTTCCTGAAGCCGATATAAAGGTTATAGGAACAGGTTCGCCGAGAAGGATCATAGAAGTAAAGAAGCAGTTTCCGAATGCAGAGATCAAAGAGATACGCGGAAATATCACAACAAGAGTACGTAAGCTCAGAGAAGAGGATTATGATGCGATAATCATAGCCGCAGCGGGAATTGAAAGGATAGATATAGACCTTTCAGGTCTTAATGTGCGTAAGTTTGATACGGAGGAGTTCATTCCTGCCGCGTGTCAGGGAATTTTAGCTGTAGAGTGCAGAAAAGAAGATCAGGAAATAAGAAAGCTTCTCGCAGATACCACAGAATATGAGACAATGCTTCGCTTCGAGATGGAAAGATACCTTTTCGGAAAGCTCAAGGCGGATTGTTCAGTGCCTATGGGAATCCATGCGGAAGTAAATAATTATGAAGTTAAGCTTTCAGCAATGTTTCGCGGAAAATATGTCCATGAGGAATGTGTTGTTACTGACTGGAAGAGAGTTGCTGATAAAATGGTGGAGGAGTTATGTCTGGACGAGTAACTATCGTTGGAGCGGGCTGTGGAAAGGGTTTGATAACCCTCAGAGGATTGAAGGCGATCCAAAGCGCAGATGTTATTCTCTACGATAACCTTATAGATAACGATCTTTTATCGGAAGCGAGGGAAGATGCAGAGCTTGTCTACGTGGGTAAGCGCTATGGAAAGCATTCCATGAAGCAGGAAGAGATCAGTGCTCTTATTGTTAAATATGCAAGAGAAAGGAATGAGGTCGTTCGACTGAAAGGCGGTGACAGCTTTGTTTTCGGACGCGGCGGTGAAGAGGCGATAGCCCTTCAGAATGCAGGGATAGATTTTGACATGGTTCCGGGAGTCAGCTCATCGATAGCTGTTCCGGAGGAATTTGGTATTCCTGTGACGCATCGTGAAACTTCGAGATCTTTTTGTGTAGTCACAGCCCATACAGCGGATGGAACTTCAGAGGATTATGGTGCGCTTGCTAAGCTCAAGGGAACGCTTGTATTTCTTATGTCACTTCATAAGATTGAAGAGATCACCTCAGAGCTTATAAAAAGGGGTAAATCGCCTAAAACACCGGCTTCAGTGCTTTCCAGAGGCTATTCAGTGGATGAAAAGCGCTATGACGGGACACTTGAAAATATTGCTGAAGCCGCCGCTGAGGCTGCTGCACCGGCAATACTCGTAGTCGGTGAAACGGCAGGAATGAAGCTTACAACCAATGAAGCACGTCCCCTCGAAGGAAAGCATGTAAAGATCGTTGGAACAGTACATTTTTGCAGAAAAATGGCTGAAAGGCTTAAAAGTACAGGAGCTCTTCTTGAAACCGAAGAATGCCTCAGAGTACAGGCTGTTCCGAAAAATATACCGGAAAGCTTCGAAGGCTGGAAATGGCTTGTATTTACAAGTGCGAATGGTGTGGATACATTTTTTAGGCATCTGCAGGAGAGAGAAATTGATATAAGGTCGCTTTTTGGCCTTAAGTTTGCAGTTATAGGCCCCGGTACGGCTCAGGCACTAAAAAGATATGGATTTAATGCTGATTTTATACCGACTGAGTACACAGGAGCTGCGCTTGGAAGAGAGGCGGCAAAGAAGGGAATGGATGATCTTTTGATACTCAGGTCGAAGCAGAGTACACAAGAGCTTCCGGAAGTGCTTAAAGCTAATTCGATAAATTTTAGGGATATTCCAATATACGAGTCGGTGGGCAGCTTTGGAGCAGAGGATGCGGAAGAAGCAGCAGATTACATTATATTTGGAAGCGCCGCCGGAGTACGTGCCTGGTTTGTAAATAAAAGAGAAGTTAAAGATGATGTGAAGTATATAGCTATCGGGCCGGTAGCCGGTGCGGAGCTTGATCAGCATATCGGAGGGAAATGTCTTATCCCTCGTGAGTATACGGTTGATGGAATCGCTGAGCTTCTTTTGAAGTAATAATGGAGGTAAAGATGGGAAGGCTGATAGGAGTTGGCGTAGGACCCGGTGATCCGGAGCTCATGACGCTTAAAGCAGTACGGCTTATCAGGGAATGTGACTGCATAATCCTTCCTGCGGCAGTAAAGGAAAAATGCACTGCGTATGGAATTGCAAAGCAGGCTGTCCCTGAGCTTGAGAATAAAGAGATATATGCCTTTGATTTCCCAATGACTAGAGATAAGGAAAAAATGCTTTCGGAGATAGGAAAGATTTCAGAGGAGATAATTAAGATACTTGAAAAAAGGGAGAATGCTGTCTTTCTTACCTTAGGAGATCCGACAGTTTATTCGACATTTATGTATGTTCTTGAAAATGTGAAGAAGGCAGGCGCGGAGACAGAAGTTGTAAGCGGTATAACTTCATTTTGTGCAGCTGCTGCACGGCTTCAGATTCCTATAGGTGCTGGTAATTCTGAGATCCATATAATTTCAGGAAATGATGAAATAGAGCATACCTCACGGTTCAAGGGGACAAGGATCTATATGAAATCCGGAAGACAGCTTGGACGATTAAAGCAGTATCTTATAAATGAATCAAAAGAAAAACCTCTTCAGATCTATACCATAAATAATTGCGGTATGGAAAATGAAGAGGTTTCGACGGGGGCGGAAGCTATCAATGAAACTGCCGGCTACTTTACTATCGTGATAGTTAAGGATCAGCTTGCAGCTTCGTCATAATTCTCAGAAAATACAGAAGTAAATTCCTGCTCGTTCATAGGTTTATAGAAGAGGAAGCCCTGCATTTCATCGCAGCCTTCTTTGCGAAGGAAGTTAACGACTTCCTCTTCTTCTACACCCTCACATACAATAGTTTTATTGAGTTTTTTGAGCATATCTATGATTTCATGAAGTATGATCTTTGTATTATCTGTGATTCCATTTCGGAAAAACTGTTTATCAATTTTAACTTCATCAAAATTTATATCTCCTAAGCGCTGCAGAGATGAATATCCGGAACCAAAGTCATCCATTGAGATGCGGATGTTATTTTCGTGTAGGATATCTATCATCTCATTGAGCTGCTCCTTCTGGTGTATGAAGGCGCTCTCGGTGATCTCAAATATTATACGACTGAGATCTATGCTGTAGCGCTCGGCAAGCGTCATAACCCGCTCGATAAATTCCTGAGGTGCATGAATGTGCGCAGGTGATACATTTAATGAAAAGTTGATATCATTTTGCTGCATTACCTTATTTTTAGAAATAAAATTAAAACACTTTTCATATACGAGATAATCGAGCTCGACAATATAGCCTGTACGTTCAAGTAGCGGAATGAATTCATCAGGGCTCCATACAGGTTTTCCGTTGTCAAGCCAGCGGACGAGAGTTTCAGCACTGCATATCTCTCCTGTGGAAGCATTGACCTTTGGCTGGAAATAGATCTTGAAGCAGTCATTTTTCAGAGCATCCTGGAATGAAAGAAGTATTTTGGCTTCTCTGCTTTCGCTTTCCCGAAGGTCATTATTGTAGCAGCACACATGAAGATTATTGAGCTTTGCCTGTCGCCTTGCTGCATTGGCATTTGAGATCATGACCTCAGGAGCTACATAGTTGCTTTCCATGATGTAGATACCTGAATTTATCATAAAACGACAGACATGATTCTGGCTGCTCACCTGATTTATTATTTTTTTATTGTTCCAAATGATTTTTGAAGTCAATGTGTTTTCGTCATATCCGGTTATGTCAAGCAGGCTTGCAAAAACATCGGAGTGAAGATGGTGAGTGAAGATAACATACGGAGCTCCGATGATCTCGTGATCAATCGTTTTTAATACATTATTGCCGACAGAATATCCGAAGGCATTGTTAAAATAGTGAAAATTGCTGATGTCTGAAATCACGAGAGCCAGCTTATTATTTTCAGTGTTACTTTGAATATATGAAAAAATTTCAGAAGCAAGCATATGTTCAGAAAACATTTCGATCCCAAGGTCGTTTTTATCATCATATTGCTGCTGCTGATCTCCAGTGATCTTTTTCTTGTAGACTTTATCACGATACATTTTCTTATCTACTTCATTAAGAAGATCTTCTATAAGAAAGTAGTGGTTTCTATAGCTGACATCGTAGCCTTCCGCATAGGATATTTTAAGGTCGGTGCAGTTGTTGAAATCTTCAACTATACGAAAGAGCTTAAGACTCATGTTTTTAAGCAGCTCCGGAGTGGCATTTTCCTGAATTATTATAAATTCGTCACCACCGAAGCGGGCAAGAAAGCTTCCGTCGATAATGATTTTTGAAAGACAGCAGGTAAAATCCTTGATCATTTTATCGCCTCTTTCATGCCCGTAAGTGTCGTTGATATGTTTGAAATTATTTAGATCATACATTATCATTCCGACATTCATAGTATCACTGCGCTGTGCAATTTCCGAAAATTTATTTTCAAGAGCTTTTTTATTATGTATTCCTGTAACGTCTTTAGAGTTGCAATTTATAAGATCTGAGAAAAATTTCCAGATAATATAGATTATGACTACACATCCAAGTATGAGAAAAATAGCTGAAAGTTGTGAAATGACCAGAAAATCGTGAGGCTTTTCATGCATATTTTTAAGCGCATAATAGCTGTAGAACTCTGTGACAGCTATCAGGCTTATGAATGTTGATAAGGTTATAAGTAAGGTGTATGGTCGCTTTTTACACATAAAGTTATGTCACTTTCAGATCAGTTATTATAATTTTTTTAGCGAGAGCTTTATCAATAGCGATGCTTGATCCAAGTATCTTTATTATGAAGTTACCTGAAAAGGCTGAAATGATTGAAATTTCAGCTCCTGGAATAAAACCGAGAGAAGCTAAGTAGCATCGTGTTTCGTCTGTTCCGGCAATACGCTGTATGTAATAAAGCTTATTTAATGCTGCTAAGCTCAATGGCATAAAATTCCCCCTGCATTGATTTAAGCTTTCTGTTATTGAGTTAAAAAATAACACAAAACACATCTATTGTATACAGTATTCAATAACATTGCAAGTTAAAAACAGTTAATAAAATGTAAACAGATAATTATTTCAGATAATAATTTATTTATTGAGATTGCTGTGCTGCAGCGCATTATAATGTATAATAAATTAATCAGAGTTAGATATTTTACAGGGAGGTATAATGAAAAAGTATAGTTTTATTGAAAAAATGTATACATATTATGGAAAAAATATTCAGCTTACTGCATTGATTTTGGCATGCTGCGTATTGTCTGCCTGTGGGAATTCGTCAGAAAAAAGTGAAGAGGCATATTCTTCCAATTATGAGTCGGATGAAGTCGGAAATTATGCAGTAATGGATGGCGATATGTCTGCTGAGAATAAAGCTGCGGCGGCAGATGGCAGCGGCACGGCTGAATTATCAAAGGGAGATACTGCGGTAAGTCTTGCTGAGGAAAAGATAATATACACCGGAAATATTTCTATAAAAACGCAGAATTTTGAAAAAACGGTTTCTGAGTGCAAGGCTATGATAGATTCGTATAAAGGTATCATCGAATCGGAAAACTATTACGACAATTCAGGCATGTATGCATACGGAGGAGATGATTCTGCCTCTAAGAACAGGGAATACAGCGTAGCAGTGAGGGTGCCTTCCGAAAGCTACAGCGATTTTATGAATGGGTCTGAAAAGCTTGACGGAATCATAGATTCTAAAAATTCTTCGGCGGAGAATATAAGTCAGCAGTATTCTGACGCATCCATAGAGCTTGAGTCGTATCAGTCAGAGTTTAAGAGATTGCAGGAACTCATGGAGCAGGCAAGTGAAATGGATGATATAATAGCAATCGGGCAACAGATGACAACGGTTCGGACAGAGATAGATCAGCTTAAATCTGACCTGCGTCGTATGGATACTGATGTTGCCTACTCTACTATAAATGTTTCGGTACATGAGGTCTCAAAACGCGAGGCAGAGCAGCCTGAGAAGCAGACATATCTGAAAAGACTGTCGATCGCCTTCCGTAATTCAATCTCAGATTTTGGAGATTTCATAGTAGATTTTTCAATCGGTATAGTAGAGGTATGGCCTTTCCTTTTAGTGATCGTCCTGATAATAGTGTCTGCATGTAAATTCAGGAAAAGGAAAAAGGCAAAGGCTCTTGAAAAAGAAAGCAAGAAGGAAGAGTAAAGATGGCATTTAAGACAGAAAATGAATTAAAGAATTTTGATTTCAATGATTCTACACTCATCGAGGTGCAGAAGGGGCTCAGTACATGGAAGCTTATAATCAGCGATGTGCATATTTTGCCGGATAATTCTGCAAACCGAGATATAAGAACAATGAGGACGAATGATCTCGAGCTGAGCTTCACAGACGGAGAACTCAAGCAGGTGGTGGAAGAGGGTTATACATTGCTCGATGTAAATGAGAGACCTTATAAGGAAGTGCCGGATAAATTAGTGGATGAGGCTGATTATGAAGAGGTATTTAAGAAGCTTCAGGAGACAAGAGTTGATTCTGTGAATTCTGTAGAAGGCGGCTATAAGGTGGTCGTAAGAGATGAGGATCATACTTGGAGAATGGAATTTAGCGGAACCGGTGATGTGGAAAAGTGGGAAAGGTTTATGAATTTATAAAATAAGGGCAGGCAGTGAAGTATATTCATTGCCTGCTCTCATTTTTGATTAAAACTGCATTACAGCACTTTTGTACTGAACAAGGTTCTGAGATTTTTTAAGCTGTTTAAGAGCTTTTTCAGAACCCGGAAAACTTGCTGAAAGGTAGATCCAGATGCTCTTCATGCGGTTTACTGCGATCTTTTCATCGCGGAATTTTTCAATATAGGCCTCAGTGAGTTCTGTAGTGAATTTTTTAATAGCCTTTTTGTCTGTAGTTTCTAAACCGGTCAGCTTAGCAGCAAGATTAGGATCGGCGATGAGTCCGCGTCCTATCATTATGCGAGCTGTATCAGGATAGGCTTCTGTAAACTTTTCTGCTTTTTCAACAGTGGTGATATCTCCATTATAGGTGACAGGGCATTTAAGTGTGTCAACAGCTTTACGAAAGGCATCCATATGAACAGGACCGCGATAGAAGTCACTTAAAAGTCTCGGGTGGATTATGAGCTCGCTTATCGGGAAATCCTTAAAGATATTAAGAAGTTCGTCCCATTCTTCTAATGAAGCTGTGCCAATCCTTGTTTTTATAGAAATATCGCATACAGCATGTTCGTAAATGTAGTCTAAAAATTCTCTGAGCTGCTTAGGATATTTAAGGAAACCGGCGCCTTTTCCCTTGTGAGTTACAGTGCCTGAAGGGCAGCCGAGGTTGAGGTTTACAGTGGTGTAGCCCATTTCTTTAAGCTCTTTGCAGGTATTTGTAAATACCTCAGCATTATTGGTAAGGAGCTGCGGAATGAGTGTCATTCCGGTATTGGTCTCTGGAGAGACTTCTTTATAGTCCCTGGGTGTCAGGTATCTTGTGGAGGTCGGGCTGATAAATGGAGTATAGTATCTGTCGATACCTCCAAAATATTTATTGAAGACACCGCGGAAGGTGAAATCAGTAAGTCCTTCCATTGGGGCAAGATCGATAGTCATATTAAATCCTCTTTCTAAATAAATTCAGGATATGATTATAACACAGTATGAAAGTTGACGCAGAAACATTTCTGAGATAACATAAGCTGATAAATTATAGTTTGTTAATGGTTTGAAAGGATATATAGATGAAGGCTTTAATAGCTATGAGCGGTGGTGTTGACAGTTCGACTGCTGCCTACTTGATGCAGCAGGACGGATATGAGTGCGAAGGTGTTACGATGCGCCTTTATCATAATGAAGATGTCGGAGTCTGTACATATCATACCTGCTGCTCGGAAAAGGATATAGATGATGCTGCGGATGTGGCATATAAGCTTGATATTCCCTATGAGGTCGTTGACTATGTTGCGGATTTCGAAGAAAAGGTCATCGATAAGTTTGTAAAGACTTATGAGGCCGGAGGAACTCCGAATCCCTGCATCGACTGTAATAAATATATGAAGTTTGACAAGCTTCTCGAAGAGGCACTTAAACGTGGCGATGACTACATAGTTACCGGTCACTACGCAAGGGTGGAAAAAGATGAAAAGACCGGACGTTTTCTTTTGAAAAAGGCTGCAGATCTGACAAAGGATCAGAGCTATGTGCTCTATAATCTCACCCAGGATGAGCTTTCTCATATAAAGTTTCCTTTAGGAGAAATGACTAAAAATGAGGCAAGGGATATTGCGGAGTCTAAGGGCTTTGTCAATGCGAGAAAGCATGACAGCGAAGATATCTGCTTCGTACCTGACGGTGATTATGTAAAATTCATGGAGCAGTACACAGGTAAAAAATATCCTGAGGGAAATTTCATTGATCCTGAGGGAAATGTGATAGGAAAGCATCGCGGAGCAGTGCGATATACGATAGGACAGCGAAAGGGGCTTGGAATCGCTGCAGGACATCCTATATATGTATGTGCCAAGGATATGAAGGCAAATACAGTAACGGTCGGAGAGCATGAGAGGCTTTTCACAAGACGTTTTGTGGCGGATACGATGAATTGGATTGCCTTTGACGGACTTAAGGAGTCTATACATTGTAAATGTAAGGCAAGATATCGCCAGATTGAGCAGCCCTGCGTTGTAAATCCGCTTGATAACGGGAAGATAGAGGTTATTTTTGACGAGCCTCAGCGTGCAGTCACTGTAGGACAGGCGGCTGTTCTCTATGATGGTGATGTTGTTATAGGAGGTGGCACGATTGCTGAAGTCGGAGATCTATCTTGATTATGCTGCTAATACTCCGGCAGATCCGAAGGTTGTAAAAAGATTTGCAGATACAGAGCTGGGATTTTTCGGAAATCCTAATTCGAAGCACAGAGCAGGTGAAAAAGCCAAGGCTGAAATGGCTGCAGTGACGGCCGATATAGCTGAGCTTCTTAAGGTCAGCAGCAATGAGATAATCTATACATCAGGCTCGACAGAATCCAACAATACGGCGATAAAGGGTATTGTGGAAAGAACACAGGCGGGAAGCAGAGTGATTACGACACCGCTTGAACATTCTTCTGTTAATGCGTGTATGGATCACCTTAGAAAAAAAGGATATGAAGTGCTTGAGGTAAAGATCGACAAGTCGGGAGCTGTTGATTTGGAAGACCTTGAAAGCCTTATTACTGAAAATACTGTATTATTCGCTGTTTCTGCGATAGATTCAGAGACAGGAAGTATAAGGAATATTGAGGACATAAAGAAGGTTGTAAAGAAACACCCTGATTGTATGCTGCATGTTGATGCAACTCAGGCAATCGGAAAGATAGATTTTGATATGGAAGGCTGCGATACAGTAAGCCTTTCAGCACATAAATTTTTCGGACTGAACGGCAGCGGACTTTTAGTGAAAAGGCGTCATGTGAAAATGGACCCGCTGCTGAACGGAGGAAGCTCAACTACTATATTCAGAAGCGGGACACCGACTCTTGCTCTTGCAGCGGCAATGGATGAAGCACTGAAACTCGCTCTGGAAAATCTGGATGAAAGATTCGAGAAAGTGAAGGAGCTTAATCGATATCTGCGCCTAAAGCTTAAAGACTTACCTCAGGTGATAGTCATATCACCGGAAGATGCTGTGCCTCATATACTGAATCTTGCAGTTGACGGTATCCGTGGTGTAAATATGCAGAGGATGCTTGATGAGAAAGGGATATATGTTTCTGTAAAGTCTGCCTGTGCCGATGCGGGACTTCCGTCCAGAGCTGTCATGGCACTTACAGGTGACAGAAGAATATCAAACTCTTCCTTCAGAGTAAGCCTTTCATATCTTACGGAGAAAGAAGAGCTTGATGAACTGATCAAAGCGCTTAAAGAGATCCTTGCGGATTCTTTGGGCTGAATACTTCTTCACGGCCGCCGTTTGATTCATACCTTTCTTCGTTGAATTTATTTACGTCAGTGATTGCGGTATCGTATCCGGTCAGTGCCTTGAAGGGAGAAAACTGCGCTGCCCGATTAGAAATTGACATCCTTGGATGATTTTTCGAAGTCGGGTGGGGCAGTTTTATTATGTCTTTATACTTATCTATGCTCATGCCTTGTGACCTCCGATCTGGTTATTTCTTTCACGGGTCATTGCCCCCTCTTCTAAATTCATTCCCTTAAGGATCGCATTTTTCCCGAATTTTTTTCGTATGGAAAGCACTGCCTCCTGCATTTTACGTTCGCGGGCACGCTTTTCTTCTTCAGTCTTGCGCTTCTTTTCGAGAGCAGCAAAATCAGTGAATATATCGAGCTGTTCATATTCCGGCTCGGCCTTGACAGAACCCTCATTTACGACATGGTTTGCAGTGACATATACGCGACGGACCAAAAGAGCCGGGTCAGTGATACGGTCGAAAAGGCTTAAAGCCGCATTTATGATAAGCTCAGAGGACGAGGTCATTTCGCCTAAATTAGCTGTTCCATGGGCATGCTTTGGTACGCGGCGTCCGTAATGGTCTACAACAACAGGCCCTCTATAGGCTTTTGCCCGTTCGGGATCTGTCAGATTTTCGATATCATAGCCGATAGTCAGAACTATCTGGTCTGTAACAAGCCTTTTATCTACGAGGTCGAGTGCAAGCAGGTCAGTCATTTCATGTACGATGAGTCTTGCTTTTTCATGGACGTAGGGAGACTGAAGGACCTGACCGCTTCCAAGTGAGTTGAATTCCGGTCTGTAGGCTTTTATGTCTGCCATGGTACAGGGCTCCCAGCCCCACGCATGGTCGATGAGGAGCTCGGCATTTACGCCAAAGAGCTTATAGAGCAGCTCTTCATTGTAGTATTCGCCGGGCTTTCCAATGGAGCAGCGTGCCACGTCACCCATGGTTTCCATGCCGTTTGCAATAAGCTTTTTGGCATAGCCTGCGCCGACCCGCCAGAAATCTGTGAGGGGCTTGTGATCCCAGAGCTTTTCACGGTAACTCATTTCGTCAAGCTCTGCGATACGTACACCGTCTTTATCTGCCGGGATGTGCTTTGCAACCACGTCCATCGCTATCTTACAGAGATAGAGATTAGTACCTATACCCGCTGTTGCGGTGATACCGGTCTGCTTTAGGACATCACGTATCATTTTTACGGCGAGCTCACGTGGAGTCATATCATAGGTCTTTAAATAATGTGTAACATCCATAAAGACTTCATCTATCGAGTAGACATGGATGTCCTCAGGAGCCACGTATTTTAAGTAAATATTATATATTTCAGAACTTATCTGCATGTAGAGCGCCATATTCGGCGGGGCTGTGATATAGTCTATCTCGAACTCCGGATGTGCTGCGAGTACGTCAGCATCATAGGAGCTTCCGGTGAATTTTTTCCCCGGTGCTTTGAAGCGTCGGACGGAATTGACCTCCTTGACTTTCTGGACGACTTCAAAAAGACGGGCCCTTCCGGGGATTCCGTGAGCCTTGAGGGAAGGAGACACTGCGAGACAGATTGTCTTTTCTGTTCTGGAAGGGTCTGCTACCACAAGGTTCGTCGTAAGGGCATTGAGCTTTCGCTGCTGGCATTCTACAGATGCATAAAAAGATTTTAGATCGATCGCAATAAAAACATTACCACTCATATGTTCTATATTATCACAGAATATGTGTTCGAATCAACCTAAATAAATCGCTCTATTGCGATATTGCATTTACCTTTGCGGGTGAGCCTTGTTGTACCGAGGTAGCGCACCTTTCCGAAACCGCGGATGGATATCATGTCACCTTCCTTTGGCTGAAATGACGGATTTTCCATTGATCTGCCGTTTACAAAAATTTTCTGGGTACGGAAAAGTTCAAGTACTTTACTTCTTGAAAGCTTTACGATCTGAGCAGCAATGGCATCGATACGCTCTGACTGAACCTGAAATTCAAGATGCTCGGTGTGAATCTGCATTTCAGATGGTATTTCAGTGACTATTTCGCAGATTATATGAGTATGTTTTACCTGGTCAAGATTGTCTTTGATGAATTCAGCCATTTTTTCATCTGCAAAAAGCCATGCTTCATTGCCGTCGGTGAGGATATCGCCGGTTACTTTACGGTCTATCCCCAGATTCAGGATGGCACCGAGGAAATCTCTATGGGTGAAGGTGTCGGCAAATTTGGCCAGTCTTGGGAAAATGTGGACGATCGAGATAGGAAAAGGCTCATCATAGGCAAAAACCTCTTCGGAGCCAAAACGCACCATACACCTTGTGGCCATTGAATGACCGCCGTAGATAGTTATACCTGACGGAAAGGCTGAGCAGACGACAGTTTTTCCGGTGGAAATCTCTTCGGCGGCGTTGCCTGCGATGTTTAAGACGTCGGAGAGCTCTGCTTCATTTAAGAAGTCGGTGAAAAGATACTGCGAGTTGGTATAGGAAGTTTCCGAGAGCTCATGTATTCGTTTTTTGAACTGTTCTGTTTCGTTGGACATAGTTATAATTCTCCTGAATTTATTAAAAAATAAAACGTAAATAAATAATATATGTTAGAATAAAAAATATAAATAATTTATAAAAGAAAATGGAAGTCAGACTATGAAAAATTTCAAAGAGGATATGAATCCTAAATACACGCTGATAGCATTATATGTTATAGCGACATGTATGGCAATCGTCATACTGGTGCGGCTTCTCGATCACATAGACATAGTATTTAATGCGCTGAATACTGTTGTGAAGTGGGCCGGCCTTGTAATGCAGCCGATAATCGGAGGGCTCATAATAGCCTATCTTCTTGATCCACTGGTGGATTTTTTTGAACATCAGATAGAAAAAGTCCCATATATAAAAAAGCGTGGCAGAGACGGACGCCCTATAGCGGTGGCACTGACTGTTGCCATGGCTTTTCTTATAGTGATACTGCTGTTCTCACTGATAATTTCAACAGTGACGAGGCAGCTTACGCTGGCATCACTTACGCAGATGACAGACATTATGAATCAGTATGGAAAGACCTTGAATAGCTTCTACAGCTCGCTTCAGAAGGAACTGACAGAAATGAATATTGCCACGCCGGGGCTCAGAGAAGCGCTTGATGAGCTTGTTTCAGCCATTGGTAAGGCCATGAAAGCCCAGGTAGGAGGTGTAGGAAGGGCAATCTCAAATATAGGCTCGATCTTTACAAGTGCAATATTTATCATAATATTTGCGATATATTTCATGTTGGACGGAAAAGGGCTTGCAAGATACTGGAATAATGTACTGATAGCGCTTTCCAATGAAAAATTCGACACGACATTTCATAATTTCCTTAAAAGAGCAGACAGGATATTCTCAGGCTACATCAGAGGACAGCTCATTGATGCGCTTATCATGGCGATGATGATCAGTATTTCACTTTCGATAATAGGTGTTAAATTCTCGATAATAATAGGAATACTCACAGGAATAGGAAATCTGATACCCTATGTTGGAGGAATCGTCGCATATGGCTCGACTATACTGGTATGTGTGATAAATGGCGATTTCACGAAGCTTTTGATCTCATTAGTGATTCTTTTTATCGTGCAGACAGTTGACGGTAATGTTATCAATCCAAAGCTGCTGAGCTCAAATATAAAGATACATCCTTTGCTCGTTATCGCTTCGCTTATAGTAGGAAGCTCTGTGGGAGGCTTTTTCGGAATGATCTTTGCGGTTCCGGTGGGAGCGCTCATTAAAGAGCTGTTTGATGAAATCATAGACAGGATATCAAAGAGGAGAAATAAACTCAGTGAATAATATAATGCTGCAGGGAACAATGTCCGGGGTCGGAAAAAGTCTTTTGACCGCCGGACTTTGTCGTATTTTTAAGGAAGATGGTTACAGACCGGCGCCATTTAAATCCCAGAATATGGCGTTGAATTCTTTTATAACAAATGAGGGCCTTGAAATGGGCCGGGCACAGGTCACTCAGGCGGAAGCGGCCGGGGTGGAGCCTTCGGTGAGGATGAATCCTGTTTTACTGAAGCCGACAAGTGATGTGGGTTCGCAGGTGATAGTCAATGGTGAAGTGCTTAAAAATATGAGTGCAAGAGACTATTTTAAGTATAAAACGACGTTGATACCGGAGATCATGAAAGCCTATGATTCGCTTGCTTCAGAGTATTCGCCGGTGGTCATCGAAGGTGCAGGAAGCCCGGCAGAAATAAATCTTAAAAGCAATGACATCGTTAATATGGGGCTTGCAGAGATGGTAGATGCTCCGGTGCTGCTCATAGGAGATATAGACAGGGGTGGAGTCTTTGCGCAGCTTTTAGGTACGATCATGCTTCTGGAAGAGAAAGAGAGGGCAAGGGTCAAGGGACTTATCATAAATAAGTTCAGAGGTGATGTTTCACTGCTTGACTCGGGACTTAAATTTCTGGAAGAAAAGTGCGGAGTTCCGGTGCTTGGTGTAATGCCTTATACAAAGCTTGATCTACCTGACGAAGACTCACTTTCTGAAAGATTTGATAAAAAAGAAAGAGGAGCTTTGGATATTGTTGTGATAAAGCTTCCACGGATTTCAAATTTTTCAGATTTTGATGTTTTTGAAGGAATAGAAAATGTTTCGCTTAGATATGTTTCTGACATAGATGACTTTGGTGAGCCGGATCTGGTGATGATACCCGGAAGTAAAAATACCATAGAGGATCTTAAATGGCTCAGAAAAAGCGGACTTGAGGCAAAGGTCCTTCGGAATGCTGAGAAGCATCCTGTATTTGGAATCTGTGGGGGATATCAAATGCTCGGAAGGCGGATATCTGACCCGGAAGGGACAGAAACAGGAGGGGACATCCGAGGAATGGACTTGCTTCCGATTGAAACAGTAATGGGAAGGAATAAGGTAAGAAGCAGGACAGAAGGCGAATTCGGCGGACTTTCGGGAGTATTCAGAGCGCTCAACGGCCTTAGGTTTGAGGGCTATGAGATACATATGGGGCAGAGCAGCGAGCCTTATTATTCAGAGGGGGATATATATGGGACTTATGTGCACGGAATATTTGATGCAGAGGGAATAGCTGCAGGGGTGTTGGATGCTCTTGCAGAAAGGAAGGGAATAAGCCTTAAAAATCTTGGCTTGAAAAGCGACAGAGAAAGGAGAGAGGCTTCGTATTCTAAATTAAGCAGTGTCATGCGTTCAAATATAGATGTTGATAAAATTTATGAAATTGTATTCAATCATAAATGTCAATAACTGATTTTGAAATAACAGTATCAATTTTGGTGATATTATTTGTGCATAATATCTTTTAATATTTAACTATACGTATAATGAAGGTGGGGTTAAGTATGCAGAATTTAAGAGTTGCAATCTGCGATGATGATGAAGTATTCAGAGAGCAGATAAAAGATATTGCGTTGACGATCAAGCCGGATATAGTCTGCGATGAGTTTGACAGCGGCGAAGAACTTATCAGCGAATTTGATACGAACAAATATGATCTCCTTTTGCTTGACATATTTATGGATGGCATGAATGGCGTAGAGACATTGGAAAAGATACGCACGAAGGATAATCAGATATGTGCGGCATTTATAACGACGAGTTCTGACTTTGCAATGGATGGCTATCGTCTGCATGTTGCACGTTATATTGAAAAGCCTGTGAATAAATCTCAGGTGGATGAACTGCTTAATTTTGTTTGTTTTCAAAAAAGTGCCAAGCCGCATATTGAGATCGCCAATAGAGGCAGGACAATTAAAATTCTTGTCAATGAGCTGATTTATGCTGAACAGAAGGGGCATTCAGTCATTTTTCATATCAAGGGCGGGAAAATTGAGAAAGCCACCGGAAAGCTTGATACGATAGAAGAAGAGCTTGAGGGACATCACTTTTTCAGATGTCATAAAAGCTATCTTGTAAATCTTGAATATGTGACGGCAATAGATACTGATCTGCGCGTATTTCATATGTGTGATGATGAAAACGCATATATCAGAAGAGATGATGTAAGCAAAGCAAGACATGCTTATGAAGATTATATCTTTACGAAAACGCGAAGTATGTAAATATGTCTTATAAAAGATCATATCTTAAAATTTTAGTGTCGACGATTCTGTTTATTCTGTTTTATGCTCTTATCATGGCTACAGTTTCCTGCGGCTATAATAATATGGATGAGGGTACATCAGAAATAATCGGAATTAAAAAGGCAACCTTAGAGTATGGAGACATAAAGGAAGAAGTAAAACTTCCTAAAAAATTAAGAGGGATGAGCAGGTATGATACTGCCTCCCTCAGCTTTATGGTGCCTGAAAAAAGCGGCAATAAACTCTATGTAAAATCCTTTTTTTCAAATCTTAAAATTTATTGTGATAACGAGCTGATAGACGAGTTGGGCAAAGACGGCACATATCCAGGATATATGAAGTTCCCACCTCCGGAAGCTAAGATGATCACGATACCTGAAAAATGCAGAGGAAAAAAGTTAATACTTCAGTATAACACCAATAATGCCGGGGTACTGCATATCGATAAGCCTGTAATTTCCGGAACTGCCGGTGTTCGAAAGAATATTTTGGAAGAGTACGGTGTGATCTTTCTGACAGCACTTTTTCTTATGATGGCAGGTTTTATATTCGTTTTCAGAGCTATAGCGATCCTTCCTTTTGAAAGGATAGGTATAATCTATCTATGGATGGGGCTGTTTTATATGCTTGTCGGTACATGGAGCTTCGGAAAGAATGTTATAACGTTTTTCCTCGTACGAAATGCTTCAATGCTCTATGTAATAACCTTCTGGAGCAGGTATGCACTGATGATACCGCTCTGCTGCTTTATTATTGCTGTAATTAAAATGCGCCATGAAAAGTATATAAAAACAGCATTGGGAGTTTTTGTTATATTTTTATTTATAGCTTCTATGCTGCAGTTGACGGGAACAGTTATGTTCTGGGAGCTTCTTACAGCTTTTAATATCATTGGAATTACAGGTATTGCGGCGCTTTTAATTGAAGTTTACCTGCAGTGGAGAGAAAGCAGGAGCATTACAGCGATGCTTTTAATGATCGCTGTGTCAGTGCTCATGGTGTCTGATATAACAGAGTTTTTGAATATGCGTTATCATTTATTTGAGGCACATATCGGATTTTTACAGTTCGGTGCAGTTTTCTTTTATTTCATGATGGGTGCGATAAGCAGTATTTATTTCAGAGATTCGATCACGATCAGAGGGGAAGAACGTAGAAAGACAAGGATGCTTGAACTGATGAGGATAAGGGTAGAACAGGACAAGCGTCATTACGAGTCGGTGGCGAGAAGCGCTGATCTGATAAAGAGGCAGAGACATGATCTGAGACATCAGTTAATGGCGATGAGAGACCTTGCGGAAGATAGAAACAGGGATAAACTGCTTGAATATCTAGATGAACTTATAGATGCCACAAAGATCAAAAGTGATGAGATTTATTGTGAGAATAGGGCAGTAAATGCCATAGTTCAGCATGGTGTCTATGTAGGAGAGAAAAACGGAATAGAGATGTCTGTAAAGCTGGTAGTTCCTGAAAGCTCTGAAACTATTTCAGATTCAGAACTTGTAGTTGTTTTTGGAAATATGATCGAGAATGCAGTAGAAGCATGTAAGAGGATGAGCAGCGGGAAACGGTTCATAACCATCAGAAGCGTAGAGCAGTATGGAACGCTGGTGATAACGATGGATAACAGTTATAATGGAAAAATCCTGCTTAAGGATGGAAACTATATATCCTCTAAGCGAAATGAAGTCGGGACAGGCCTTGGATCTGTGAAGTCTGTTGCCCGTGAGCACGGAGGAAATGCTTCATTTGAACATTCCAATGATGGAATTTTCCGTTCGTCGGTCTATTTAAGGATATCTTAAGAAGAAATAAAGCGTGGATTTAGACGATTAAAATATCATATTTATTACAAGGAGAATTTTATGACAGAAAATAAAAAATATACATGTCTTATTGCAGAGGACGACAGAGATATAGTAGAACTTCTCACACTTTATCTTAAAAATGCCGGATACGATGTTGTTACAGCTTTTGATGGCGTTCAGGCCCTTGAACTTCTTAAAAGTAATCATGCCGATATCGGCATTTTTGATATTATGATGCCGAGAATGGATGGTTTTGAGCTTACGCAGAAGGTTCGTGAAAAGCATAACATGCCGATAATCATTCTTTCTGCCAAGGACAGACCCGGAGATAAGATTTTCGGATTGGATGCAGGAGCGGACGATTATATTACAAAGCCGTTTAATCCTATGGAACTTGTGGCCCGTGTAAATGCTGCTATACGCCGCTTTTACAGCCTTAATGACAATGCGGTGAAGAAAGAGTCGGATAAGGTAATAAATATCGGTGATCTTACGCTTGATATGGAGGCAATGGCTGTGAGCAAGAATGGTGAAGAGATCAATCTTACACCTATGGAGTTTAAGATAGTTGAAATGCTCATGAAGCATCCGGGAAGGGTATTCACAAAGGTTCAGATATTTGAAAATATCAGCGGAACTTACTTTGAAAGCGATGCCAATACTGTAATGGTTCACGTTTCAAAGATCAGAGAGAAAATAGAGGACAATCCTAAGGAACCGAGGTATCTGAAAACTGTAAGAGGCCTTGGCTACAGGTTTGAGAAAAATTAAACGAAAGTGCGTATAAATGTTTAAGCCAAACGGAGCAAAAAGGGATAAAAAAAATACAAGCTTACAGATAATCGTTATCAGAAGCTATATCTTATTTGTTATAGTCGGGATAATTATTTTATTTAATGTGTATAAGATGGCGTCAAATATAGCTTATCAGAGCTATAATCCGCCGGAGCTTTCTGAATTTGTGGAGAGGATCTCAAAAACAAATGAAAGTGATTATCACAGACTTCCCGTCAAGAAATATATGGGAGGCAAGGGTTTTGTGGAAATCCTTGACAATGACGGAAAGCTGATATACACAAGTGACAATTCGAGGTCGGAAGATTATACCCATGATATGCTTTCTCTTATACCGGACATTCAGTTGGGCACAAGTTATTACATTGATGCGATATATAATGAGGATGGTCAGCTTGGATATTATCTCATAAAATATGCGACGTTTAAGGATGAAGAAAATGCAGGGGAATTTATGCAGCCGTCGGGTATTGCTGTTCTCGACAATGAAAGAAATGTGGTCTACAGCACGGGAGTTGATCTGGAAAAGAAACGCCTTACAATGGATGAGGTGTCATTTTTATTTAATTCCGGTTCTGATGTTCTGGTGCTTCAAAAGATGCAGTTTACGGCGCTGAATGGCTCAAAGCGTTACTGCATAGCTCACGTTGATTACGATACGTGGTATAACAACAGTCATGGGATACAGGTGATACTTACATTCTTTGCAGTGGCAGCGGTGATTCTTTTTGCGCTCACTTCATTCTTTACTTTTATCGTAATGAAGCATGTGACAAAACCTATGAAGGTCCTTAAGGAAGCAATGAACAGGATGAGCAGCCCTGATGCTTCAGAGCGCATATCGGCTTATGACGGACCTACGGAGTTTAAGGAGATCATAGAATCTTTTAATGACATGTCGGAGAGACTTGCCAAAAGTGAGAAGCACAGACTCCAGATGGAAGAGGATAGAAGAAATATGCTCATGGATATTTCGCATGATCTGAGAACTCCTATAACTGTGATAGAAGGTTATGCGAGAGCTGTAAATGACGGAGTCATTAAGTCTGATGAAGCAAAGCAGTATCTAAATACTATTGTCAGAAAATCTGAAATGCTTTCAGAGCTTATAAATCAGTTCTATGAATACAGCAGGATCGAGCATCCTCAGTATGACCTTACGATGGAGGAGGGGGATCTCTGTGAGTATTTAAGAGAGTATCTTGCTGAAAAATATGAAGAGCTTGACCTTCTCGGATATGAGCTTGTTACAGATATTCCGGATGAAGTTATAACAGCTTCCTTTGACAGGATGCAGCTTAAGAGGGTCTTTGAAAATATAATAAGTAATACGGCCAGACATAATCCGGAGGGAATTGAGATATATGCAGGAGTGAAAACTGACGGATTTTCATGTATAATACAGCTTGGCGATAACGGTGTAGGAATACCGGAGGATATGAGAGAGCGAATATTTGATCCATTCGTTGTAGGGGAGAAAGCCCGTACAAGCGGTAAAGGAAGCGGACTCGGCATGGCAATAGCCAAGCGTATAGTAGAAGCGCATGGTGGAACGATAACCCTCGGCGGTTCAGAGAATGAATACTGGCATACCATGTATGAGATCGTAATTCCGGTAAAGTGATGAGTTTATAAAAATTTATTATTTTATAAGCCGGATGTATTGAATAAAAGCCTTTTTGCAGTCATCTTTTATGAGATACTTTAAGTAGCTTGGAAGTTCTTATGAGGTGGAGGTTTTATATGCAAAAAGCTATGGATTTTGATCTTTGGCTGGACTGGTTTATCGTTGATAATAAATTGAACATACAGGAGGTACTCCTGGAGGAGATCATTGACGGTCAGCCTTATAAGGTCAAAATGGTCGATTTTCTTAATAAAATAAGAAAAATGAATTTTTTGACGCAGCAGAAGGTCAAGGATGATATGTGTAAAGCACTGTATTCCGGCGGCAAGGTTAGCAAAGCATTAAAGGATGACTGCAGAGAGCTGATATCTTCAGGAAAGTTACTGCTTTGATTAAAATTAATGAACCTTCAAAAGAAATCTATAAAAAGGCAAAGATGAGATGGGACAGCATCGCGAAGCCTCTGGACGGAATGGGGCACTTTGAGGAGCTGATCTCACGGATCGCGGCTATTCAGAATACGACAGAGGTCGCGATCGATAAAAAATGTGTACTTATAATGTGTGCAGATAATGGTATCGTCGCTGAGAACATCAGTCAGTCAGGACAGGAAGTGACTGCGATCTGTGCAAAGAAAATGGCTGAAGGAGAGACTTCAGTCTGCAGAATGGCGCAGAAAGTCGGTGCAGATATCGTACCGGTAGATATCGGGATAGTCTCAGAGGTGAATTTCGACGGTGTCCTTCAAAGAAATGTCCGTCGCGGTACAAGGGACTTTCTGATAGAGCCTGCAATGACAGAAGCTGAATGCAGGCAGGCAATCGAGACGGGCATCGGACTTGTCAGAGAATATGCGGATAAAGGTTATAATATAATCGCCACCGGAGAGATGGGCATCGGTAATACAACGACGAGCAGTGCCGTGACGGCTGCGCTCACGGGACTCAAGGTCAGTGAGGTTACAGGCCGCGGTGCAGGGCTTGATGACGAAAGACTTAAAAATAAGATAAATGTCATAGAAAAAGCGATTGAGAAATATGATCTTAAGAATGCAGATGTAATGACGGTTCTCAGATGCGTTGGGGGCCTTGATATAGCGGCACTTACAGGAGTCTGTATAGGCGGAGCCCTGGCGGGAGTTCCGATTGTTCTCGATGGTATAATTTCGGATGTGGCGGCTCTCGCAGCAGAAAGGATAGCCCCCGGGGTTAAGAACTATGTTATCCCATCGCACATAGGTAAGGAGCCGGCTGCCATACATCTTAATAAACTGCTTGGACTGGAGCCTGTGATCCATGGAAATATGGCACTTGGAGAAGGAACAGGGGCTGTTATGATGATGGGAATGCTAGATGTGGCTATGACAGTATATGATAGCTGTGAGCTTTTTGGAGACATAGCTGTTCAACAATATGAGAGGTTTAAGAAATGATCGTTCTGGTTATCGGCGGAAGCGGAAGCGGTAAATCAGAGTGGGCAGAAAAGCGTACGATAGAGCTTTCGGGTAATGACCGGAAGCTCTATTTTGCGACTATGCAAAACGATGGAGAAGAGGCAGTGAGCCGGATAGCGAGACACCGTGAAATGAGGAAAGATAAAGGGTTTCAGACAGTTGAAGTGCCCTTTGGTCTAAAGGCTCAATTGAAATCCGTCGGTGACTCTGATACCATATTGCTTGAGGATCTTTCAAATCTTGCGGCTAATTTAAGATTTTGGAAGAATATGACAGAAGAGGAAGTAAACAGGAAAATAACAGAAGAAATTTCTGCGGCAGCGAAATGCTCGGGGAATCTGGTCATAGTGTCAAATGACATTTTTAGAGACGGCACAGAGTATGATGCTGAAACAGCGAGATACATATCGCTGCTTGGAAGGCTCAATATAGAGCTTGTCGGACTGGCGAACGAGGTTGTCGAAATAGTTGCAGGAATACCTGTTTTTTATAAAAAATCATGAATATATTAAAATCATTTTGCATTGCGCTGGCGATGTATTCCAGGATACCAGTGCCGATATTTGACTGGACTGAGGAAAATATGAAATATGCTATAAGCTTTTTTCCATTTGTCGGTGTCATTATCATGGGGCTTTCTGTTCTCTGGTATTGGTTTGCGTCGGGGAGAGCAGAGGAAATAGTCATTGCACTTGTTGGGATCGCGATCTCGTGTGTGATATCCGGTGGGATACATCTCGATGGCTACATGGATACTTCAGATGCTCTGAGTTCCCATTTGGAGAGAGAAAAAAAGCTCGAAATCTTAAAAGACCCTCATATCGGGGCATTTTCAGTTATTAGTATAATTACATATATGCTTGTGTTTGCCGGTGCATATACAGCGGCGGCAGCAAGTAGAACCGACATGATATTCTTGAGCTCGGGCTTTGTGCTTTCAAGGATTCTTTCGGGGCTGGCTGTAGTTTTATTTAAGAATGCAAAGAGGGATGGACTCTTATATACATTTGCAGACAGAAGCCATAAAAATGCTGTCAGGGTATCACTTGCAGCAGAGCTTATAATATATGCAGCTGTAATGGCTTTTTTTGGTGTATATGAAATGATCGCCATAACTGCATTGAATCTTGTTCTTTGGGGATATTATTATTTTAAGACAAAGAAGGAATTTGGCGGAATAACAGGAGATACCTGCGGGTGGTTTTCAAGCCTTTCAGAGCTTCTGACTGCGGTAATTGCCGGAGTATTCTGCATGATGAGGTAAATATGATCTTGATCTTAGGCGGCTTTGCGCAGGGAAAAACAGAATATGCAAAAAAGAAATATCCTGAAAGGCACATTGTGGATGACTATGCACAGAGTTTCAGGAAATGGCTTTCAGATGGAACTGATCCTGAAAGAGAAATTGCAGAAATATTGAGAAAGGAGCCGGAGTGTGTGATCATTTCAGATGAAGTTAGCTCCGGAGTCATACCTATGGATAAATTTGAACGGGAATACAGGGAACGTCTTGGACGTAGCCTTGTGAAGCTTGCAGCAGAGGCAGAGCATGTAGAACGCATATTTGCGGGAATAGGCGTGGCGCTGAAATGATAGTTTGTCATCTGATTTCGTTTGTTTTGGGGTTTGCACTTGATCTTTTGTTTGGAGATCCGAGGATACCGTTTCATCCGATAATACTGATAGGAAAGCTCATCAGTTTACTTGAAAAGCTTTTTTATCCCCGTAAAAGAAACAGTAGAGTCGAATTTATGGCGGGAATTGTACTTGAGATTTTTGTGATCGCAGTCACGGCGGCAGTTGTAACAGCTGTATTATACTATCTTTATAGGATGTCAGACGGAGCAGGAATTTTGGCAGAAGCGATTCTTACCTGGTTTGCTCTTGCAATGAAAAGCCTTAAGAAAGAAAGTATGAAGGTCTGGAAAGCTCTTAATGAGGGTGATGTCGATAAGGCAAGAAAGGCTGTTTCGATGATAGTCGGAAGAGATACTGAGGCTCTTGGCGCTGAGGGTATCACTAAAGCCGCGGTGGAAACTGTTGCGGAAAATGCTTCTGACGGAGTTATAGCTCCGCTTATATTTCTTGCGCTCGCCGGACCTGTCGGTGGATACATATACAAGGCAGTAAATACGATGGATTCGATGATCGGCTATAAAAATGACAGATATATGTATTTTGGCAGAGCAGCGGCGAAGACTGATGATGTGCTGAATTATCTTCCGTCAAGGATCACAGCGCTTCTAATGATTGCTGTCAGTATGTTTGCGGATGAGGCACTTGACTGGAAAAATGCCTATAAGATATGGAAACGTGACAGAAGAAATCATGCAAGCCCTAATTCGGCGCAGGGTGAGGCTGTAATGGCAGGTGCGCTTGGGGTTCAGCTTGCAGGTGATGCAAAATATTTTGGCAAGATCGTAAAAAAGCCTACGATAGGAGATGCGTTAAGAACGGTGGAGGCAGAAGACATAGCAAGGGCTAACAGGCTCATGGTATCTGCGTCAGTACTTGCGGAACTCATTTGCATCCTTGGAATTTTATTAGTTATTATGGTGATATAATGCACGGCGGAGATATATACAGAAACGATATAAAATACGATTTTTCGGTGAATATCAATCCGCTCGGCTGCCCGGAAAAGCTTAAAGAAGCAATGATAAAGGCGGTTGAGAGGGTTGAGGAGTATCCGGATATACGTTATGAAAGGCTTAAAAATGCCATTGCCGGAAAATACAGTACGGATGTGGAAAATGTACTTGTGGGAAATGGTGCATCAGAGCTTTTTATGGCAGTGCTTGAGGCGGTAAGACCCGGAAAAGTGCTGCTCACAGCGCCTTCATTCAGTGGTTATGAATATGCAGCTAATGCAGTTGGAGCTGAGGTAAAAAGATATTTTCTAAAAGATAAGCTGAATTTCAGGCTTGATGAAGACTTTTCAGAAAGCATCACAGATGATGTGGACTGTGTGATACTGGCAATTCCCAATAATCCCACCGGTGATATCGCAGATACTGGTTTAATAGAGAAAATTGCCGATACGGGAAAGCTTCTGATACTGGACGAGTGTTTTATATCCCTTACGGAAAAGAGTGAAAACAGTTTTATTTTTAGACTCAGGAATTATAATAATGTTATAGTTGTGAGATCTTTCACGAAGAGTTTTGCAATACCGGGAGTAAGGCTCGGCTATGCAGTGTGTGGTGATGAAGTGCTTGCCCGGAGGATAGGCGGCTGCCTTCCTGAGTGGAATTTATCGGTGCTGGCGGAGGAAGCCGGTCTTGAGGCTTTGGCTGACGAGGGATTTCTTAAAGACAGCAGAAAGATCATAGCAGCGGAGAGAGAATTTCTTTCTTTTGAGTTATCGGAGCTTGGGTTCAGAGTCATTCCTTCAGAGGCTGATTATATACTTTTTTATGAAAAAAGTAATACGGGCTTAAAGGATAAACTTATCGAAAAAAAGATATTGATAAGAGACTGCAGTGATTACTACGGGCTGGAAAATGGCTGGTACAGGATCGCAGTAAAAAAACACGAAGATAATATAGAGCTTATTAAGAGATTAAAGGAAATAAGATATGGAACTTGAATATGTCCTTCCGGGAGATATCGAGAAGCGAAGCTTCGAGATAATTGACGCTGAGCTTAAAAATAACGGAATACATTTAGATGATAAAAATCGCCTTGTGATAATGCGCGCTATCCATACCAGTGCAGACCTTGAGTATGCAAGGACGCTAAGATTCAGCGAGGATGCTGTGGCAAAGGCACAGGAGCTTATAAAGAACGGCGCGGATATTGTGACGGATACGAATATGGCACTGTCGGGGATAAGTAAAAAAACTCTCGCCAGATACGGAGGAGAGGTACACTGCTTTATGGCTGACCCGGAAGTGGCAGCCAAAGCTTCTGAGATGCAGGTCACAAGGGCCTATATAAGCATGAGAAAAGCGGCCGAGACAATTAAAAAGCCGGTCATATTTGCGATAGGAAATGCACCGACAGCTTTGGTGAGTCTTCATGAGATGATGGAGGAGGGCAGCTATCAGCCGGCCTTCGTCATAGGCGTTCCGGTGGGTTTTGTGAATGTTGTAGCGGCAAAAGAGCTTATTGTGAACGATAAGGTGGATTCTATAGTGAACATTGGAAGAAAGGGCGGCAGCAACATTGCAGCAGCCATAGTCAATGCATTGTTATACACGATCTGATCATTAAGAGGAAATCATGGCGGATATCATCAGCTTTACAGGAAAAGGATTATTGCTGGCACTTAAGATAAAGCGTGTGCTGGGAGAAGAAGGACCTGTATATACGAAATTTTCAGAAATCGATAAAAGGGAATTGCCTGAAAGGGTGGTCTATGTCGAAGAAAAGCTTGGAGACTGGACCAATGAGCGGTTTGAAAATCATACACCTATAGTGTTTATAGGAGCGTGCGGGATCGCTGTAAGGACGATCGCACCGTATGTTAGAGATAAATTCAGCGATATTCCGGTGATAGTTCTCGATGAAAACGGAAAATTCTGTATCCCACTGCTTTCAGCACATATAGGTGGTGCAAAGAAACTTGCGGAAACAATAGCAGAAAAGATTGGGGCAGTGCCTGTGATAACGACTGCCACCGATGTGAATGATCTTTTTGCTGTAGATGTTTTTGCAGCTGAGAATGACCTTTTGATACTGAATCGTGAAGGAGTAAAAAAGGTATCGTCAAAGATCCTGGCCGCCGGTGAGGTCACGATGAGGCTTGATGGCGGAAAAGTGAAAGGCAGGGTTCCTGATGAGGTAAAGATCACTAAAAAGAAAAAGGCAGATATCATCATATCGCCTAGAGAGCTTGAAGAGGGAAGCTGTCTTCTTCAGCTTGTGCCGAAGGCGGTATATGCAGGGATCGGCTGCAGGAAAGATAAGCCTGAGGCGGATATACGAAAGATGTTTTACGATGTTTTAGAGCAAAACGGAATAGAGAGAGGGGCTGTGGCCGGAGCGGCGACCATCGATATAAAAGAGCACGAGCCGGGCTTAAGACAGTTTGTAAGGGCGGAAGAGCTGAGCTTTCAGACTTTCCCGGCTGAAGTTCTGAAAGAAGTTCAGGGCGAATTCAGCGTTTCAGATTTTGTCTCTAAAACAGTCGGAGTTGATAATGTATGCGAACGTGCTGCGGCAGCGGCCTGTGGCAAAAACTACAGGCTGCTTGTGCCTAAAAATGCCGGGAACGGAGTCACGGCGGCGTTTGCAGTTAAGGACTGGAGCGTGAGATTTTGAAAAAAGCAGCTAATGTGCTTATATTCGGTGGTACAACTGAAGGCAGGAAGGCAGCGGAATTTCTCGATGAGACGGAAATTTCCGGTATTGTATCAGTTGCAACAGAGGCCGGAGCTGAAGAACTGGAAAACCTTGGGAATATAAGGGTTCTGGTCGGCAGAAGAGATGAGCAGGGAATTGAAAAGCTTATAGAAGAAGAAAAGATCGGGCTGATAATAGATGCTGCCCATCCTTTTGCAGAAGAATTAAGGAAAAATATAGCGGCTGCTGCAGTGAACAGCGGAGCCAGTCTTATAAGGCTTAAAAGAGGCACATCAGGCGGAAATGGTGAAAATTCAACGTACTTTTCAAGTACAGAAGAGTGCGCAGAGGCTCTGAGGGAGATCGATGGAAATATTCTTTTGACCACAGGAAGTAAGACCATAAAAGAATATACGGACAGACTTGATGCTGACAGGCTCTATGTGCGTATACTTCCGGTAAATGCGTCAATAGATGCGGTCAAAGAGGCAGGACTGCGCAATGAACATATAATTGCCATGCAGGGCGTTTTTTCTAAGGAAATGAACAGAGCTCTGATAAGAGAGTTTAATATTAAATGCCTTGTAACAAAGGAAACCGGAGAGAACGGCGGATTTCCGGAGAAACTGCAGGCGGCCGATGCTGAGGGTATAAAAAGCTATATAATAGCTGACCCTGACGAATCGGAGGGTGTAAGCTTTGCAGTGCTTAAGAAAATGCTCAAAGAGGAGTATGGCATCAGCAGAAAAAGCGAAGTGGTACTGATAGGAATGGGAAGCGGAGACCCGGATCAGCTTGGATCAGCTGCCTGTGAGGCACTGAAAACCGCTGATTTTGTAATCGGTGCCGGAAGGCTTATAGAAGCTGTTTCGGGCAGATTTCAAAAAATAAAGGAATATGATCCGGAAAAAATCCTTAATATCATCTTAAAAAGAAATCCCGGAGAGAGAACAGTTGTGCTTTATTCCGGGGATACGGGCTTTTACAGCGGTGCCTCAGGTCTTATAAAGCTTCTTTCAAAAGAGGGTATAAAGTACAGGATTTTGCCGGGACTTTCAAGTATTCAGCTGCTTTCAGCGCGGAGCGGTATCGCATGGGATGATGCGAAGATAGTGAGTATTCATGGACGTGATGCAGATTTTACAGGAGCGGTAAAGGAAAACAGTAAAGTTTTCATGCTCTTGAATAATGCCTCGGATGTGAGAAATATTGCTGAGGAGCTTATTTCCGACGGAGTTTATAATGCTGAGATTGTGATCGGGATAAGGCTTGGATATCCTGACGAAAAGGTTGTCAGAGCAGATATTTCGGAGTGTGCAGGAATGAGCCTTGAAGGGATCGCCTGCTGCTTTATCTTAAATAAAAAGACATATTCTGAGGTCATCACGCCGGGACGGAGTGACGAAGCTTTTGTTCGTGGAAATGTACCAATGACAAAAAAAGCTGTGAGAGAGCTTTCTGTCTGTGCTTTGAAGCTTAGAAGGGATTCTGTTCTTTGGGATATTGGAGCCGGAACGGGATCGATATCTGTTGAAACTGCACTTTTGAGCCGAAATATTAAAGTAGTGGCAGTAGAGAGAAATCAAGAAGCAATTGAGCTGATCAAAGAAAATTGTGTCAAGGCAGGGCTTCACAACGTGGAGGTGGTCGAAGGGGAAGCCCCGGAGGCCCTTAAAGAGCTTGAATGTCCGACGCATGTTTTTATAGGAGGCAGCGGAGGCCATTTAAGAGAGATACTAAATCTGCTTACGGGCTTTGGGAAACGCATAAGGGTGGTCATTAATGCGGTTAGCCTTGAGACGATCTCTGAGACAAAGGAAGTATTGGATACTGTGGAACATACTGATGAATCTGTTGTTCTGGCGCAGATCTCAACAGCGTCTAAGGCCGGAAATTATCGCCTGATGAGAGCTGAGAATCCGGTCTATGTGGTGTCGTTTGAAATAGGGGGGTATAAATGCATTATCCAAGAATAATGGTCGCAGCACCAAAGAGTAATTCGGGAAAGACACTTTTGACCTGTCTTCTTATCAAGCTTATGCTTGGAAGTAAGTTCAAGACAGCGGCATTTAAGTGCGGTCCTGATTATATTGATCCTATGTTTCATAAAAGGGTTCTTGGAGTTCCGTCGAAAAATCTGGATACGTTCTTTACAGATGTTAAAAAGACGAGAAAGCTCTTCATGGAACACGCGGCAAACGTTGATATTTCAATAATTGAGGGCGTGATGGGCCTTTACGACGGCCTTGGAGGTGTGAGTGAAAAGGCTTCTTCTTATGATGTAGCCAGAGCTCTAAGATGTCCGATAATTTTTGTATGCGATGTCCACGGAATGGGAGGAACTTCTCTTGCGGCGGAAATAAGGGGCTTCATGGATTATGACAGAGACAACCTTATCAAGGGAATTTTCCTGAATGGAATAACTGCAGCTTCATATGAGTATGTAAAGAGGCATCTTGAAAGTGAATTGAAGATACCGGTCATTGGATATTTTCCATATGATAAAAATCTTAAATTCGATACAAGACACCTTGGCCTTGTCATGCCGGATGAGATCAAAGATCTGAATCTCAAACTGAATATGGCAGCGGGAAATCTTGCAAGGAATATAAACTTTGAAAAGCTTCTTGAGATCGCACAGGAAGCCGAGGATGTCAACTGGGAAACTCTTCGCCACAGAGTACCTACAAAAGAGCTGGTCTCAGTCGGTATCGCAGCGGATGAGGTATTCAGATTTTATTACGAGGATAACCTTAATATACTGAGAGATTTTGGCTGTAAGCTTGTTCCGTTTTCTCCACTGCATGATAAAGAGATACCTAAGGGGCTGCAGGGCCTTATCTTTTACGGAGGTTATCCAGAGCTTTATGCGAAGCAGCTTTCTGAAAATACGAGCATGATGGATTCCATAAGAAGGGCTATAGCTGCGAATATGCCTACTATCGCTGAATGCGGCGGCTTCATGTATCTGGGGGATTCTATTGAAGCAGAGGACGGAAAAGAGTATCCGATGGTCGGAGCTGTACATTCAAAGTTCTTTAATACAGGGCATTTAGTACGGTTCGGTTATATGAGCGTTTCAGAAAAAGAGGATTCATTCCTTGGAAACGGTCGTGCGATACGCGGACATGAGTTCCATTATTATAATGGAACGGAAAATGGCGGAGACTGTGTTGCATATAAGCCGATCAGGGCAAAGACCTGGGATTGTGTTTTTGTAGATGATTATCACTGGTGGGGCTGGCCTCATCTTTATTATTCATCATGTCCGTCCTATGCGGAAAATTTCATCCGTAAGTGCCGGAGGTTTGATAGTGAAAAACTCGAGTAAATTTTTCGAGAACAGAGATTGTAAGTTTTTTCCCTGCCATAAGCTGGAGGGAGATTTCAACTGTTTATTTTGTTATTGCCCATTGTATTTTTTAGATTCTTGTCCCGGAAGTCATACGTGGATCGAAAGAGATGGATATAAGATCAAAAACTGTATAGACTGTACCTGGCCGCACAGGCCGGAAAATTATGATATCATGATGACCATTCTAAAAAATAAATGTAGAAAAAATTAAAAAAAGGGAAAGTTTCATCAAAATGCCCTCATGGATTGAACATAGAACATTTGAAACGTTGTTTTATTATAATTCACTATGGTATACTTAAATCACGAAGTACAGCATTTTATGCGGCTTATAAAGGTTGTATGTAACCGTAATTGTAGTTTTTTTACGGAGAGGAAGCTGCCGATGAAATTTACTAAACTTAACAAAACAGACATCAGATGCGTCCTTACTGAACAGGAGCTTTTCGATAATGGTCTAAATCTGGATGATATCATGGCAAAGACAGAAGCCACCAAAAGGTTTTTCAGACAGATCATGGACCAGGCAGCCTTAAAGCTGGGGATTATCAGAGAAGACGGAATTCGTATGGCATCTGCGCAGATCAGTGTACTGGAAGACAGAAGTATTTCTATCGTTTTTCATGAAGCTGACCTTGAGGATGCACTCAAGCACGTAACAGGAGGAGATCCTAAAAAAGCGGCACAGCTTAAGGACAGGATCAATGAGGTGGTTCAAAACCAGAAGGATAAGATCCCGGAACTTCCGATATCGATGAAGAGAGAGTTGCTCGATATGATGGAAGAACAGCTTAAACTCGACGGTGGAGGATCAACTGAAGCATTGAGTGAGATACGCAGGCTCAGGACGGAGCTTGATGAGCAGGAAGAAGATGAAGAAAACAAGGATATTATTTCGCAGATAAAAGAGAGAGTAAATAAATCCTTTGTTATCAGGTTTGAGACACTTGAGGATTGTATTGGATATGCTAAGGCATGTACAGTAAAAAGAAAGATAGTCAGCAGGCTATATAAGTTCGTTCAGGACGAAGCCTATTACATGTTTGTTCTGCACAGTGTTCTTCCGGACAATATGTACGAAAGCATAATGAACATAGCATGTGAATTCGGTGAGGTCGTTACATTAAGACCCGCAGCAAGGCAGTTCCTGATTGAAAATAGTGATGTGATAATTGCAGACATGGCTATCAGAACACTCAGGGAAATCTAATTAAAATGAGAATATGGAGCTATAAAGAACCGTCTGCCGTGTGCAGTACGGTTCTTGCTATGATAGGATGTAAAAAGACAGATCCCTCATATGATGAGTTTGTGAGAACCTTTGCTGAAGTCAGAGATGAAGCATTGGAGACTCTTGATATAAAAGCCGGAGCCATAAGGGCTGCGATACCTGCAGATTTTCCAAAGTCCGGAATCTTATATGGCAAAGATCTGATCTTCTTTATGATAACAGCAGGTCGTAGAATAAGTGATCTGGCTGAAAAATATATGGATGAGGGCGAATATATTAAGGGCATGATCATCAGCGGAATTGCGGATGAATGCCTTTTTTCGTGTGAAAAAGAAGCATTTAAGGATATTGAAAAATATGCAAGAATAAATAATATTGGAATAGAGGGAATATTTGATGCACCGAAGGATTACAGTTTATCTTTGCATAAGCTGATCTCCTTCAGGCTAAAGGCACGGGAAAATTTAGGAATAACACTGACTGAAGGTGATATGCTTGAACCGGTCAAAAGCTATGCCTGTGCACTGGTACTGACTAAAGATACAGAAAAAATGGTGATCCATCATTCATGCAATAATTGTACATTGAAGGAATGCGCATATCGTAATGGAACGTGAAGATGTCGAAATAAAATGGAATAAAGAACGGGTCATAAAGGGAAAAAAGGGTCGGAGACTTCTTGATACTTTAAGAGATAACGGGGTGTTTATTTCTGCGCCGTGCGGCGGAAACGGGACCTGTGGAAAGTGCAGAGTTAATGTCGACGGTGAAAGCTTTCTGGCATGTGATTATATTCTGGAAAGGGATATAGAGGCCTTCCCGGAGCTTTCAGAGGAGAACATGCAGGCCGTATCTGCGGAATATGAAAGTAAAGCTGATATCAGGCTGCCCGGGCTTGCGATAGATCTTGGGACAACGACTATAGCCCTGGCTGTAGTGGATATTTCTGACGGAAGGATAGTCGGGTCAGAGAGCTGCATCAATCATCAACGGAGCTTTGGTGCTGATGTGATCTCGAGAATAGATGCAGCAGTCTCAGGGAGGGCTATGCTGCTCAGAAGCACAGTTCAGAAGGATATTCTCAATGAAGCCGGGCTTCTTATGGAAAAGACCGGCAGCGGACTTGGGACATTAAAAAAAATTGTCATTTCGGGAAATACCACAATGCTTCAGCTGCTTATGGGATGGCCTGCAGATGGTCTTGCGGCATATCCTTTTTCTCCGTTTAGGATCGAGGGCGGAATATTTTCCTTTAACGAAGTTTTTAATTCTTCTGAAAGCGATGCAGAAGTGATGATACTTCCCGGAGTAAGTGCTTTTGTCGGAGCGGACATAGTTTCCGGGGCAGAGAATACTGGCATTGCAAAGTCTGAAAGTATGCGGGCTCTGATAGATCTTGGAACCAATGGAGAAATGGTCGTCGGAAATTCTGAAAAGCTTTGGGTGACTTCTACGGCAGCGGGCCCTGCGTTTGAAGGAGGAAATCTTCGCTATGGAATGCCCGGAGTCAGCGGTGCGATCAGTCATGTAAATTTTGAAAATGGGAAATGCGCTGTCCAAACCATAGGTGGTGGCGAAGCAAAGGGAATCTGTGGCTCCGGTCTCGTTGAGGCTGTTTACGAATTGCGAAAAAACGATATAATAGATCGAAACGGGATTTTTGCAGACGAGTACTCAAAGGGATATCCGCTGAGCTTCGGAGCAAGGGATATTTATATAACCCAGGGCGATATCCAGGAATTCTTGCTGGCGAAAGCTGCGATAAGGACGGGCTTTGAAATTTTGCTCATGAAGGCCGGGTTAAAGGCGGAGGAGCTTGCAGATATTTATATAGCCGGGGGCTTCGGCTTTTTCCTTGACTTAGAGAAGGCAGCGGGGATAGGACTTTTGCCGGCAGAACTTAAGAAAAAAATGAAAGCTGTGGGAAACAGCTCTCTTAAGGGTGCTGTGGATGCTCTCTCTAGCTGGCCGGCAGCAGAATTCGGAGAGACTGCGGCGAAAGCAGAAAGCTTCGAGCTTGCAGAAATTTCTGAGTTTAATGAAAGATATATAGAAAATATGAGGCTTGATATAAGTGAATAAGGAAAAGACAGAGATACAGATAAATGCTGAAAGAGCGATAATCAAGAGCCAGAGAAAGGAACTCTGGACAAAATATGTAAAAGCGGTAAAGCACTACGGGCTTCTCGATGATGGAGATGTGATAGCACTTGACATAGATGGAAGCAGTAATGCCTTTTTGACGGCAAAGCTTTTTCATGAGATGCAGATGCATGGGACAAATAATTTCAAGGTGAAATATTTTCTGAAGGATAAAAGTGAAGAAACCGTAAAAATGGCTGAAAGCCTCGGGATAATTCTGGAACCGGATACTTCAGAAAGAGCTGAGTGCAATAAAACTGCCGGGGTTGAAAGCCATGATGATGTCATCGCATCTATACTTTCAGGGATGATATATGAGGGAAGAGTTTCCTCTATAATGCCAAGATGCACGGAAGAGGATGGCGAAGTGATAAGACCGCTTTATTTAATAAGAGATGAATTTATTGATAAATGGGCTTTTTCAAGTGGGATCAATGCACCCCGCCACATCGTGTCGGAATTGATCGAGAATACCAAGAAGCTGGTAGAAGGGTTGAAGGAGACCAATCAGTTTGTTGAGTCAAATATCTTTAGAAGTATGGAGAATGTCCATGTAGACACGCTTATAGGCTATATGAGGAATGGAGAAAAAGAATCTTTTCTTGATAATTACTGAAAGACCTTGCATGGCTTAAAGAATCGTGATAAAATTGAAAAGCTGTTGGTGATTCTATGCTTAAATCACCGAAAATTTTATTTTGATAGAGCCGCGGGTTAGAAATCTACGGCGGGAAAGGGAACACAAAATGAGAGAAGAAATCCAGCCAAAATATTATCAGGCAACTGTAACATGCAACTGCGGTAACACATTCGTTACTGGTTCTACAAAGCCTGAGATTCACGTAGAAATTTGTTCTAAGTGCCATCCGTTCTACACAGGACAGCAGAAGGCTCTCCGTACTGATGGACGTATCGAGAGATTCAACAAGAAGTACGGCATGAATAAGTAATTAATGAAGTGATTTTATTGAGTCACTCATTAGCGAAACCGCTTGGGCTCATGAGGGCTCAGGCGGTTTATCTTTTAAATAGATATTTATAAGGAGTATTAATGAGCAATACTAAACAGTGCAGCGCTAAATATTCAGGAATAGGCGGACAGGCAGTAATGGAAGGCGTTATGATGCGCAACATGGAAAAATTTGCTGTCGCAGTTCGCAGACCTAACGGAGAAATTGCCGTTGTAAAGGACGAATATAAAGGAGTCGGCCCTAAAGCGGTATATAAAATGCCTTTTATCAGAGGTGTGTTTTCATTTGTAGATTCCCTTGTACTTGGTATGAAAACACTGAATCTTTCCAGTGATTTCTATATGGAAGATGAAAATGGTGCGAAGGAGGAAAAGACAGCAGGAGATTCTGTGATGAGCGGAGTTATCATGGCGGTGGCTATGATGCTTGCTATCGGTCTTTTTATGGTACTTCCCTACTTTGCGTCATTATTGTTTAAGAAATGGATAACTGAGCCGCATCTGCTGGCCCTTGTTGAAGGTGTCATCCGAATGGCGCTCTTTGTATGCTATATTCTGGCAATTTCAAAGATGGAAGATATCAAGAGGGTTTTCATGTATCATGGTGCGGAGCATAAATGTATCAACTGTATCGAGACAGGCCATGATCTCACAGTGGAAAATGTAAGAGCTGCTTCGAGAGAGCACAGAAGATGCGGTACGAGCTTCCTTTTATATGTTATGGTCATTTCTATCCTGCTATTTGCAGTGATCCAGGTTTCTAATCCATTGATGAAGGTAGTTCTTCGAATCGTGCTCATTCCGGTGATAGCGGGAATTTCTTTTGAATTTATCCGACTTGCCGGAACAAGTAATAACCGCTTTGTGAGAATGCTTTCTGTTCCTGGACTTATGATGCAGAAGCTGACAACTGCGGAGCCGGATGATAAAATGATTGAAGTCGGTATTGCTTCGGTCGAGGCTATATATGACTGGAGAAAATATCTTGAAGAGAATTTTCCGGACAGACAGGCAGAGGCAATTTGAGAAATAAAGAATAGGTAATAGATATAATGACATTTGAAGAAGCTTATAGAGAGGGTATAAAAAAACTTAAGGATGCAGGTGTACAGGACAGTGATGTGGATGCACGCCTCCTTCTTGAGTTTGTGTCAGGAAAGGACCGTACCTTTTTACTTGTCCATGGCTCGGACATGATAGAAGATGATATATATGCAGAATACGACGAACTGATAGAAAAGAGAGCTTCACATATTCCGCTTCAGCATATTACGAAAAAAGCTGATTTTATGGGACTTGAGTTTGAAACGGCTCCAAACGTGCTGATTCCGAGATTTGATACGGAATTTCTGGTGGAAGAGGCTATGCGCTATGTTGAAGATGGTTCCAGGATCCTTGATATGTGTACAGGTTCTGGCTGTATTTTGTTATCATTAATGAAATATAAAAATGATATAGTTGGTACGGCAGCAGATATTTCAGATGACGCTCTTGCTCTGACAAAGAGAAATGCTGAAAAACTCGGCGTTTCTCCTGAGATAATTAAGAGCAGCATGTTCGAAAATATCACAGGTGAGTTCGACTACATCGTTTCAAATCCGCCATATATCCCTTCTGACGATATCGAAGGGCTTATGAGCGAAGTACGGGACCATGATCCGCGTCTTGCTCTCGACGGAGGCAAAGACGGGCTCGAATTCTATCGTATTATTGCGAATGAGGCTGGAAAATATCTTGTTCCGGAAGGAAAGGTATTTGTCGAGATCGGTTACGATCAGGGAGATGCTGTTAAGGCATTGTTTGAAGAAGCGGGCTTTATAGATGTGGAAGTCCTTAAAGATTATGCAGGAAATGAAAGGGTTGTTAAATGTTCGAAAAACTGGAAGACACGGTAATGAAATATGAGGAACTGAATCGGCTGCTGGCTGATCCGGCGACTGCCGCAGATTCCAATAAATATATGGAGCTCATGAAGGAGCATTCCTCGCTCACTCCTGTTGTTGAGGCTTATCTTAAGTATAAAAAAAATGAAGAGGCTAAGGCAGAGGCTTCTGAGATATTAAATGGTGAGGATGATCCGGAGCTTAGAGAAATGGCCAAAGAAGAGCTTAAAGAAGCTAAAGATTCTGAAGAGGAGCTTGTGCGTAATCTTAAGCTTTTACTGATCCCCAAGGATGCAGATGATGACCGCAACGTAATAGTTGAGATCAGAGCCGGTGCAGGCGGCGATGAGGCAGCTCTTTTCGCGGCACAGCTTTACAGAATGTATGTAAGATATGCAGAACGTCATAATTATAAGGTGCAGACAACAGATGTTGAATCTATCGGTATTGGCGGAATGAAATATGTAAGTTTCACAGTTACCGGAGTCGGAGCTTATGCACATCTTAAGTATGAAAGTGGTGTTCACAGAGTACAGAGAGTACCTGCCACAGAATCGGGAGGAAGAATACATACTTCTACAGTTACCGTGGCAATCATGCCGGAAGCTACAGAAGTAGAGGTAAATATCGATCCGAAGGATTGCAGGATAGATATCTTCCGTGCTTCAGGAAATGGCGGACAGTGTGTAAATACTACGGATTCTGCAGTCCGGCTTACGCATATCCCGACAGGAATCGTTATTTCCTGCCAGGATGAGAAATCGCAGCTTCAAAATAAGGCGAAGGCATTTCAGGTGCTTCGTGCAAAGCTGTATTTTCTGGAAAAGACAAGACTTCATGAGGAAGAGGCCTCGCTTAGAAAAAGCCAGGTCGGAACAGGTGACAGATCTGAAAAGGTCAGAACCTATAATTTCCCTCAGTCACGTTTGACAGATCACAGAATCAATCTTACTATCTATTCGTTGGATAAGGTGATGGATGGGGATCTTGATGGAGTCATAGATGCTCTTACTGAAACTGAGCAGGCAGAAAAACTTGCGGAGATGGATAACGAGTTATGATGAAAATGAAATTTGCGGCACTGGCGGTGCTGACAATGTGCGCAATGGGGCTTACAGGCTGTGCCATTGGCACATCAAATAAAAATCTTGATACAGCGATGAAGTCGATAGAAAACAGTGACTATTCTTCAGCGCTCACTTCTCT